>JBAZJM010000062.1:0-17952 GCA_041651315.1 Lentisphaeria bacterium | reverse complement strand
CAGCCCTTTCTTTCTCCTTCTCGCAAACCTGGGGCGCTGCCCCAGGCTATTATAAAATCGGGCCGTTGGCCCTGCCTGAACACCGGTCAATGCACCCTTAAAAAACCTTAACCTGATGGCTATGGGCGTGTCGCCCGTGGAGGAGGTTGCCATGGCGGGCGAGGATGAGGAAGGCCATCGGGATCGAGGTCGGAATCGGGATCGTATTGCCTGCCTCACCTTGGGTGGCGAGTTCCATTCCGTCTCCTGCTGGCAGCTCCCGCCGCCAGTGATTGATACTCTGCGCGCAGCGCACCGCAAGAGAATCCACGACGGAACGGACATGCATCCCCGGTCACCGGCCGAGAGTGACTAGGAGAACGGAATACCCCGCCATTTCCAAGGGGAGGGTGGCCGTCCCGTCCTTGGCCACCTCCACGGTACGCACCTGGGAGGTCTTCAACGGTCCTGGCAACCCGGCGCTGGCGGCATCTTCGACGCAGACCTCAACCGGGCGGGGGCCGGGTTGGCCAAGACCGCAGAGGTTCAGGGTCAGCGTGGCCGTTCCGGCGGCGGCGCTGTTGCGCGAGATCATGACCCCCAGCCTCCCGCCGTCCCGGCCGGCCAAGACGGTGAACTCCGGGTTGTTCCAGCGGGCGTCAACACGTTGGGCCGGCAGACGGGCGAACATCGCCAGCACGCGGGCGGCCTCGACCGGCCGGTTTTGGCCATCCAGCAACCCCCGTTTCATATCCTTATAATTTTCAGCGCAGAAGAAACAGGCCCCGGCCAGGCTGCTTTGTTGCATCCAGAACAGGGACGCGGCCAGGAAGGCGGCATGCTGGGCGGGCGTGCCGTCGGCGCGTTCACCGTTCAGATTCCATTCGCTGATGAAGACCGGCACGCGCCGGCCAAAGGCCGCCTCATAGCTGTCGGCGAAGGCCTTGGTGAACTGGAAGTACAACTCCGGCCGCCGTTCGCCGTTCGCCTCCCACTCGCCGTACCAGTGGTAGGTCAGAAAATCGATGGGCGCGCCGGTGGCCTTGGCAAAGGCGAAAAAGGCCTGATAATGCTCCGGATAATTGGCGTTGTCACCGAATCCGCCCACCTGCGCCGCCGGATCGGCGGCCTTGATGGCCTTGGCGGTGGCGGCATAAAGCTCAAAGAAGGCGCGGTTGCCACCGTCCTGATTGAAAAGCCAGCCGGACGGTTCGTTCCAAAACTCCCAATAGGTGATGCCGTACTTCCGTTCGACATTGACGTGCCGGACGATGTCTGAAACGTACTTGCCCCACGCCTTGAGATCGCCGGGGCGGCGGGCATAGAAGTCGGCGGCGGCCGGACTCGCCGCCAGCCATTTCGGCGTGTAATACAGGTCCGCGATGAGGGTCTTGATGCCGGCCTTTCTCATGGCCTCGATCTCGCGGTCAAGGCGCGTCCAGTCGTACTTGCCGGTGGCGGGATCGTACAGTTCCGCATAGGAGGCCGTCACGCCTTCCAGCCGGCCGACTTTCAGCCCGATGCCACCCATGGCCTGGACCACCTCGGGCTTGAGATAACTGTGGTAATTGCCGCCCGGGGCAACCCCGACGAGGGCATGGTTGACGGTGCCGGCCGGGGCGTCGCCAAACACGCGCACCTCGCAGGGCGCCTCGGCGGCAACGGCGGCAACGGCGGGAACCAGGGCGGCCACAAGAGCAAGAGAACGCATCATAAGAACCTCATTGTCACATTTCTTGTTTTTTTCCCTGTGGGAACGTGGTTGCACCACGTTGTGCGACCCTGCCGTGAGGGCGCGTCACACACGGGCGACACGCCCGTGCCCACAGGAATGCCATTAAATTAAAACTTTCACCCTAACGCGGCATATCTACGGATCGGTGATTAAGTAGTCCGGTGACCTGGTAGGAACCAGCAGGCCAGGTGATTTCCGGGCCCATGCCGTTTCTCCAGCCTACAACCCGCTGACCCACTGCTTGAACCAGTGGTTCATGTCCTGGGAGGAGGGACAGCTCTCGACCACGCGGGTGTGGGTGTAGCTCTCGGTGTGGCCGTCGTAGTGGACGACATTGATGGCGTTGGTGTGGCGGAAGTTCCAGTTGTCCCGCCAGGGGAACGGATAGAACCCGAGGTTCTCGGCATAGGCGTGGTCGGGAAGGGCGGGGTTGAACCCGTCGCCGTCAAGCCACAGCCAGGTGCGGGCCGGCGTGACGATCCGCGCCACGGCGCCCTTCACCTCGTCCCCGGTGTTGCCGCCCCAGGCCCGGGCCAGATAGGTGCTGCCGTCGGGACTGCCCGACAGGCCGATGTCCGCGAACACCGTGGCCGAGTTGACGTTGTAGGAACCGGAACCGTATTGCCGGCTGCCGGAGGACGGACAGGCGAACGGCGGCCGATACTGGCCGTTGCCGCTGGCATTCCAGAACTTGTATTGGCCCTGCTCGTTTTTCCAGTTCATGCCGACGCAGAGCAGGTCGCGGCCCCAGGCGGACAGGTCGGCCCAGTGCCCGGAACCGCGCTGCAGCTCGTCGCGGACCGAGTAGCAGCCGTTGTAGTCCTCCGCGTACAGCAGGGTGGCCAGCCCCAGCTGCCGCAAATTGCCGGCACAGCTGGTCTGGCGCGCCCGTTCTTTGGCCGAGCCCAGGGCGGGCAGCAGCAGCGACGCCAGAATGGCGATGATGGCGATCACCACCAGCAGCTCAATCAGCGTAAACCGGCGGATCATCATGGGAATGGCCCCTTTCATTGCGCCTTCAGCAGGGCGAGTCGGCCGCTGAGCCGGCCGGTTTCGTAGCGACGGCAAAACGTCTCGACATACATTTCCACCAGGCGGCCGATGTCATAGCCGACACTGACGTAAGGCGCCCGGGCGGGCCGGCCGAAAAAGTTGCAGTGCGAGGCCAGCAGCAGGTCGCGACCCAGCTTGAGCGGGGTGTGGGCAATGCCCCGGATGGCGTGGGGGGCCAGTTGTTCGTTGAGCACGACCAGGGCGTCGGGCGGCTCCGCCAGGCTGTGTTCGAGCATGAAGCGGACCGTCCGCTCCGTCCACCGCCGGCTCTTCTCGCACAGGCAACCGGCAACGATCCAGTCCTCCCGGAGCGGCAGGCGCCGGCGTTCCAGCTCGGCACGGAAATGGTTGATGTGGACGGCATTCATTTCGACGTTGGCGAGCAGGGCAACCCGCCGCCGGCCGGCCGCCTCGCACTGGTCCAGCAATCCGTCGACGAGCGAGTTGTAGTCGAGCGAGACGTAATCACAATCCTTGAAATGGAAATCTTCAATGGTACAGATGATCGGCAGCCAGGGTCGGTGGAAGCGCGCAAACATCTCCGACGAGGGCCAAAACAAGATCAGGCCGCCTAGGCGATGCGCCTCGATGTCCGCCAGCAGCAACCGGGTGTCCCCGGCCTCGGGAGCGTCCATGATGCCATGGTACAGCTTGAACTGGAACCCCTTGGATTGGGCCAGCGCCGCCACCGCCTTTTCCATCATCAGGAACAGGGTGTCGTCCTGGGCCCGGCTGGCCTGGATGGCAATGCCAAAGGTCAGGCTTTGGCCCAGATCCTGCCGGAGGTGCGTGCCGTTCCGCCCATGCGATTTCAGCAGCCCCTGATCAACCAACAGGTCGACGGCGTTTTGGACCGTGGCCCGGGTGGCCTGGTATTTCCCGCACAACTCTTCCCGCCGCGGCAGGCAGCCTTCAGGATAGGCGCCGGCGAGAATATCGGCCGCGATCGCTTCCGCTATGGTGTCGTAAATCATGGGCGGGAAAAACTCGTGACGGTTGGCGGACGGAACGACGTGCTACGTGACGCGTGAAACGTGAATGGGTGACATTATACCGCGTTAGAATGAGATTTTAATGGCCTTCAGCCTAATTCTACTTTGTTACATTCTCGATACGTGTGCTCGTCGTCGTTGTCGTTGTCGTCCTTCGTACTCGATTCGATGACGACGACGAGCACGAGAACGACGACGATTTCCAATTTAACAAAGTAGAACTAACCAAAGTATATAGCACTCCCGAATCACGCGTCACGTTTTCACGTTTCAGTTCCGATGACGCCGGCGTCCCGCCAGCAGGCCGCCGGCCAGCAGCAGAAGGCCGAGGGAGGCGGGCTCGGGCACCGTCACCACGAAGTTGTCGAACTGCTGGAAGACGGTGGCATTGGGCAACGTCGATTGAACATAGATGTCAGCGGCGCCCAATGTTGGGGTGTACGACTCGCCGAGCGCGCTCCAACCAGCGGTGTTGCCATCAACCGAGGCCCGAATCTTGTTGGCGGCCGGGTCATAACTGATGGACAGCGTATGGAACCCGCTAATATCAGAAATGTGACCAGAGGACTCTATCGCGCCGTTAACATTGAACTGCCAGTTACCATTGTATTGAAGCAGGAGATAGGGTTCCGTCCCCCAAAAACCATCCGTGATAGTTGACAGGAAGGCAATCCCACAAAGCTGAGCGTTGGGGTCAGCTTCAGTACCATTGTTGGCGGGATTTACGTCCGCGCTAAAGGTAACAATGCCCTTGGCCGGGGTTAGTTCCATGCTGGCAAGGGCCACGCGGGCGTCAGGCTGGGTCCAACCGACGGTGGGGGAAGCGATCGTACCGTTGGCCGTGAAGGAACAATTGCTCGCCACCCAGGTCGCGCCACCGACTTCCGTGGTCAACCCGCCCAGCGCGGCGCCAGCCGTGCGGGTGCTGTTCAGGCTGAAGCTGTCGGCGATCCGGGTGACGGCTGCCGGGGACGTTGCGGCCAAACCGAGCATCAAGCCGCCGGTCAACAGCCAGTTCAGGGTCGGTTTGCTTGTCGTTTGCATCTGCGTGTCTCCTTGTTGCGTGGGTGAATTGGGCGGGGTGACTACGGACAAACTCGGCGTGTTTTTAATTCTACATAATTTTAATCATTCTGCATTATTAGATAACATGCATACTTTTTAGCAAAAAGCAAATGGCCGGTGGGCGGCGGGGCGCGCCCCCCTCCCCCGCCCACCCGCGCTATGTTTCCCCAACGACCAAGGAGCATGACTATGATAAGTTTGCAGGGACAGGTGGCGGTAATCACGGGGGCATCGAGCGGCATCGGCCTGGCGGCGGCGCGGGAACTGGCGGGCGCCGGCATGAAGCTGGTGCTGCACGGCCGCAACCGTGGGGCGCTGGCGACCTTGGCGGCGGAACTCCCCGCCGCCGCAGCGGTCCTGGTCACCGGGGACGTGACCGAACCGGACACCGCTCCCCGCCTGCTGGCGGCCGCCCTGGAGGCATTCGGCCGCTGCGACGCGGTCTTCAACAGCGCCGGCGTCATGGAGGTCGGCGGCATCGACGATCTGGACTTGGAACGCGCCTGCCGGATGGTGCGGATCAATTTCGAGGCGGCGCTGCGGCTGTCCTACGTCTTCCTGCGACACTTCAAGCCGGCGGGCGGCGGGCACCTGGTCAACGTCTCCAGCATCCTCGGCACCCGGGTGCGGCTCGGCACCGGCGCCTATGCCGGCACCAAGTTTGCCATTGAGGCGCTGACCGACGCCCTGCGCCTGGAGGTGGCCGGCACGCCCGTCAAAGTCTCGGTGCTGGAACCGGGGCTGACGGAAAGCCATTTGCAGGACCATTTCAAGGTCCACCCCAAAACAGCCCTCAACATGCAAAAACTGCTGGAGCCGGAGGATGTGGCGCGCTGCCTGCGCTTCATGCTCGAACAGCCGCCCCACGTGCGCATCCCGCGCCTGCTGGTCATCCCCGCCGAACAGGCCATGTGAGGAAACGCGCCGCCCGTGTGCTCTTGCCGCCCCGGCCTTTTTCCCAACCTTCAGCCTGCAGCCTAAACAGCTTCAGCCTCTACCGCAGGACAACCCGGCGGTTGGGCCGGGACAAGGTGGGAATCCCCTGATACCCCTTCCCCGCAGTCGTGGCCTGATCCCGGAAGAGCTGCGGATTGAACTCAAGATCCCGCTTGAGGGGGTCCGGGACAAAGGCGGCGTCCTTGACAAACAACAGTTTCCACAGCGTGAAGTAATAGCCGCCGTCGGCCGACTTCCGGCCCCCGTCAACCTGGACGGTCAGGTTGGCCGGGAGCGTCCTTGAGGGGAATGTTCGACTCGCTGAAAAAGTTTGGATTGACCAGGAACAACGCCGTTCCAGGCGGCAGTTCCCCCTCCCCAGCCGCCGCCCCCCAGGCCCGCGGCAACAGCAACAACGCGCCACCGACCATTGTTGCCAAGAGGGCCAAGACAAACCCGGGTTTCATGCTTTTTCCTCGGAAAATTGAACAGGGGGAATCCGGAGAGAACGGAGAAAAACGTCGCTGTGACCTCTGCGGCCTCCGGTTCAAAATTCAAACTCTTTCAGGCGGAGTCGGTTTTATTTCAAGGTCGGGAGCCGGCCGGCCTCGGGCGGACCGGGGACGTCCGTCGCGCCGCAACCCTGCGGAAGGCCAGGACAGGCAAGATTGCCTGTCTCACCTTGAGTGCCGACATGGTGGCCATTTATGGTGAATCCGGCCGTATTACCGTCCCAATTTCACCCGGTTCAGTTCCTTGGGGTTCTTGCTCAGGCCGATGCCGTCGCCCCAGTAAAGGTAACCTTCGCGCCCCGCGCCTTCGTTGCTGTTGACCAGGATCGACAGCGCCACCTCGGTCCCCGTGGCCAGCCGGCCAAGGTCCATCTCATTGGCGTCCAAGTCAATCACGTACAGACACTGGTTGCCTTTGGCATAAAACCGGAGCTTGGACGCCTTCAGCAGTCCCGTCTTGCCGCTGACGCTCTCATGGCAGAAAATTTCCGGGCCCGCCGGGGTTTGGGCGGCGGTGATTTCAGTGGCCTTCAATTGCTCGACGCCCGGCTTCACCCGGTAGAAGGCCGCCTGGATGGAATCACCCTGCCAGGCATCGTGGATCGGCTGGGGCTGGCAATAGGTGTTGTCTTCGACCCGTACCTGAAGCTGGAGCGTGTCAGCCGTCCAGCAGACGCGGAATCTCGCCTGGATGCGGCTCGGCCCCTGGCCCGGCCCCCAGTTGCGCCAGGACGTGATGTCGGTCCAGCCTTTTCCCCCCGCTTGCGTTGGATCGAAGGTCTGATCGGCGGCCACGGCCGGCACGGCCGGAACACACACCTTCTTGCCGTCCAACAGGGTAAACACCAAGGGGGTGGCCTGATTGTCGCGGTCGGCGACCGTGACTTTCACGGCCTTGGCTTTTTTCAGCGCGTCGCGAATGTCGGCGGTGAAGGCCAGGCGGACAAACGACCGCGGCTGGATCGTGACCGGCGTTTCGCTCAGGCCGGCAAGCCCCGCCGCCGGAACGGTGCTGACCACGGGCCGAACGGTCAGCGGCTGGTCGGACAGATTGTTGATCTTCACCGCCAGTTGGGTCTGCGCCGGGTGGTCGATCCGGTAACCGTAGATGGTATAGAGATACTCCCGCAAATTGAGATCCGGCTGGAACACCACCGGCCGTGCCTGGCGGGGCCGCGACCGATAGCCTTGCGCCGCGGTCAGTAGTTTCAAGGAAACCGTGTCGGTGTTCAGGAACGGTGCCACCGCCGCAGGCCGGCAAAAGACATAGACCGGTTCGTTGTCCAGGCGCAACTGGTTGCCGGATGCGGACAGCGCACGGCCGTCGGCACCGGCGATGCGGCTGATGTCCAGGCCGACCGGCAGGGTGACCGTGGCCGCGGGCGCCGGCGCCCCCAGCACCGCCACCGCTTCGTGGCCGTCGGAGAAGACCCGCGCATAAGCACAATCGACCCCCTTCAGATCGCCGATGTACTGCTTCCGGCTCAGCGCCGAGGCGCACCAGGCATAGGCGGCCATGGAGCGCATCGGGGCCTGGTTCTTGTCGACCATGCCGAAATTGTTGAGGCCTTCGTCATAATAGGGATAGATGAAGGCAAAATATTTCGCCACGCCGCAGGCCTTGGCCTCGACGGCTTTCATGACAATGCCGAAGGCGCTGGCTTGGTCGTCACTCAACCCGGCCTTCTCTGTGCCGGCGGGCCACGGCTTGCCGCATTCGGTGATCCAGAGCGGGATCTCCTGCTTGCCGGAATCCCGGAACAAGTGCCGGAACTTGGCCACCAGCGGCGCCAGCCGGTCGGGGGTTTCGTAGTTGTGGAAACTGAAGGCGTCGGAGTCGTCCAGCAGGCCGTTGTCCAGATAAATACCGATAAATCCCGGATCAATGCAGGTGCCGGTGAACACGCCGCCCACCAGCTCAGTCGGAATCCGGTTCGCCCGAAACGCATAGGAGAGGGTCTTCTGCACGGCGCAGAGGTGGTCGCCGGGCAGGCCGGCACCCAGGCTGATGTCGGGTTCGTTCCAGATTTCCAACGCGCCACAGCGGTTCCAGTGCCGCATGATGTTGACCCAGGAATCGGCGGTGGCGGTCAGGTCGCGGGGGTACGGATATTTTTCCGTGGCGCTGTCGACCGAGCCGGTCCACGGCGGCGCCTCCTGGAAGAAATCCAGCATGTTGATCCGGTTTTCGGCACCGAGGCGGCGGATGTCGTCACCGTTGCTGCCGCGGATCTCCCAGTCGAAGCGGCCGCGCTCCCATTCCAGCCGCATCCAGGGAATGGCGTCGCGGGCCCAGCATATCCCGCTGCGGCGCAGCAGACGGAAATACGAGTCGACAACGGCGTCATCGTCAAAGCTGCCGCCGAAGCAGGTGAACATGCTGCCAATGGCGAAAAACGGGTCCGGTTCCCCCGCGTACGGCGGCAGGACCACCACGCCGGCGGTCAGGCCAAGCTCGGGAATGGCCAGGTCATAATACCCGTTTTTCCGCGGCGGCGGCACGGTGAGGGCCTGCTGCCCGGCGGCCACGGCCAGGGTACCCCCGGCGGCCGGGGCGCCCTGGTAATCGGTGTAGGCAAAGCGGACGACGCGGTCATCGGGAAGTGCTGACACGGCCAGCCTCAGGGGTTCGCGGCTGCCCGGCGTCAGCCAAAAGGCCAGGGGTTTGGCTTTCAAGCGGACACGAGGGGCGGTGGGGGTGAGCCAGGTGATCTGCCGGATCTGTGTCTGCCACCGCTGGCCGGCCGCCTCGCCGTTACCGGCGACGAACATGACAGAGCGGAGCGGTTGTTTGACCACGCCGTTGTTGGCGCCGCCCCAGTGGATGAAGCCAGCGGCCGGCGCCCCGCCAAGTGTCTTGACTGTAATGGGTTGCCAGGCCTTCGGGTCGCCGCTCAGGGAGATGTATTGCTGATGCGTCTGGCCGCCGGCGTCACCGAGGCGCAGGCCGATTTTCCGGGCCGGTGTCTTCACCTGGAATCGCAACTCCCGGATTTCCAAGGAGGTGGCGAAGGTCTTGCCGGCACCCACATACCCGCCGCCATGGGTAAAGTCGGCGTCGAGAACCAAAATATGGTCGGAGGCGGCCGCCGAGCGTGGCGCCATCGCCACCCGGCCGGCGGCGCCGGGAAATTCGGCGCCGATTTCAAACCGCCAGCCGGGATCGGGAAGCCCCAGGTCTTCCTCCCAGGCATACAGTTTTTTCTCGCCGCCAAGCGCGCCTGCCGCCGCCAGCACAAAGGCCGTGAAATTGATCATCCATTTGTACATCGTTGGTTCCTTGGTGGTACGGTGCGTCCCTGGCAGGCAGGAATGCCTGCCCCACGTTTTGGGCCGTCCGCTCCGGCCATCAGCACGGCAGGCGGTTAGCGTGGCGCAGGCATTCTTGCCTGCGATGAGCGTCGGCCAGGCATTCCTGCCTGGTCTCGATGGTGTTGGGGCTGCCGTTTCACGGCCCGAGAAACAAGGGGGAAAACGCCGAATACGGCCCCTTGATCGGGTACCAGGTCACGTGGCCATCCAGGAACAGGAAGTTCATGCCGTTCTTGTGGCGCGGCGGGTTGGGCATGGGCGCGGCCTGAGTGGCCTGCTGCCCGGTCACAAACAGCGCCCCCACGACGAAGAAGGACCCCCACCAGGCCGTCCCCTCGTCATTGGGCTGCCGCGAATCGGAGACGGAAACCCGCCCGGACGGGTTGGTGATGCCGTTGATCTTGCCGGGACTGGGATCGCTGGGATAGGCGCCAAACTTCAGCAGTTCCACGGTGATGCCGTAATCGATCGTGCTGGGGTGGTGGATGGTCTCCGACGGACAGAAGAACACCGCGTTGTTGGTGTTGGCGCTGCCCCACGGCGACAGGTGATGGACCTTGCCGGGGGGCAGGGTCGACGACAGGAAATCGTACCAGAACGGGTTTGTCCAATTGGAGTGCAACTGGGGCAGATAATCATCGTAGTCTGACCCATAGATCGCCAACGCCACCCCGACCTGTTTCAGGTTGCCGTTGCAGCTGGCGCGCTTGGCCGTCTCCCGCGCACTGCCCAGCGCCGGCAGCAGCATGGAGGCCAGGATGGCGATGATGGCGATCACCACCAGCAACTCGATCAACGTGAACGCCGGAACCGGCCACCGGCCGGCGCCGCCGCCGTTGATTTGACCTGCCTGTGCTGTCGTCATGAGCGTGTCTCCTGCGTTAGGCTGAAGCGGGTACGGTTCCTGCTGTCATCTTCCGCCCCAACAGGGCCGGGGAAAATAGCCCAGGGCACCGCCCTGGGGAAAACGCACCCTCTGTATTTTTTCGCCGCCCTGAAAGGGCAAGGGGAATTCCATTGCCCCTTCAGGGCGCACTTATCTTTATTTTCTCGCCCCAGGGCGTTGCCCTGGGCTAGGTTCCTGCCGCCCCGTTGGGGCTCAAAAAGCGTATCGTCAAAGATACGGCCACCGGAGCGGATAATCCAGCTTACCGGCCGTCACGCCGACGCCGGCCCAGCGCCAGGCTGCCGGCGCCGGCCAGCAGGATCAGGGCGCTGGCCGGTTCCGGAACCGTCCCGCTAAGGGTCGGATACATGGCGGAGGTGGCCACCGTGACATCCTTGGAATAGGCCTGCACATTCACTCCCGCGGTCGGCACCAGAATGAAGGTCACCAAATGATCCGTGTCGGCATTCAAGAACGTTGCCAGGCTGGCGGCGGAAAGGTTGGCAAAGCCGTTGCCGTTTACAGCGAACGATCCCAGGAGCGTCGTGCTGCCGGCATCCATGCCCGTGCTGGAGGAGGTGTCGTTGCCCGGCGCGTTGTTCCACGTAATGGCACTTTCCCCCCAATTCTGGCCGGAGGCACTGTCGTTCAAGCCATACACGTTGAGGGTCGTGGCGGATCCAACATTTACGAAATCCAGTCGCAACGAAGCGGTCTGGACGGTTCCCGTCAAACCCGCCGTGTCAAAGCGCAAATAGGTTTTTCTGGACCAGTTGCTGTTGTAGGTCACCACGCTCAGGTATCCATTGTCGGCACCATTGAAATTTTCGCCTTTTTTGTCGCCGTTTTCATTGAAGACGTACACATCGGCACCAGTGCCATTGGCCGTGGTGTAAGAGAAAGCGGCCTGTGTGTTGGCCGACGCGAGCAGCAGGCCGGCAAACAGGGCGAGCCCACGGACACTGGCGACGGCACGCTTTTTCTCGATGACGTTGACTGAGTTGCGGATCATGAGGTGACTCTCCTTGGGGTGAAACGGGTTAAGGACATGGACTGAGGGAAAAGCGTTTGCTGCGGGCCTGCGGTTACGGGGTCTCCTTTCCGGTCTGCGGATCCCAGGCGGCCCCCAGCGTGGTCCGGCCGGGAACGGTTTGGCCCTGGCGGGCGCGGGTGATCAGCTTGATCGCGGTGGCCAGCCCCTCGCCAGCGTCGAACCCGATCCGGAGCACCCCCTTGGGCGGATCACCGGCAGCCGGGAAGTTGCCGTGGGACACCACGTCAACGTCCTGCCCCGGAACCAAGTCCAATTCCACCAAGGCGCGCGCCGCCGTCGCCGTCAAGTTTTCATTCACAATGATCAGGCTGTCCGGCTTCTCCTTGAGATTGGTGCTGAATAACCCTCTTACCACATTCGCGGTCCACGGAATGCTTTCCTGGCACAGGCAAACCCCCTGCATCCATTCCGGGCGGGTGACGACCCCGGCGTTGCGCAGGATTTTGCGAAATTTGGGCAGCCGGTCGGTGGGCAACTCCGCCTGCATCACCACGGCGATGCGCTTGCGCCCGCGGGACCGGAGATGGTCCACGGCCATTTTGAACATTTGGACGTAATCGTGGGACAGCTCCACCGGCCGTGGCTTGGCGGGAGTCGCAGCCTCGGCTTCGACAAAGATCACCACCGGAACCTTGAGCAGTTCCTGACGCAGCAGGGTGAAGATGCGGGCATGCTCCAGGACCAGCAGGCCGGCCAACCGGTCCCCATGGATGTCCTCCAACAGCTCCCGCTTCGTCTCCTCGTCCTGGTTGATGCCCATGCCGTAATAGATCTTGAAGGTATAGCGCGGGTCGGCCGCGTGGAAGCTCGCCGCCGCCTGTTCCAACGCCTGCCAAAGCGAGTCCCAGGGAACATTCCGGTCGGATTTGACGGCGGGAAAGGTGATGCCGATCTGGAACCGGTGGGGCGGACAGGCCGGCACGAACATCCCCTTCGACCCGCGCCCTTCCAGGAACCCTTCCTTGAGCAGGTGGTTGACCGCCTGCTGGACCGTGCCCTTGCTGGCACCGTACATCTCCAGCAAACTCTGCCGCAACGGGATCTGTGCCCCAGGCGCATATTCCCCGGTGACGATCCGGCGGCGCAAATCCTGGATGATGGCGGTGGCCTGCATGCCTAATATCCTAATTCATATCATAATTTTCCAAGAAACTTAGTTTTAAAATAGGAAATTACAAATCGCCAAGCGGAAAACCAGAGTGTGAGACGGGAAGCCTGGGACTCGGCGCTTCCTGATTTCCCCGTGAACTCCGCGGCTCCGGGAGAAATCGTGTTTGCAACGATGGGCGCGAAGGATGGTCGGGGCGGAGAGATTCGAACTCTCGACCTATTGCTCCCAAAGCAATCGCGCTAACCAGACTGCGCTACGCCCCGTTGCGACCAGTCGAGCACCATAGCCGGCGGGGGGGAAGAATCAAGGGGAGGGAAGCCGTATCGATAGCGGTCGACCGCAGTCGATTGCGGCCGATTGCAGTCGAAAAGGGGTGGCCCAAACCGCTGCTGTCACGCATCACGCGTCACGGGTTACGCATCATTTCACCGGTTCCGCGGCGGCTGTCACTTCGGCGATGGCGGCGCGCAGGTGCGGGGCGCCGAGCTTGAGCCGTTGCTGGTAGTCGGGGGGGCGATCCCAGCCCGGCCAAAGGAACGGGGGCGGCGTCGGGCGGCCGGCGGCCGGCAGGCGGCCGACGACCTCGGGGCGGTCCTTGGCGGCCAGCACGGCGCTGACGACAAAGCCGTCGGTGGCCACGGCCCGGAGCTCGTCACGGCCCAGGGCCGGCCGTTGCTTGAACGGACGCGGCTCGTCGAGGACGTGATGAGAAGAGGGGTCGGTGACGTTGAGCCGGGCCCAGGGCAGGCGCAGATGCAGGCGGTTGCCGTCCACCACCCAGTTGTTGAGGGTGCGCAGGCTGGCGTCGAAGGCGCCGTGGCGCAAGCGGCTGGCGTCCTCGAAATCAGCGGGAAAGAACCGGCCGTCGGCCGTGAGGCGCGGTTCGCGGATGGGGCGGCGGATCTCCTCGAAGCGGCCGTCGCCGCCGGGGGCGGAGGCGAAATGGTAGGTGCCCAGGTTGTAGGCGGGGCTGGCCAGCAGCCGGCCGTTGTCGGGGCCGGCCAGGCGGACCAGGAATTCCAGGCCGGAGGGCGGTGGCGTGGCGGCCAGGTCGGGGCGGTAACGGGTCTCGCCGCGGTCGCGGGCATACGTGTCGAGGCCGATCAGCAATTCTTCGGTGCGCCAATCCGGGGGCGGGCCGGCAAATTCGAAATCAAGGAAAAGAAAGGCGGCGTTGGCGCGCAGTTCCAGCCGGTGCAGGCGGCCGGTTCCCTCCAAAACCTGTTGCGGCGCGGCGGGCGGCGGTGCGCACTCGGTGGCGAGCAGGCCGTAGTTCTGTTCCGGGTCGACCACGTTGTGCCACAGGGGGTGACGCGCGTAGGGGATCATGTAGGGTGCGGTGATCCAAGTCTTCTTGGCCCACTCGTCCATCCATTCGAAGACCACGCCGCCGGCGGCGCCCTCGCGGTGGATGGCGCGCAGCAGCCGGGCGACGCCGCGGCCCTGGGCCTCCTCGGACAGGCCGCCATGGGAATAGCCGTCGGGACTGGTTTGGGAATAGCCCAGGCCGGTGGCGAGGCCAAACTCGGCGACCACGGCGGGGATGCCGCGGTGCCGGGCCAGGAATTCGCGCAGGTAACCGCCGTAGCGCAACCGGCCAAGGGGGTCGCGGTAATCGTCGTAGGCCGGCTCGTGGTTCATGAACTCGGGGTAATTGGGATAGATGTGGTAGGCGCCGAAGAAGCCGGCGCGCAGTTCGGGCCCGGCGCGGAAGTGGCGGATGTCCACGGTGGCGCTGTCGTTGTGTTCGTCGGCCTTGGGCTGGCCGCGGGTGGTTTCGCTGGCATGCTCCACGGGGTCCAGGGTGGGCCAGGAGACCAGGGCGACGGGGTGCTGCCAGCCGTAGCGGCGGGTTTCGCGCTCCACCAGCTGGTCCATGCACCGGGCCAGCCAGTTTTCGGTGGGCGAACCGTTGGGAGCGGCGAGAAAGCGGCCGGCGTGGTGGAAGCCGGGGTGGTGGCGGTCGGTGGTGGCGACCTCGTAGGGCTCCAGTTCGCGCCCCACCAGCCAGCCCAGCAGCCAGGGATAGACGTCGGCGGTGTAACGGCCCCAACCGCGCCCGGGGCGGCGCGGGATGTCGGCGGCGCCGTGCAGGGCGTCCACGTTTCGGCGGATTTCATCAAGGAACGGCTGGAGATTGCCCGGCGCCAGGTAATCGTTGCCGGCGGGGTTTTCCTCGGGCCAGACTTCCTGCAGCAGCCACAGCGGCTGCTCCGGATGGGCCAGATTGTGGGCGCGCAACGCCTGGTAAAAAGCCGGATGCCCGAGGGAATAGAGCCGCACGGCATTGATGCCCAGCAGCTGCATTTGGGTGAACCAGCGGCGGTAGACGGCCGCCTCCTTCGGCGGTTGCCCGAAGGTGCGCCCCGGCAGCGCCTGTCCGAGGTTGACCCCGGCGATGAACAGGGAGTGCCAGCCGTTGTTGCGCCAGACCTCAAGGTGCGCGCCATGGGTGCGGGCGGGCAACTGCAGCCCCCCCGCCATGGCGGCCGGCGGCGGTTCGGCCGCGCCGGCACCTTTCGCCGCCAGGGCCAGGACCAAGACCAGAACCCAGACTCCGGCCAGCGTCATCAGTGGGGTCCCGGTTCGCATGGTCGGTTGCGGCGTCAGCTGGCCGCGCCGCGGCTGTTATTGGCGGCGGCAAACATCTGCCGGACCTGGTTGATCAGGGTGTCGGGCGGAAACGGTTTGGAGAGGAAAAAGGTGCCGTTCCGCAACTCCTCGGAGCCCAGGAACACGCTGTCGGCATAACCGGAGATGAAGAGCACCGGCAGCAATGGACAGGTCAGGCGCAATTCGACGGCCAGCTCAAGGCCGCCCATCCGGGGCATGACCACATCGGTGATCAGCAGGTCGGGAAAGCGTTTCCGGGCGGCGATGAGTTGCAGCGCCTCGGCGCCGTCCCCCGCCTCCATCACGTCAAAGCCATTGAGCGCCAGCAACCGGGCGAGCAGCCGCCGCAGGGCGGCCTCGTCCTCCGCCAGCAGGATCAGCGGCCGGAGCGTGTCGGGGACGGCGGTGGTGGTGGTCGGGGAGGCTGGCACGTCATTCCAGGTGGCGGTTGGGATGGAGGAGGCTTTCCCCCTCCACGGTTTGGGGGACGTTGGCCGGGCGACAGGGGATGCCCAGTCAATATTTGTAATATGGTGGCTTCATTCGGCAAAACCAGTTTGATTCCGGCAATTGGAGAAATAAGTTCCCTACAAGATGTCGTCTTTTGTCCATCGCCGTACAAAGTTTCAATTCACCCCCAAAGGAAAGACTCCTCACATGACGAAGTTGACCCGCGTTCTGGTTGTGGCGGCCCTGGCGGCCGGCGTGGCCCTGTCCGGTACCGGTTGCAAGAAGATGTGGCCCTGGGGCAAGAAGAGCACCCTGCCCACCACCAGCACCTCCACCGATCTCGGGCTGCCGGGCGGCCCCGGCGGCGATCTCGGGGCGGGCGGCCCGGGCAGCGAAGGGGCGGCCGGCGGCCTGCCGGCGCGTCAGGGGCAGATCAATGAGAAGGGCCGGATGGAGAGCGTGGTCTATTTCGCCTTTGACAGCTCCGCGGTTGGCGACAGCGAGAAGGCCAAGGTCGAGGCGGTGGCCCAGTACATGAAGGACAATCCCGAGTACGTGGTGGTCATCGAAGGCCACTGCGATGAACGCGGCACCGCCGAGTACAACCGCGGCCTGGGCGAGCGCCGGGCCCTGGCGGTCCGGGAATACCTGGTGAGCCTGGGCGTTGAGGACGGCAAGCTGGAAACCATCAGCTACGGCCTGGAAAAACCCGCCGTGGCCGGCGCCACCAGCGAAGAGCAGCACGCCAAGAACCGCCGCTGCGAGTTCGTCATCGGCACCCGCTGACCCAAAGCAGAAATTGGGAAAGCAGAAAGCAGAAACGGGGAAACCCGGCCTTAATTTCTGCTTTCTGCTTTTTGTTTGCTGTTTTTACGGGGGGAAAATCCCGTGGCTGATGTGTCTGACGTAGTGGATGTCTGCGCCGCCGTCATCTCCCGCCGCCGGCGGTTCTTGTTGGCGCAACGTCCCCCGGACAGCCGTCAGGCCGGACGCTGGGAATTTCCCGGAGGCAAGCGTGAGGCCGGGGAAACGTTGGCCGCCTGCCTGCGGCGCGAACTGCAGGAGGAGCTGGACGTCTGTCCGGCCGGCCCCATCCGCGTCCTGCGGCGGCAGGAGATCCGCGAACCCGGCCGCCCGCTCCTCCGCTTGTGGTTTCTCAAGGCCCGCCTGCCGGCCGCCGCCGAACCGTGTGCGCGGGAAGGGCAGGGCACGGGCTGGTTCACGCTGCGGCAGATGGCCGGCCTGGACTGGGTGCCCGCCGACCTGGCCTTTGCCCGCTGGCTGGCGGAGAAGCGGAGGGTGACGGCATGACCATCGCGGCGCAATTGGCGGAGGTTCAGGCGCGGATTGCCGTGGCGGCGCAGGCCGCCGGACGCGATCCGGCCACGGTCAAGCTGCTGGCCGTCTCCAAGACGCGGCCGGCGGCGGCGGTGGCGGAGGCCTATGCGGCCGGCCAGCGCCGTTTCGGCGAGAGCCGGGTTCAGGAGTTGCGCGACAAGGTGGGGCCGCTGCCCGGCGACATCGAATGGCATCTCATCGGCCAGCTCCAGGCCAACAAGGTCCGGGCGGCCGTCCAGGCGGCGGCCTGGATTCATGCCGTCGACTCCGCGGGGCTGCTCGAGCGGCTCGGCCGGATCGCCGCCGAGGAGGGACGCCAGCCGCACATCCTCCTGGAAATCAACATCTCCGGCGAAGCCAGCAAAAGCGGCGCCGGGGTGGCGGACGCCCCGCGCCTGCTGGAGCTGGCGTTGCGGAGTCCGCAGCTGGACTGTGCGGGGCTGATGACCCTGGCGCCGCTGGACGCGCCCGAACCGGTGTTGCGCCGGGTGTTCGGCGGCCTGCGGGAGCTGCGCGACCGGCTGGCCCGCGAGTTTGGCGTGGCGCTGCCCGAACTGTCGATGGGCATGTCGGATGATTTCCCCGCCGCGGTGCGCGAAGGCGCCACCCTGGTGCGCATCGGCACCGCCATTTTCGGCGAGCGGGCCGCCGGCCCCCCCGGCGCGTAGAGGCGGGCCCCCGTGCCCGCCGCCTGGCTGAGGGGGGGGCGCCCGCCATGTCCGCCTTGGGTTGTATGCGGCGTCCGGGCTGTTATTGTTACACTCATGTTTGCAAGTGATTCCAAACACCGGGGTTGGCGGTTGGCGGGGGGGTTGGTCCTGACGCTGCTGGCGGCGTTCGGCAGCGTGCTGCCGACGGGCTGCTCCCCCCAAAACACCCTGGTCGATGAGCGCAACCCCTATTATGCCAAAGGCTT
>JBAZJM010000061.1:0-18744 GCA_041651315.1 Lentisphaeria bacterium | reverse complement strand
GTCGCGCTTCGGAATGCCAACCCTCGTAGAGAGGACAACCGTCAACTGGAGAGCCGGATGCGGGAAATCCGCCTGTCCGGTTCGGAGGGAGGGGTAGGGCGAAAGCCCTATCCCTACCCCTATTTTCCGCCCCGTCCCGCTGGGACGGGAAAACCGCAACCGTTGAGTTTCGCCAAACTCCAGCGCGCGGCTGACACAGCCGCGGCTACAGCACGCGGGCTCCCCTAATTTTGCGGCCTCACACGCTGTGGACGATGCGGGCGCGGTCGGCGGGGGAGACGGAGTGGAGCTCGAAGTCGGGGTTTTTCTCTTTGAAATAGCCGATGCTCCACTCGGTGGGGAAGAGGATGACCAGGGCACCGGCAATGTCGGTGGCGAGCTTGACGCCGGTGCCGAGAAAGAGGCTGCCCAGCTGGTCCTTGCGGGTGCCGGGGGCGAACCAGCGGACGTGGCTGTAGGGGGCCGGCTCGAGCAGCGATTCGGCGTTGTACTCGGTTTTGAGCCGGTACTGGACCACCTCGAACTGCAGCTGGCCGACGGCGCCCAGGACGGGGGCGGTGCCGGGGGCGTCCAGCTGGTTGAAGACCTGGATGACGCCCTCGGCGAGCAGCTGGTCCATGCCTTCGCGGTACTGCTTGTAACGGGACGGCACGGGGTTGCGCATGTAGCAGAACACCTCCGGCGGAAAGCGCGGGATCTCGTGGTATTCGAGGCCGGGGGTGGTGGTGAGGGTGTCGCCGATGCGGAAATCGCCGTGGCTGACCAGGCCGACAATGTCGCCGGGATAGGCGCATTCCACCGACTCCCGTTCCTGGCCGAACATTTTTTGGGGGTAGGCCAGGCGGATGGTGCGCCCCGGGTTGCGCGGGTCGGGCACGGTCATGTCCTTCTCGAACAGGCCGGAGCAGACGCGGACGAAGGCCAGGCTGTCGCGATGGCGCGGGTTCATGTTGGCCTGGACCTTGAAGACGAAGCCGGAAAAGGCGGGGGTGGCCGGGTCGATGACCTGCTCGCCGACGCGGCGGGGCGCCGGCGGGGCGCCGAACTTGACGAAATAGTCCAGCAGATGCTGGACGCCGAAGTTGTTGATGGCGCTGCCGAAGAAGAGCGGGGTGATCTGGCCGCTCATCACCTTGGCGAGGTCGAACTCTTCGCCGGCCAGGGCCAGCATTTCGACTTCCTCATGCCAGGCGGCGTAGACCTCGGGGGACATCTGGTCCTTGAACGCCGCATCGCCGATGCCGGAGACCCGGACCGGGGCCTTGTGGGCGCCGTGCTCGGTCTGCTCGAACTGGTAGACCTGGTGGGACAGGCGGTCGTAGACGCCGCGGAAGTCGTGGGAGTCGCCGATCGGCCAGGTGACCGGAAAGGCGGCGATGCCGAGCACCTTCTCCAGCTCGTCCATCAGGTCGAGGGGGGTGCGCGCCGGGCGGTCCATCTTGTTGACGAAGGTGAAGATCGGGATGTGGCGGAGCCGGCAGATTTCGAACAGCTTGCGGGTGCGTTCCTCGACCCCCTTGACGGCGTCGATGACCATCACCACGCTGTCCACGGCGGTCAGCACGCGGTAGGTGTCCTCGCAGAAATCCTTGTGGCCGGGGGTGTCGAGGAGGTTGACCACGCAGCCGCCGTACTCGAACTGGAGCACGGTGGAGGAGACGGAGATGCCGCGCTGCTTTTCCAGCTCCATCCAGTCGGAGGTGGTGGAGCGCTGGTTCTTGCGGGCGCGCACCGAGCCGGCGAGGTGCAGGGCGCCGCCGTAGAGCAGCAGCTTCTCGGTGAGGGTGGTTTTGCCGGCATCCGGGTGCGAGATGATGGCAAAGGTGCGGCGGCGGGCGATTTCGGCGGTGGCGATGTCAGGGGGCATGCGGCGGGCGGTTCCGTTCTGGGGTTGGCTCAAACCGGTTACCCATAGCCGCCGCTGGCCGCCTGTCAAGCGGTCGCGGCCAACCGGCCCCGGGGTCCGGTCACTGTTTCAGGGTCGGCCGGATTTGGCGTTCCTTCACCAGCCCCTCGGTGATGAGGCGGGCAAAATCGGCGGCGAGGTTGGGGGCCTGGGCCGGATTCACCACCTTGCAGGTGGCCGTCCACACGACCGTCTTTTGGGGCACGCCGTAGAGCCGGCATTCGACGGTGGCGATTTCCTGCACTTCGACCGTGGGCGGCTCATAATGCTTGCCCCAGGCGTCGGTGTAGTGGTCGTACAGCGGGCTGCCGGCCGGCGGCATGTCCTTGCCCGGCGTGGTGATGGTGTTGGTTTCCATGCCGGTGCGGCGCAGCACCAGCACGGCGTCGGCGCCGCAGGCCTTGACCGCCCGGGTCAGCGTTTCCTTGGTCATCGGGCCGTCGGCCGGGGCGTAGTCCAGGCTGCTCACCGCCACCACGCCGCTCTTTTTCATCTGGGCCAAAAAGGCGTCGTCCGCCTGGCGCCGGAAGTCGGCCCGTTCCAGCGCGCTGGCGATCAAGATCTTGGTGTACCCCGGCTCGGGGACGTTGCCGTCGCTCCAGCAGCGGATCAGGGTGGTGGCCGGCGGCGTGCTGCAGCCGACGGTCAGGGCGGCCGCCACAACTGCCAGGCCTCGGCAAGCGGAACGGAGGGATAACATGGGGTCAATCTCCTGCTGGGCAACGACCGCACCGGCGGCCGGCACCCCCGGCCACTTTGCAACGGGTAATGTAGCGGGCCGCCCGCCACTCTGCGATAGACAGGGCTAATTCGGCGGAGCGGCCGCGGCGGGGGCGGTTTGCCGCCTGGCAAGGTGGCGGCGGTAGAGGACCAGTTCGGCCGCCACCCAGAGCATGAACACCGTGACGTTGATCTTTTGGATGACGGGGTTGGTGGGGCGGGCCGGCCACTGGCCGTGCCGGACCAGGACGAGCGCCACCCCTTCGGCGAGCAGGATGCCGGCGGCGGCGGCGCACCAGCCGAGCTGGTAGGTGCGGCCGCAGTAGTCGCGGTGGGCGAAGAGCAGCATGATCAGGATGCCGGGGACGATCAGGGCGAAGGCGCTGTAGACGGAGAAATTGTGCAGGTCCGGATGCAGGTTGTAGGGGGTCAGGGCGACGCCGGTGATGCCGATGGACAGGCCGCAGCAGCAAAGGACCGCCGGCACCCGGGTCCAGTGGCCGCCGCGGAGGCAGCCGGCCCGCATGATCCAGAACGGGATCAGGGCCAGCATGGCGGCGCCCAGGCCGGCATTGAACAGGATGCAGGGGAGCAGGTTGGGCACCCCCTCATGGGTTTTCGTCATGCCCAGGGCGCTGATGAACTCGTGGAAGAACGGGTAGCCGCCGGGATGCCCCGTGGCGTCGGGATAGAGCAGCATGGCGCCGGCCAGGAGCGCGGCAAAGGCGGCCATGACGCCCCATAATACGTTGACCCATAACAGCTTGAATTCAGGCTTGAACATGGGCGCGCGGTCACCGCAAATGTTGAATGTCGAATGCCGAAGTCACATCACCTTGAACCGGGGCAGGTCCTGGATGTCGACCAGGCCGAGGGCGCGGCCGTCGGCGTCGGTGACGATCAGGTCGTCGATCTTGCGGGTCTCCAAGATTTTCATCACCTCAATGGCCATGGCGTCGGCGCCGATGGTGATCGGGCCGGCGGTCATGAAGTCGCCGATGGGGCGGTGGAGCAGATCGGGCACCTCGGTGACGTGGCGGCGGAAGTCGCCGTCGGTGAAGATGCCGAGCAGGCGGCCGCGGCGGTCGGTGATGGCGACCGAGCCGCTGCGGGCGCGGGTCATGGCGACGAGGGCGTCGCGGATCGGGGTGGTGGCGCGGACGGTGGGGAAGCGGAGGCCGGTGCGCATCAGGTCGGTGACGCGCAGGGTGAGGCCGCGGCCGATGGCGCCGGCGGGATGGAGCAGGGCGTAGTCGTGCTTGGCGAAGCCGCGGGCTTGGAGCAGGGTGATGGCCAGGGCGTCGCCGAGCACCAGCAGGGCGGTGGTGGTGCTGGTGGGGGCGAGGTTGAAGGGGCAGGCCTCGCGCGGCACGGCCATGGTCACCGTGAGGTCGCTCCACTTGGCCAGCCGCGAATCGGGCACCCCGGTGAGGGAGGCGATGGGGACGCCGAGGCGCTTGGCGGCGGGCAGCACGGCGAGCAGTTCGTCGGTCTCGCCGCTGTAGCTGAGGGCGAGCAGCAGGTCACCGGCGCCGAGCACGCCCAGGTCGCCGTGCATCGCTTCCACGGGGTGCATGAAGACGGCCGGCGAGCCGGTGCTGGCCAGGGTGGCGGCCAGTTTGCGGCCGATGTGGCCGCTCTTGCCGACGCCGGTCAGCACCAGTTTGCCGCCGGCGGCCAGCGTGCGCAGGCAGAGCCGGGTCAGGGCGACGAAGGGCTGCCCCAGGCTGTTGCGCACGGCGGTGACACCTTCAAGCTCGGTGTCGAACACGTTGCGCGCCAAGCTCAAAAGAGCCTGGTCGGAAAGTCGTTTGGGGGCGGGAGGATTTTTTTTTGCGGTGCGCACTTGCCAAATCTCGCGATTGTGGTATATCTTGTTCCCAAGCTTACGTCCGGCACGTGCCGGGCGGGTTCTTCGCCAAGCGGGGGTCAATATAGCCGGCTTCCGGGACGGGGAACAGAGGGATCAGTGGCTAGGCAACGCAAGAGGAGTGAATCACATGGCGGAAAAAGCGTACTGCGTGAAGTGCAAGGCCAAGGTTGACATCAAGGATGCCAAGCAGGTCAAGATGAAGAACGGCCGTCCCGCCCTCAAGGGCAGCTGCTCCAAGTGCGCCACCGGCGTCTACAAGATTCTGCCGGTCAAGAAGTGATGTTGCCTTCGGCTTAGCCGAAACGCAGAAAACCCGCCGGACTCTATCCACGGCGGGTTTTTTATGGGCTGAAATTGGGCCCCACCGGGGGCATCTGCCGCGAGTAGGATGATATAGTTCAATTTTGGAGTGCGGCGCCGAGGCGCCGCACTCCACATGAAGTTTGGCAGAACTCAACGGTTGCGGTTTTCCCGTCCCAGCGGGACGGGGCGGGAATAGACAGGGGCTTCAGCCCCTGTTTTGTCATCCCCGGTTTCGCGTGCCGTCAGGTACGCGGCGAATCGCGGCGTACCTACGGCACGCCATCGTTCCTTTTTTCGGAACAGGGGCTGAAGCCCCTGCCTATTTTCATTCAGTCCCTACGGGACGAAACGCGCCCCTAACCTGCATTATTCATGAACTTCGAACATAAAGAGGGCACAAACAAGCGAGGGGGCGTTTTTATTTTGCAACAGAAGGCAGCAAAGATAGCGAAGGCTGGCTTGGCGGTTGTGCGGTATTCCCTTTGCGGTCTTCGCTACCTTCTGTTCAAATCATGAATAATCCAAGCTTAATTTTACTTTGTAGATTAGAAAAATCGTTGTCGTGGTCGTGTTCGTTGTCGTGATCGAATCGAGTACGATGGACAACCACGAAAACGACAACGCGCACACGAATCAGGCCTGTAACAACGTAGAACTAACGCAGTACAAACATGTTGGCGCTTATGGGGGCGAGCCCCGGGGATCACCCCGGGCGGGTGTGGCGGTTGCGGTAGGCTCCGGGCGCCAGCCCGGTCAGCCGGCGGAAGGCGCGGCAGAAGCTCTCGACGTTGGCAAAGCCGCAGTCGCCGGCCACAGCCTTCACGGGCAGCCGCCCGCCCGCCAGCAGGCGCTTGGCCGCCTGCAGCCGGCGTTCCAGCAGCAGCCGGTGCGGCGAACTCCGCCAGTGCTTGCGGCACAACAGGTGCAGGTGCGAGCGGCTGATGCCGGCCGCCGCCGCCAGCTCGGCCACGCCCGCCACCAGCAAATCGGGCCGCGTGTCCAGCAGCGTGAGGATGCGGCGCAGCGGCGCCGGCGGGGCGTCCCCCGTGTCTTCCGCCGGCGCGGTTTTGGCGGCCCACAGCAGGCGGGCGTAGGCGTAGAGGGCCAGGGCGTCGCGATCGCAGCGGGTGTCATGAAAGGCCGCAAACAGCTCGTCGGCCAGTGCCCGGGCCCAGGCCGCGTCCCCCGCCACGGTGCGGCGCGGCACCCGCCGGCGCGCGTCCGTCACCGCGAATTGCACGCACAGGCAGCCATAGGGGGCGTCCGGGCGGGTGCGGTGGACGGTCGGTTCGCCGGGCAGGTGCCAGAACAGGGTGCCCGGCCCGTATTCGCGTTCGGCACCGGCCGGCCCGTCGCGCACCACCCCGGTGGTCAGCAGTTCCAAATATTCAAGGCCGGGGGAGATCACAAGCGGCGTTACGGCGGCCACCGCCGGGCACTGGAAGAACCCGACCGACTCCAGGCGGCGGATGTGGTTGAACGAAACGAACCCGGGCCCCGGGCCGTGGCCGGCCGGGAGGCGCGTGGTGGTTTCGGTCAATAAATAGTAGTTTTGGCCAATTTGCTTACCATGCATAGAAATATATTCTATTCCATCGTGTAGTTTTTGTCAATACCATTAGCCGTCTGCCACCAGGAATCTGCCATGGCCGCCCCCAAACCGCTTTCCGTCCAGCTCTATTCGCTCCGTGACGCCTCCGCCCAGGATTTTCCCGGCGTGCTCAAGCGTGTCGCCGCCATGGGCTACCAGGGGGTTGAGCCGGCCGGCTTCTACGGCCTCACCGCGGCGGAGGTGGCCAAAATCGTCAAGGATCTGGGCATGACGGTGTCCTCGACCCATTCGCCGTGGGCCGGCCCGGCCAACGCCCAGGAAGTGATCGATGCGGCCGGCGTGCTCGGCACCCGGCTGGTGATCGGCGGTTTCGGCCCGCCGGACTTTGCCGACGAGGCGGCCATCCGCAAAACCGCGGACACGGTGGCGGCCATCCGCGCGCCGCTGGCCAAGGCCGGGCTCACCCTGCTGCTGCACAACCACTGGTGGGAGTTTGAACGGCTGGCCGACGGCCGGCTGAAATACGAGGTCTTTGCCGGGCTCTGCCCGGAGGTGGCGTTTGAGCTGGACACCTACTGGGCGGCCAATTTCGGCGCCAACCGCGCCCCGGAGATGGTGGCGAAGTTTGCCAGCCGCTGCCCGCTGCTGCACATCAAGGACGGCACCTTCGAGCGCGACACGCCGATGACCGCCGTGGGCGCCGGCAAGAACGACATTCCCGGCATCGTGGGCGCGGCCGATCCCGCCGTTCTGCAGTGGCTGGTGGTGGAGGCGGACGCCTATGCCGGCGACATGTTCGAATGCATCGGCCAAAGCTACACCTATCTGACCCGCAACAAGTTGGCCGCCGGCAACAAATAACCGGCCGGCCCGCTTTGGCGAGACTTGCCGGGGTCGATAACCGTCGATAACCGTCGATGGCCGTCGATGGCTATCGATGGTTATCGAGGGATATCGAGGGATATCGACGACCGAAGAAGGAGTTTTCAAAATGGACAAAATGCGCGTTGGCATCATCGGCTGCGGCAACATCGCCCCGGCCTATTTCAAGGGGTGCGGCATGTTCCGCCTGCTGGAGGCGGCCGCCTGTGCCGACCTCAACGCCGAGGCGGCCAAGGCCCGCGCCAAGGAGTTCAACGTCACGGCGATGACGGTGGACGAGCTGCTGGCCAGCCCGGACATCGACCTGGTGGTCAACCTGACCATTCCCAAGGTGCATGCCGCGGTCAGCCGCGCCGCGCTGGCGGCCGGCAAGCATGTGCACAGCGAGAAGCCGCTCGGCATCACCCTGGAGGAGGGCGCCGCGCTGGTCCAGGCCGCCGCCAAGGCGCAGCGGCGGCTGGGCTGCGCCCCGGACACCTTCCTCGGAGCGGGCTTGCAGACTTGCCGCAAGGTGATCGACGACGGCTGGATCGGCCGGCCGCTGGCCGGCACCGCCTTCATGATGGGGCGCGGTCCGGAAGGCTGGCATCCCAACCCCGCCTTCTTCTACGAGCGCGGCGGCGGGCCGATGCTGGACATGGGGCCCTATTACATCACCGCGCTGGTGCATCTGCTGGGGCCGGTCAAGGCGGTGTCCGCGGTGGCCGTCAAGAGCTTTCCCGACCGCCTTGCCACCTGTCCGCAGCAGTTCGGCCAACGGCTGCCGGTGGAGGTGCCCACGCACAACAGCGGCACGCTGATTTTCGAGAGCGGCGCGGTGGTCACGGTGTGCATCAGCTTTGACGTGCATGCCCACGGCCATTCGCCGATCGAGATCTACGGCAGCGAGGGCAGTCTGCAGGTGCCGGACCCCAACGGCTTTGGCGGCGACGTCAAGGTGTTCCGGCCCGACAGCGGCCAGTGGCAGCCGTTCGGCTTCTCCCACGGCTACCGCGAAAATTCCCGCAGCATCGGCGCGGCGGACCTCGCCCACGGCGTCCGTTCCGGCCGGCCCCACCGCTGTTCCGGCGAGCTCGCCCTGCACGTGCTGGAGGTCATGCTGGCCTTCGAGCGCGCCTCGCAGGACGGCCGTACCCTGGAGATTGCCCACCGCTGCGCCCAGCCGGCGGCGCTGCCGCTCGGGCTGGTCCCCGGCCTGCTGGACGACTGAGGCGATTTGTGAAACGTGACGCGTGAAAGCGTGAACTTCCTGGCTCACGCCTCACGATTTCACGTGTTACGACTTTCTCCAAGTGCCGTTTGCGGTCGATTGCGACCGATTGCAGGCGACCGCGACCGATCTCAAGGCCGGGCCGCCGGGGCGTGGCGCCGCAGGAACTCCCGCGGCGGCATGCCGGTTTCGCGGCGGAACTGCTTCGAGAAGTAGTTGCTGTCGGTGAAACCGCTGGCGCGGGCGGCCGCCGCGACCGAAACCCTGCCGCTCCGCAGCAGGCCGCAGGCGTGGCGGATCCGGAGCTTGAGGATCTGCTCCACCGGGGAACAGCCGTAGAGGCGCCGGAAGACGCGCAGGAACTGGCGTTCGGAGAGGGTGGCGCGCCGCGCCAGTTCGGGGACGGACAGCCGTTCCAGGTAGTGGCCTTCCAACCAGGCCACGGCCTCGCCGATGCGCAGCAGCCGGTGCCGGCCGCCGCCCCCGTCCGATTTCTCATAGGCCCGCGACAGGGTCACCACCAGCTCCAGCAGCCGCGCCTGCAGCAGGCTGTCATAACCGGGGCTCCGGGCGGCGTATTCCTCCGCCATCAGGCGCAGGCCGGCCAGAAGGTTTTTCAGGCTGAAGGCGTCGAGGCGGAGCCGCGACTTGAAACCGCCCTCCAGCCGCCGGGCCGGCTCGAGCACGAACAGCGCCTGGTAGCCGGGCAGCTGCTGCAGCAGCGGCTGCGGGAAGCAGACCTTGTCCGGCAGGTACATCAGGTTGGCGATGCGGAAATCGTCGGAGGCGTCCTCGAAGGCGTGCACGGTGTTGCCGCGCAGCACGTAGACGTCGCCGGCGGCCAGGCGGTAGGCGCGCTGGTCGATGCGGTGCAACGCGCTGCCTTCCAGGACAATGACAATCTCGACGTAATCGTGCGCATGGGCCGGGTAGCCCTTGGCGAGGGGGTCGATGCGCAGGGACAGGAAATCGGCGGCGCCGCCGAACTGTTCCCTGGCCTTGAGGGTCAGTGTCATGTCCGAATAATACAGGTTGATGGCGGAAGAGTCAAGGTGCCATGCTTGCGGCATGCTATACTAACGGGATGGCTGAATAATCGTGATACGCAAGACGGAACTCTTCCATGACCTCCCAGATGATCGACTTGAACGGCGACTGGACCCTGGCCCAGGTTGGCGGCCGTGAGACGGTGCCGGCGCAGGTGCCCGGCGACACCCACAGCGCGCTGCTGGCGGCGGGGCGGATTCCCGACCCCTACGACCGGCTCAACGAACTGGACGTGCAGTGGGTCGGGCGCGCCGACTGGTCGTACACCCGCACCTTTGAGGTGTCGAAGGCGTTCCTGGCGGCCCCGGAAATCATCCTCAACTGCGACAGCCTCGACACGGTGGCGGAGGTGTTCATCAACGGCCGGCCGGCGGCGGCGTCCGACAACATGTTTGTGCGGCTGCGGGTGGCGGTGGGGCCGTTGCTGAAGGCGGGGCGCAACACGATCGAGGTGCGTTTCACCTCCGCGGAGAAGGCGGCGGCGGAACGGGCCAAGGCGCTGCCCTATCCGGTGCCCCATTCCACTTTTCCCGTGCAGTCGCCGCACCGCAACCTGCTGCGCAAGACCCAGTGCCATGCCGGCTGGGACTGGGGGCCCTGCCTGATGGTGGCCGGGATTGTCGGCGACATCTACCTGCAGGCCGTTGGCACGGCGCGGATCGACTATGTCTATACCACGCAGCGCCATGCCAAGGGGCGGTGCGAAGTGGACGTGTGCTGCGAACTGACCTCCCCCAAGGGCGGTGAGACCACCCTCTCGGTGACGCTCGGCGGGGTGTCCGCGTCGAAACGGCTCACGCTCGTCCCCGGCTCCAATACGGCGTCCGTGACCCTGGAGCTGCGGAATCCGCGGCTGTGGTGGCCGCACGGTTACGGCGAGCAACCCCTCTACGAGCTCACGGTCGCGGTTGCCGGCCAGCGCGTTGTCAAAAAGCTCGGACTGCGCACGCTGGAACTGGAATGCCGCCCTGACGCGCACGGCGTGCCGATGGTCTTCAAGGTCAACGGGGCCGCCATCTTCTGCAAGGGCGCGGACTGGATTCCCTGCGACGCCCTGCCGCAGCGGCAGACCCCCGCGGTGTTCGACGACCTGCTCACCAGTGCCGTCCGGGCCGGCATGAACATGCTCCGCGTCTGGGGCGGCGGCCAGTATGAGAGCGACACCTTTTATGCGCTCTGTGACGAGAAGGGGCTCCTGGTCTGGCACGATTTCATGTTCGCCTGCTCGCTGTACCCCGGCGACAAGCCGTTCCTGGCCAGTGTCCGCGCCGAGGCCGTCCATCAGGTCAAGCGGCTCCGCGACTTTGCCTGCATCGCCCTGTGGTGCGGCAACAACGAGGACGTTGGCGCCCTCAAGTGGTACCCTGAAAGCCAGGCCAACCCCGCCCGCTATCTGGTGGACTACGACCGGCTCAACGAAGGCGTCCTCGGCGCCACGGTCGACGCGCTGGACCCCGCCCGGGTGTTCTGGTCGAGCTCCCCCTGCGGCGGCCGCGACGACTACACCGACTGCTGGCACACCGACAACCGCGGCGACATGCACTACTGGGGCGTCTGGCACGAGAGCAAGCCGATCGAGGAGTTCTACAAGATCAAGCCGCGCTTCTGTTCGGAGTTCGGCTTCCAGTCCTTTCCCTCGCTGGACACCATCCGGAGCTATGCCCCGGCAGACGAGTTCAACGTGTCCGCCCCGGCCATCGACCATCACCAGCGCCATCCCGGCGGCAACACCAAGGTGGTGGCGACGATGACCCAGTATTTCCGGCTGCCGGAGGGTTTTGCGAACTTTGTCTACCTCAGCCAGGTTCAGCAGGCGCTGGCCATCAAGACCGCCGCCGAGCACTGGCGCCGCCTGCGGCCCTACTGCATGGGGGTGCTCTATTGGCAGCTCAACGACAACTGGCCGGTCTGCTCCTGGGCCTCGCTCGAATACGGCGGCAAATGGAAGCTGCTCCATTATCTGGCCGCCCGCTTCTACGCGCCGGTCATGATCACGGGGATCAAGACCGCCGCCGGCGGTCTTGAGGTGTGGGGCGTCAACGACCGGCTCCAGGCGGTGGCGGGCCGGCTGAAGGTCGCCTTGGTCCGGCTCGACGGCACGGTGGCGGCGGTGCGGGAGTTGCCGGCGAAGCTCCCCCGCGAGTCCGCCACCCTGCTCGCGACGGTGGCGGCGGCCGACCTGCCGTTCCAGCCCGACGAGGGCTTTGCCCGCATCGAATTCACGGGGCCGACGGCGGCCGCGGCCAACGACGCCTTCCTGGTGCCGTGGAAAAGCTTCGACCTGCCCCTGGCGGAAGTCGCCCTGACGGTCAAACCGCTGGCCGGCGGCCGCTTTGAGGTGACGGCCGCCGCCGCCAAGGCGGTCGCCCTGTTCTTCGCCTTGGACGCGGCCGGCATCCGGGGCGAGTTCGACGACAACGACGTGACCCTGCTGCCGGGTGTCCCGCAGCGGTTCGTCTTCACCCCCAAGAGTGGCCGTCCCTCGCTCAAGGAATTCAAGGCCGCCCTGTCCTTCCGCCACCTGCGGATGACCTACGCGTGAGGCGTGACTCGTGACGGGCGGCGCACGGACGAACACGGACTTTCACGGACGGGGCGCCTGTGGACCGGTCCGATGTCCGTGTGCGTCCGTGCAGGTCCGTGCTCGTCCGTGCCACTGCCCATACCCCGCTCCTCGGTCGCCCCCCCCCCGGGTGGCCGGGCAGGCGCGCGGAGGCCGCTGTATAGTACCCGGCTTCCGCGACGGGCGCGGACGGAGGGCCGTCCAACGACGGCTATACAGCGATGTCAGAGCAACTTGCCTACGCCATTGTCACCCCCTATACCATCCGCAAATCGCGCACCGGCGCGGTGTTGTCCCGCCTGCTGGGCCGGGTTTCGGCCGACCTGGTTGCCGCCGGCATGTTCGCCCCCACCCGCGAGCTGGCCGAGGCCTACGCCGCCAGCGTGCCGCCGGGCGGCTCGCCTGAGCAGGAGAAGTACCGCGCCCTGATCCGCGGCTACATCCGGCAGAACTTCACCCCCGACAGCGACGGCCGCCGGCACCGGCTGCTGATGCTGGTCTTTCGCGGCCCCGACGCGGTTGCCGAGCTCAGCCAGGTGGTCGGCCAGCTCCGCATCAGCTCCGCTTCCGGCGAGACCATCCGTGACGCCTATGGCGACCTGGTGTGCAACGAAGACGGCTCGGTGCGCTATTTCGAGCCCGGCGTGCTCATCGGCGACGGCCCCGAGGCGATCCTCAAGGACCTGCGGCTGTGGCTGGATTTCGCCCGCACCCAGTCCCCCCTGCTCACCAACACCTGCACCTACCAGAACCCGGCCAAGGTCGAGCAGACCCTGGTCATCATCAAGCCCGACAGCTGGCTCCACCAGTCGTCGCGCCCCGGTGCCATCATCGACATGCTCAGCCGCACCGGCTTGCGCATCATCGCCTGCAAACCGTGCCAGATCTCGGTGGCCCAGGCCATGGAGTTCTACGGGCCGGTCCAGGACGCCCTGCGGCGCAAGCTCGCGCCGGGAATCGGCGCCAAGGCCCGCGAAATCCTCGAACGCGAACTCGGCATCAAGATTCCGGCCGACGCCGACCAGGCGCTCACCGAGAAGGTCGGCGTGCCCTACGCCATGGATCAGTTCGAGCGTATCGTCGAATTCATGAGCGGCCGCCGGCCCAGCCAGGTGCCGCATGACGAATGGGCCAACCCCGGCCGGGCGCGCTGCATGGCGCTGATCTACGAGGGCGAGGACGCGGTGCAAAAGATCCGCGACGTGCTTGGCCCGACGGATCCCAGCAAGGCGCCCAGCGGCACCATTCGCCGCGAGTTCGGCTCCGACATCATGATCAACACCGCCCACGCCTCGGACAGCCCCGAGAACGCCAAACGCGAAATGGGCATCCTGCGCATTGCCGACAGCCAGTTCGTGCCGGCCGTCGAAAAGGCCTTGAAGGAAATCTGAGCCGCGAGGTGTGTGAGGCCCCAGGCGGGTGACGCCAAACGGGCCTCACCCTTGGGTGGCGAGGAAGTCCTCAAACTCGCGGGGCAGGGGGCTGGCAAAGCGCAGCGCCTCGCCGCTGTGGGGATGGGTGAAGGCCAGGCAGGCGGCGTGCAGCGCCATCCGGCGCGGATGCCAGCGCGGATGCTTGGCGCGCTCGGGGGCATAGCGTGGGTCGCCGATCACGGGATGGCCGGCATCGGCAAAATGGACGCGGATCTGGTTGCGCCGCCCCGTTTCCAGCCGCACCCGCACCAGGGTGGTGTTGCGTAGCCGCCGCACGACTTGGTAATGGGTGACGGCGCGCTCGCCCTGGTCCGGCCGCGTGGTGGCAAAGCGGTGGATGGTCTTGACGGCGGTCATCAGGTTTTTGTCAAAAGTGCCCTCATCGGCCTCCATGCGGCCGGCGACGATGGCGGTGTATTCGCGCTCCGGTTTGGTGGCGGCGAACTGTTCGCGCAGCATTTCGGCGGTGGCGCCGTCCTTGGCGAACACCAGCACTCCAGACACGCCGCGGTCGAGCCGATGCACCACCTCGACGCGGCGCCGTTTCTTGAGGCCGCGGCTGACGTATTCCTGCAAGAGATGCACCAGGGTGTTCGACTCGCGTTTGGGGGTGGGCACGGTCAGCAGGTGCGCCGCCTTTTCCACCACCAGCAGTTTTTCGTCCTCGAACAAAATCTTGAAGGGGGCGTGGGCGGCGGGCAGCGGCTTCTCCGCATACTTGCGTTCGGGCTCGTAGGTGACGGTGACCTGGTCGCCCTCCTGGACCGGCTGGAAGTCTGAGATGCAAGGGGTGTCGTTGACGGTGACGCAGCCGTGCTGAATCAGGCCGCGGACGCCGCCGCGCGTCCGCCCGGTGAGCGCCTGGACCACGCGGTCCACCCGTCCGGCCTGTGCCGCCTCAACCCGGGTTTTTTCGGTGACTGTCGCCATAATAGTTTAATTCCAAAGGTGTGGCTTATGCCGGTTGCGGAAATCTAGCCTGTGCTTGGGCGGGCGACACTGGGAACCCCCTTTTGAGGAAAGGCGGTTCCCAAACCCTCCGTCAAACCTTTTTGTGCCTTAACGCGGAGGGGCGCTTCCGCCACAAGTGATTCTGGCAAAATACAGATCAGAGAGGAATGCTTGTGGCGGAAGCGCCCCTCCGGTTTAAGATCCAAAAGTTTTAGGAAGGGGTTTGGGGAGCACCCTTTTTCAAAAGGGTGGCCCCAATCGACAACCATGTCATGCACCCGATTCTTCCGGCGTCACCGCGCCGAACAAGGTCTGTGCTGTGGTGCGGGTGATGCGGAGGGTGAGCAGGGTGCCGGGCTGGCAGCCCGGGGGCGGGGTGAAGACGGCGACCTTGTTGCAGGAGGTGCGGCCGCTCCAGCGTTCCGCATTGCGGGCGCTGACCCCTTCGACCAGTACCTCGACGGTGCGGCCAACATAGCCGCGGTTGTGCCGTTCGGCGCGCCGCTTAACATCGTCGAGCAGCAGTTTCAGCCGGGCCATTTTGACCGCGTCGGGCACGTCGTCGGGCATGGCGGCGGCGCGGGTGCCGGGGCGGGGCGAATAACGGAAAATGAAGGCATTGTCGAAACCGGCGGTCTCCATGGCGGCGCGGGTGAGGTCAAACTCCGCCTCGGTTTCGCCGGGAAAGCCGACGATGATATCGGTGGAAAACGTGGCGGCGGGGCGGGCCTGGCGCAGGGCGGCGACGCGGTCGAGGTATTCGGCGGCGGTGTAGCCGCGGTGCATCAGCTCCAAAATGCGGTCGGCGCCGGACTGCATGGGGATGTGAAAGCTGTCGCAGACCCGCGGGGTTTCCGCGACGGCGGCGACAAAGGCGGCGTTCATGTGGCGCGGATGGGGCGAGGTGAAGCGGACGCGGGCGACACCGGGCACCGCGGCCACGGCGCGCAACAGCTCACCGAAGGGGGACGCGTTGCGGTCGTAACCGGGCTGGCGGCGGGCTTCGGCCAGGCCGTAGGCGGTGACGTTCTGCCCCAGCAGGAAGATTTCGCGGGTGCCGGCGGCGGCCAGCCGCTCGGTTTCGGCGACAATGTCCGCCGGCGACCGGCTGTGTTCGGGCCCGCGCACCTCCGGGACGATGCAGTAGGTGCAACGCTGGTCGCAGCCGCGCATGATGGCGATGTACGCCGAGGTTTGGCCGGGATGGTGCAGCCCCATGAATTCCAGGCCGTCCGTGCCGCGGTCCACGGCAACCTGCTGCGCCGTCGCGGCCGCACTGCCGGCGGGGGCGCGCAGGAGTTCCGGCAGGCGGTGGATCTGGTCGGTGCCGACCACCAGTTGGACATGGGGGAACGCCGCCGCCAACTCTTTTCCGAGCCGCTGCGCCATGCAGCCGAACACCGCGATCACCAGGCCCGGCTTGCGCTGCGCCAGCCGTTTGAGCAGTCCCAGCTTGCCCAGCACCTTGCGCTCGGCCTGGTCGCGGACGCTGCACGTGTTGTAGAGCAGCACATCCGCCTCCTCCTCGCTGGCGGCCGGGAGCAGCCCCTGGGCCTCCAGCAGGCAGGCCACCGCCTCCGAATCGCGCTCGTTCATCTGGCAACCGTAGGTGCGCAGAAAATAACGGCGGGGTTCGGCGGCGGAACGGTTTGGAATGGAGACAGAAGAGGTCATTGGAGCAGGCATGGCGGCGGTTACGCTTCGCTAGTCTGAAGCGGGTTAGGCTGTAGGCTGAAGGTTATGAAATCTCACCCTGGCACAGCATAAAACGGGCAAACGTATACCGTAACCTCCAGAGTGCGGAATGGAAGCGCGTCCGCTTCTCGCATTCGCATGGCACTGGGCATGGAAATTGGGCCGGGCGCGGTAATATTTGCCGGTTCAGGCCAACGGATTGGCCGGGAGATCAGGGCATCATGCATGAAATGACGTATGAACCTCAGGGGGTCTGTTCCACCCGGATCCGCCTGGCCGTCGCCGACGGTATTCTGGTTCGCGCCGGTTTTGAGGACGGATGCGCCGGCAATTCGCAGGGCCTCTGCCGGTTGGCGGAAGGCCGGCCGGTGGCGGAAGTCATCCGGCGGCTGAAAGGCATCCGCTGCGGCGACAAGGGCACCTCCTGCCCGGACCAGCTGGCCCGGGCCTTGGAAAAAATGGTGGCCGGTGTCGCCTCTTCCCCAAAAAAGTGATGAGGTGTGGCCATGCGAACGGTACGCTTTGGCATTGTTGGATTGGGCGCCATTGCGCACCAGTTCGCGCGGGTTTTGAACACCGCCTCCGGGGGGGCGCTGGCCGCAGTGGCCGCCCGCGATGTGGAGCGGGCGGAGCGGTTCAAAACGCAGTACGGCGCCGGCCGGGCGTATGGCAGCTACCAGGCGCTGGCGGAAGACCCGGACGTGGACGCGGTCTATATCGCGCTGACCCACAATTTCCATTACGAAATGGCCAGGCTCTGCCTGGAACACGGCAAACATGTGCTCTGCGAGAAACCGTGCTGCCTCCGGGCCGCCGAGGTCCGGGAGCTGGCCGCCTTGGCCGCGGCAAGTAAGCTGACCCTGATGGAGGCCATGTGGACCCGCTGCCTGCCCGCCTTCCAGCAGGCGCGGGTCTGGGTGCGGGACGGGCGCATCGGCCCCGTGTGCCTGATCCAGGCCGCCTTCTGCTTCAACGCGCCCCGGGATCCGGAGAAGCGCCTGTTCAATCCGGCCCTGGCCGGCGGGGCGCTGCTGGATGTCGGGGTCTACCCCATCGAATTTGCCATGGGCATCCTCGATGAGCATCCGGTCCAGGTGGAGGGCGTCTGCCACCTCTGCGACACCGGCGTGGACGACTGCACGACCCTGAGCCTGCGCTTCCCCGGCGGCGCCGTGGCCGCCCTGGCCTGCGGCCTGGTCGGCGCCGCCTCCACCGATGCGACCGTGGTCGGCGCCGATGGCCGGATCGTGGTGTACGACTTTTTCGGCACGAAGAAGTGCGCGCTGTTCGACCGGGAGAACCGGCCGGTGGAAACGTTCGAGCGGTCAGTCACCGACGGGTTTATCTACGAGATCGACCACTTCGCCGGCCTGGTGCGGGCTGGAGCATTGGAAAGCCCGCTCATCCCGCTGCGCGATACCCTCGCCTGCGCCGAAGTCTTCGACCGGCTCCGCACCCCGCGCGCCCTGCCGGATGCATGAGCGTGTTGGACGATGTTGGGAACCCCCTTTTGAGGAAAGGCGGTTCCCAAACCCTCCGTCAAACCTTTTTGTTTCTTAAAACGCGGAGGGCGCTTCCGCCACAAGCTATTCTGGTCAGCATTGTGGTATTGGTGCGTGAGAGCTTGTGGCGGAAGCGCCCTCCGGGGTTAAGCAACAAAAGTTTTGGGAAGGGGCTTGGGGAGCACCCTTTTTCAAAAGGGTGGCCCCAATCAAACTATCCGGCTCCCGTGCTGTCATTGGCCTTGGCTGGCGGTGCGGAAGCGGAAGGGGGACTGGCCCTGCCAGGCGGTGAAGGCGCGGGAGAAGTGGGCGTTGTCATAAAAGCCGGAGCGGGTTCCGATTTCGGTGACGCTCAGCGTGGTGTCGCGCAACAGGTCGCGGGCTTTCTGCAGGCGGTGCTGCATGAGGAATTTCATGGGCGTCATGGCGGTGGCCGCGTGGAAAAAGCGGCAGAAATAATGCCGCTGCATGTGCGCCGCCCGGGCCAGGTCGTCCAGCGTGAGGCGTTCCTGGAAACGTTGTTCGACCAGGGCAAACACATTCTGGATGGCGCGCCATTGCGGATGGGTTTGCCCGAGACCGGCGGCCGTTCCCGCCGGCAATTGCGCGCTGTAGGCCCGGCAAAGAAACGCCAGCCAATAGAGGGCCAGGGATTCCAGAACCAGCTCCCGGCCGGGTCGGTTCGCGGCCTGTTCCGCGTTGAGCAGTTTCATGGTGTGCCGGGCCTGGGCCAAAGCGCTGCCGTCCAGGTGCAGGCCGTAGCGGAACCCCGCTTGTTGCCGGAAATACGGTTCCACCGTAAACAGCATCAGGAAGCCGGGAAGACTGCGTAATTCCATCAGATGTCGCTGGACAAAAATGGGATGCAGCAGCAGATGGAACACGTCCATCGTCCGGTCCTGCCGGTAGCCGTGGGAAACCTCCGGCGGAATCACAAACACATCGCCGGGGATCGTGTCCAGCGCCTGTTCCTGCACATAATGCCGCCCCCGGCCGGTCAGCACCAGGTTGATCTCGAAAAAGTCGTGGGTGTGCATGCCGATGGCGTAATGCGGATGAATGAACGCCTGCACCTGCGCCGCCCGCCCGGGGGGGATGAAACAGTCG
>JBAZJM010000060.1:0-18870 GCA_041651315.1 Lentisphaeria bacterium | reverse complement strand
GACATCTGGGCGAGGTGGTCCAGGTTGACCGCCAGCAGCAGGGTGCGCGCGCCCAGCCGCGCCGCCGCCAGGGCCGCCTCGGCCCCGGCGTGCCCGCCGCCCACCACCACCACGTCAAATCCGGAAATCATGCGTGCCCGTCCGTACCTGTTGCACAAGGGGAAAACATCAATGTAATTCTTGCCCGCCCGGTTTGCGCCAGAGGAGACGGCAAAAGTGTGTGACACTAAATGTTCGGATGATGTTGGGGCCACCCTTTTGGAAAAGGGTGCTCCCCAACACCCCTTCCCAAAACTTTTGTATCTTTTTGCGGATTCCGCAGGCCGTTTTGAGCGCTTGACCGTGATTGGGAGGGCAGGGACGGCCTGCGGAATCCGCAAAGGTACAAACAGGTTTGACGGAGGGTTTGGGAACCACCTTTCCTCAAAAGGGGGTTCCCAACCAACATAAATGGCATGCACCCCTCGGTGCCGCCCAATGGCGGGTTGGGCGGAAGCATTTACATTGGCAACAATGCCAACTTTATTTTTGCAGTTTCACGGGACCTGCCGCCGCCTGGCCGCGGCGGCGTTGCTGGGCGCCGCGGTCCCGTTGCTGGGCGCCACCGAACCGGCACCGGCGGCGGCCGCCGTTCCCGCCCCCCCCGTGACCCCGCCCGCCCCGGCGGCCCCAACGCCCCCCCTGGCGTCGCCGCCGGCCACCCCGGCCGCCCCGCCGGCCGCTGCGGTGCCGGTGGCGTCGCCGGAAGAACTGTTGCGGCTGGCTGACGGGCTGCTCAGCCGCGGGTTCCACGATTTGGCCGGCCAGGAATACCAGCGCTTTCTCGACGCCTATCCCGGGCATGCCCTGGCGCCCCAGGCCATGCTCGGCCTCGCGGAAAGCCGGCGGAGCGAGGGCAAGACCGCCGCGGCGCTGGAGTTGCTGGACACCTTCCGTCACCGCTGGCCGAACCATGAAAAGGCCGCCGCCGCGGCCCTGCTCAAGGGTGAAGTGCTGCTGGACCAGGGGCAGACGGCCGAGGCGGAACGCTATTTTCAGCAATTGGAGACGGACGGGCCGCCGGCCGCCCGTGAGGCCGCCACCTATTACCTGGGCCAGCAGTGGACGCGCCAGAACAAGCTGGCCGAGGCCCGCGCCACCTTCGCCAAACTGGCCGCCCGGCCGCCCGATCCCGCCTGTCCCTTCCGCGCCCACGCGCTGTTCGGCCTGGCCGCCACCGCCCAAAAGCAGGGCGACCTGGCCGCCGCGGCCGCCGCCTACCGCCGGCTGGCGGACAACGCGGCGGCGCCGCCGGCCCTGCGGGAGGAGGCGCTGTTCCGGCTGGGGGAACTGGCGTTCTGGCGCGGCGATTACGCCGCCGCGGCCGCCGCTTATGAACAGCAGCTGACCGGACACCCCAACGGCCCGCTGGCCGGGGCCGCCGCCAAACGGCGGGCTTGGGCCGAGTTCAACCGGGGCGACTCCGCCGCCACCCTGGCGGCGCTCCAGGCCTGGCGCACCCGTTTCGGCGAGGCGGACGATCCGGAAATGGCCTACCTGAATGCCGCTGCCCTGGCCGGGGCCGGCCGCTTTCCCGAGGCGCTGGCCGCCCTGCGCGAACTGCTGGCCAAAGGCAGTCTGGCCGGCGACTTCCTGCGCCTGGCCCGCTATCAGGAAACCTGGTGCCTGTGGCGGCTGGAGCGCCTCCCGGAAACGGTGGAGCGGGCCCGGGCGTTTCTCCGCGAATTTCCCGGCGTCCCGGAGACGGCGGACATGAATTTCTTCCTGGGCGACAGCCTGTTGCGGCACCATGACCCGGCCGGCGGCGAAGCGGCCCTGCGTGCCGCCCTGGGCGCCGCGGGGCCGGGCTGGCAGTTTGCGCCGGCGGCCGCCGGGCTGCTGGCCGGCAGCCTGGAGGCGGCGGGCCAGCCGATGGCGGCGGCCGCCGTGTTCCGTGAACTGGCCGGCAAGGCGCCGCCCGACAAGCGCCCGGAACTGCTGCTGCGCGCCGGCCGGCTGGCCCGCCGCACCGGCGATGCGGACGCCGCCATCGCCGATTTGGAGCGGTTGCGCCGGGAATGCCCCGACGCCAAGGACGCGGTTCGCACGGCCGGCCTCGAGCTGGCGGAACTTTATGCCGAAACCCGGCGCTATCCGCAGGCCGAGGCGCTGCTCCGCGACTTGCAGGCCGACGGCGGTGCCGATCCGGCCGCCCTGCGGGTTTTTGCCGGCTTCCTGCTGGTGGCCCGCGAAGACTATCCCGGCGCGGAAAAACAGTTGCGCGCCCTGCTGGCCGAACCGGGACTGCCGGCACAGGCCGCCGCGGCCGCCCGTTTCTACCTGGCGGTGGCCCTGCTGGAACAGCACCGGGATCCTGAGGCGCTGGAACTGTTCGCCGCCCTGCTGCGCGAACCGGAGCCGGTCCGGCCGGCGCTCAGCGACACCCTGCTGCTGCGCCTGGAACGCGTGTTCTTCGACAATGGCCGCGATGCGGACAGCGAGGCGGTCTGCCGCCTGCTTTTGGAGCGCGGTCCGGACCGCGCGGCGGCCCTCTCCGCCCGCCTGCGCCTGGCCCGCCTGATGCTGGCCCGCCAGCAGATGGCGGCGGCCGACCAGGCGGTGCGCGCCCTGCTCGAGCCGCCGCCCGGCACCCCTCCGCCCGCCCTGACCGCGGCCCAGCGCGCCGAGGCGCTGGTTCTCGGCGGCGAACTGGATCTGCTGGCCGGCCGCCGCGACCGTGCCGTCACCCGTTTCCAGGAATGCCTGCGGCTGCCCGAAAGCCGCGGCGAACCGGCCACCCGGGCCCGGGTCGGGCTGGCGGAAATCTTCCGCGCCGAGAAGCGGCCGGCCCAGGCGCTGCAGCAGGCGGTCAGCGCCTTCGTGCTGGGAGACGATCCCCGCTATGCCCCCAAGGCCATGCTGCTGGCGGCGCAGATCCTGCTGGAACAGGGCAAGGCCACTGAGGCCGCCACCACTTGGGGCGAACTCGAACAGCGCTACCCGACCGTTGCCGCCGCCCATCGCAACGATCCCGCCCTGCAGCCGCTGTTCCAACTCAAGCCCGCCCCCAAGCCCGGAACGAAATGACGGGTGAATTGCCCGGAGGCAATGCCGCCCCCTGGAGTTTGGCAGAAACTCTGCGCGCCAGCCGGTGCCGCATTCCGAAGACAGCCTAAAGGCTGAACTCAAACACGCGGCGTCCCCTGTTTGAGTTCACGCTTTAGCGTGTCTGGCCTTTGGCATAAGTACGGGGGGTGGAGCGGCTTCGTCCCCTAGGGACTGAACGACAATAGGCAGGGGCTTCAGCCCCTGTTCCGGAAAATTATAAAGATGGCGTGCCGTAGGTACGCCGCGCTTCGCCGCGTACCTGACGGCACGCGAAACGGAGGGGGACAAAACAGGGGCTGAAGCCCCTGCCTATTCCCGCCCCGTCCCGCTGGGACGGGAAAGCCGTACCCGTTGCGTCATGCCAAACTCCAGGAGCCGGCGGCTTCGACGCCGTCCTGGTATAGGCGCCGGTCCGTGGTGTGCATGGTATATTTGGCGGCGTCGCGGCGGGCGGCGGCCACTTTTGAGGCGGCTGTGCTGCCATCGGTGCAAACCACATCATCTCCCGGGCCACGGAGGAACAGGCATATGAGCGCACGCATTTTGGACGGCAAGGCGGTGGCGGAAACCATCAACCGGGAAACCGCCGCGGGGGCGGCGACCCTGGCGCAGGAGCGCGGCGCGCGCCCCGGCCTGGCGGTGGTGCTGGTGGGGGATAATCCCGCCTCCCGGGTCTACGTCAATACCAAAGAGAAAAAAGCGGCCGAACTGGGGTTCCACTCGGTCAAGATCGTCCTGCCGGCGGACTGCCCGCAGGAGCGGCTGCTGGCCGAGATCGCCAAGCTGAACGCCGATCCGCTGGTGCATGGCATCCTGGTGCAGTCGCCGCCGCCGCCCCAGATCGACGAGCGCGCGGTGGTGCTCGCCATCGATCCGCGCAAGGATGTGGACTGCTTCCACCCCTTCAATGTCGGCAAAATGCTGATCGGCGACCGGGACGGTTTCTTTCCCTGCACGCCCTGGGGCGTGGTGGTGCTGCTGCAACGGTCCGGCATTGAGGTGGCCGGCAAGCACGTGGTGGTCATCGGCCGCTCCAACATCGTCGGCAAGCCGCTGCTCGCCCTGCTGGTGCAGAAGGCCGCCGGCGCCGATGCCACGGTCACCGTCTGCCACTCGCGCACGCCGGACCTGGCCGAGCACTGCCGGCGCGCCGACATCCTGATCGCGGCCATCGGCCGGCCTGAGTTCGTCAAGGCGGACATGGTCAAGCCGGGCGTCGTGGTGGTCGACGTGGGCATCAACCGGGTGAACGACCCGGCGGCCAAGAACGGCTACCGTCTGGTCGGCGACGTCGCCTTTGCCGAAGTCGCCGCCGTCGCGGGCGCCATCACCCCCGTGCCGGGCGGCGTCGGCCCCATGACCATCGCCATGCTGATGCGCAACGCCCTCGATGCCTGCCGCCGCCAAACCGCCGGCTGACGGCAAAACGGCTTGGGTGCAGATGTTGGGAACCCCCTTTTGAGGAAAGGCGGTTCCCAAACCCTCCGTCAAACCTGTTTGTGCCTTTTGCGGAGTCCGCAGGCCGCCCCTGTTGCCCCAACCGTGGATTGTTGCGCTGGCGCGGCCTGCGGAATCCGCAAAGGGGCTTCGTTCGTGTTGGTTCGTTTTCGGACGGCGCACAGTCCCATCGATCCCATAAGTCCTATCCGTCCCATCGGTCCCATGCCCCAGATGTCCGCCGCCGAGGCGGGGGAATGGGACGCATGGGAACTATGCGGGCCATTGAGGCCGCAATTCACCCGTCCCTAAACCATCCGCTTCATGCCTCTTTATAACTTTCTGATATGTAATAATATTTATGTGGGCAAACATTCCCAATTATCCAAAAACGGATTTGGTGTTGTCCAATTAATCCCCCATATATTATCACTAACATTTGTTGGTTTTTTAGCCGTAATTCTATCTTTATACTCATGCCAAAGGCGAAACATATCAGAACTAGGCAATATAAAAACCTTTGGTTTTGTAGGTTCCAAATATATTAGAAAATAGAAAAACTGTGGTGATATATTGGGTTGTTTAACTAACCAAAAATTTTTAGTGCTTTGCCCTTTTATGTCAATTCCGAAATGAAAACCTTTTGGACTAACCACCAATAAATCTTCTTTAGGGAATCGACTATCTGTGAATTGAACGACATAACCACGTTTTGCCAGTTCATACATAGCATATCCGCGACATGCTTGTTCGGTATTGTGTGGCGTCAATTTCATAAACATGGTATCTCCTGTGTTCCCTTATCATCCACGTAAAACCCGACTATACCATATCCAGTAAACACCAACAACTTGCCCCCCTCACCAAGTTCAGCAACCACCGCCCCCGACCTGTTCAAAAGCAACATAAGCCGCCCCGAATAAACCATGGGGACGGCTTTCTTGTGGCGAAGGTCACAATTCACCCGTCCCTAACCGTCTGCACTGTTCCCCTGCACCCTCTAATTAACGTCTGGTATCTTGAAGGCGTTAGGGACAGGTGAATAATGACGATGTGGCCAGCCATCGGACTATTCGCTGGATGTCCCTGCCTCGTGGCAGGCCAATGTCATCCCAATTCACCCCTCCCCATGCATCTTCCTGTGCCTCTTGTGGCTGTCTATTTGATCCCTAATCGCGTCCGCAACCCCACGGCAGGCCGGGACAGGCACGAGGGTCTCACGTTGGGTGCCAATCCTGTATTACGGTTAGACGCTAATAGCCTACAGCCTAACCTGCTACAGCCTACCCCGTTCAGCCTTTCACCACCCCCAGCGGGCGGAGCTTGACCTCCGGGGTCACCAGATCCAGTTCCGCGGCGATGACCTCCTCGATGTCCTTGTACGCCCCCGGCGCCTCTTCCAAGACATTAGGGACGGTGAATTGTGATTGTTCACGGGCACACGTATCTGTCAGAGAGCCGAGCGGCCAAGATTTTTTGGGGGACGCGCTCACTATTCACCTGTCCCTACTGTCCTCCAGAATCATTTCCAGTCGTCCACGTTAACGCTGGAAAACTCGCGGTCCACCACGGCCTGAAGCTCATCCGCCGCCGCCTTGGGGGCCTTGCCGAAGACCGCACGCCAACCCTTTTTCCGAACGGACTCCGGTTTTGCCGCCGCGTACAGATGTTCCTCAATCGCCTCGACGACAAACGTCCGCATCGGCTGCCCCGCCAGGGCGCTGCGGGCCTTCAGTTCGCGGAACATCGAATCCGGTATTTCCAAGGTTGTCTTCATCCCTTTACCGTATAACCATAATTTATGGGTTTGCCACTCCTGCAGGCCCGCCGGTGTCGCCCATGTCGGTACAGGCCGGAAACACCCAATCCAGCTCGGCGTACCCACTATTCACCTGTCCATACTGTCCCCGTTTTGATTTCATCGATGCCGAGTTATGGTGAAGTTTTATTTGCCTTCAGCCTACAGCCTAAACAGCGTCAGCCTTATCGGAGCGGGATGGAGGGTCATGGCGCGCCCCCCGCCGGTCTGTCATTGTGGTTTATTGTGTTAGATGTGCCTGGTTGCGTATGTTTTTTTATGATAAACCAAACACGTTAAATTCCGTTGGAGAAAAGAAAATAACCGTATGAAGCCCATCGTCCCCATCACCATTCACTTGCCCGGCAATTTGAGTCGGAATTAACTGCTCAACCATCAGCTTCCGTAGTCCATTAAATGTAAATCGTTCCCATGGCCGCCCAGCCAATTGCAAAGACAAACATCCGAGCGACTCATCGTCCACACTCAAGTACCGCTGAGCCGCATCCATAAATGCAGGATTGCAAGCACCTACCAATGTAGATACCCTAATCGTTCCTCGCGAGTACGCTCCCCTTCCATCATGCCTTGCGCACATATCAACACACGCCCCATCAGGACCGAATGCATGAAATAAATCATGCCCATGATAATTGGATAACTCTATTAAATTTTCTAACGCCGTTCTAATTTCTGGACCTGAATATGGCAATGTCCGCATCCCATTCCATAACCTCCTGACACATGCAATAACTAGGCCGCGTTTTCCAGTTAGATAACCACCTTGGATGATAGATACTTCAAATAGTTTATCTCGATTTATCTCTATCGCTTTCGAAGTAAATAAATGCAATATGGCTTCAGATAACTGCTTCAGTGTAATTTTACAATCCACATTTAGGGAAAAACCCGGTAACATGGCATCCAATTGTTCTATTTTTTTGACATTCCAATCATCGTTATTCCGCCAGTCTTCCGATACCGATATACCGGCCGGCCACCAGGAGCAGATCTCGTAATTTTTTGTGTCTTCTGTAATAGTGTAAACGTGATCCGGCCGTAATAACCGGCGAATTACTTTGTTCCCTTCAATCTTTTTTTTGTTCATAAAAAAATGCGTAAGCATTTTTTCCAATTCGCTTTGATTTACCGGATATACTTCTTCTTTTTTTGGAAGAATATGATGTGTCACATAAAACGGGAAAACTATCCTGTCAAAGTTATAATATCGTTCAATATTATTGATTGGATTCCATAAAAATATTCCTTTTTGTTTTTGAAGGCGCCACAAATTTTCAACATCTATACGTATAATTTCGGGAACCACAAAATTTTGTTTTTTATTTGCATAAATATGTCGCAATTTTTCCCAAAAACAGATAAAATCACTTTTATTTAAGCAAATTATTGCTGATTCTTTATGTTTTTCAATATTATTTTTAACGTCACAGGCAAAGAATGCAGCTATACGCGGGTCTTCTGAAAAATCAATAAAATTTGTTTTTAATCCATAATGCTGTGCAATGGCAAAAAGTGCATCTTTATTGTAAATAAATCTTTCCATTCCTTTAGTTGTTATTGCCCAATGCAAGAATAGTTTTAACTGACGTATTTCCGTCTTTTGTTCAACCTTCGATAACCTTTCAATTGATGAGGTCACGGACCATTTGGCACTAATTTGCCCGCGAAACAGATCCCATTGGCCAGAGCGCTTGCCTTCCATCGTGAGAGTTATTGCTTCTTCGATATTCTTAACGCGTTTTATAATTGACATCTGTACTAGCCTGCCGTGTGAAAATATTGTTACCCTCGCAATCTAATTCACATTGTCATTTTTGTGATGGCTTTGGCGTGACTTGTCCTTGTTTATCCGCAGAGGCGAAAGCGGCAGCCCAGGCGTGCCAGGCGGCGAGATCCATGCCGAAGTCGCGGCCGGTGAGGTCCTGGAGGGCGCGCAGGAGCGGGGGCGGCGCGAAGGAGCCTTTGCGCGCATAGCACCCGCCGTCGTCGCTGCCGCCCTGCCGGTGGTAGTTGATGTCGCCCCGCAGGCCGTCGGCCAGCAGCGCCGCCGCCGCGGGTTCGCCGGTGGCGGCCAGGGCGGCGGCAATCTGCGAACTGCGCTCATCGCCCCCGAAGAGGCCGCCGTAGGCGTAGGCCTCCCTGGCACAGAACGGCTTCAGGCGGGCAAGCACATCGCGGACGGGGAGATAGAGCAGCAGGTCTTTCACCGCCGCGTAATTGCCGCGGGCCAGCAGGTCGTCCAGTTCCCGGAAGGCCGGCTGGCTGCCGGCTTTGGCCAGGGCCACCAGTTGGAGGCAGCGGGTTTCCTCGTCATATTCATCCCGCACCTGGTCAAGGGGGAAGAGGCGCGGCAGTTCGGCGGCGGCGGCGCGGTTGCCGAGCAGGGAGAGCCAGAGCACGGCCTCCCGCTTTTCCGGGGTGCTGCCGGGGGTGCGCAGGACGGGGTCGAGCAGGCGGGCGGCCGGGTCGGGGCCGGCCAGCAGGATCACGCCGCGGATGCAGAGCACGCGCCAGTCCCGGAACTGCCGCTCGAATTCCGGGTGCTCCACCGGCACGTAAGGTCCCTCCCGAAACGCGGGAACCTCCCCCCGGTATTCGGCGCGCAGCCATTTTTCCCATCGTTTTTCAACGGGTTCGTTCATGGCGGCGATCAAACGCGGGGCGTACTCGGTCCGGCCAGAGGCTGCCAGTTGGCGGGCCGCTTCGCCCGCCACTTCCAGATAGGGATCATCCAGGGCCGGGGCGATGTCCGGCGCCGCGGCGCCCCCCCACAGCCTGGCCAGCACCTGGACGGCCAACAGCCGGTCCGTCGTGTACACTCCGGTCCCGCCCGTGACCAGCCGGGCCAGTTCGGGGCGGGCGCGGCCGATGTCGGCCACCGGCGGGCCGTACAGCAGTTCTCTGAGAACCTGGTTCCGGCCAACCGACACGGTCACGACCCGCGATTTCTTTTTGCCGACTTTTTGCGTGATGGCGGCCGGGGCGCGGAGGGCGCTCAGGACGCGCTCGATTTCCGGCGGTTGGACTGCCGGCGCCGGGCTGCTGGCCAGGGCGGACGGGCCGCCCGCAACCGGCTTGGCAGCGGCCTTCGGAAGCAGGAACGGTGCGACGTACAGGGCGGCCGTCGTGTCTTGGGGCCAGAAAAAGAGGGGGTCGAAAGAGCTGTAGAACTGCGGCCGGGGCGACAGTTTCAGCCGGGCCATCTCCTGCGGCGAGCGACGGGGCGGATATTGCGCCTCCCGCAGGGTATGGATGGCCACTCCCTGCTTGCCTTGGAACAGCGTGCGGCTGATCATGGGCGGGATCAGCGGGTACATGCGGGACACCACCGGCGTGGGGTTGGCGCGCCGTCCGACCACGCGGCCGGCGGGATCCAACACCACCAGGTCGCCGGCGGCAGTGCCCAGCCAGATGCCGGCCTTGTCGACTTGCAGGTTGGAGATGGGAAACCACTCGGCATGGTGCCAGCGCGGCTTGCCGGTGGCGGCATCATAGGCGATTATGCCGCCGCCGAACACATCCGGAACCAGGATCAGATCCTCGCAGGCCAGCAGCAGGGCGTTGAACAGGTCGATGTTTTCGACGCTCGACGACACCAGGTAGTAGTCGGAGTGATTTCTCGAAAGTTGCTGCGTGCCGTTCGGATTCAGGGGCGGCAATCGGACCTTCCACAGCTCCTTGCCACTCGCCTCGTCGGTGGCCACCAGGGTTTCGTCGGGGGTGATCTGGAACAGCCGGCCGCCGCTGCGCAGGGGGGGCAGGAAGGTCTGGAGCGGTTTGTCGGCCGCTTGCTGCCGGCGGCGGCCGGCAGCCGCAAGAGCGGCAGAACGTCCGGATGGAGTCACGGACATGCCGGGGTTCTGGGACATCGCGAGCGGAATCCCCTCGGGCACGACTTGGGGAATGCCAGTCGCGGCCATCATGTCACGCTGCATGCGCGACAGCAAAAGAATGTCGTTGTCCCGGTTCTCGTTGCCGACCAGGGAAAAGGCGCCCGTAAAGATTTCCATCATCGTGCGCAGATCCTTTTTTTCCTTGGCGGCGGTGAAGCGCCGGTAGCAGTCCTGAACGGCGGGAGTGACCCGGCCGGACGCTTCGGCGATCTCCGCATCCGACAGGGCGGCGGGGGCGCCCAGGCCGACCGCGGCCAAGGCCTGTTTCTTGAGGGCCGGCAAGCGGGGCATGACGAGGGCGGGATCCGCTTCGGCCAGTTCCACGCACTTGAGGGCCTGCCAGCCATGCCGGCCGGCCAGGCAACGGTCGGCCAGGGCGGCCAGGAACTCCGCCTTGTGCGCGGCGTACTCGGGACGCTCCAGCCGCTGGACGAGACCGATGTAGGCCGGGTCCGCATAAAAGTGGGCCAACGGGCGGCGGCAGGTAACGAGCCAGCAGGCAGCGGCCTCGTCCGGCGTCTTGAGTTGCTCAAACAGCAGCGCCAACCCCCAGGCGGGCGCCTGGTCCTGCACCTTGGCGGCTTCCCGGGCAAGGGCCAGCGCTTCCGGGTCGCGCCCGAGCTGGTGCAGGGTGTCGGCCCGCAGGGCGTTCAGCGCCACTTGGTCCCGTGGCTGGCCGGCCAGTTTGGCGGCCGTGTCGCGCAGCAGGGATTCCGTCTCGGCATAACGGCCCGCCTCCCGCAACATATGGGCCGCGTTCATGCCGATGCCGGCCAGGCGCTCGGGCGGGGCCACCTGCATGGCCTGGCGATAATAGCCCAGAGCCTCGTTCACGGCGCCGGCCTGCCGTTTCTCCTGGGCCAGGTTCAGGTAATACTCGGGCTTTTCCGGCGCCAGGAAGGCGGCTTTTTTGTTCGCCGCCTCATGCCCTTCACCCGCCCGGGATGAATGATTGAAAAGGGACGCCTCCAGGCCGCGGAGCACGGGATTGGCCGCCGTGGCGGAAACCGCCACCCCGGCACCCGCCCCGTTCCCGGCCGCGCCAGCGGCGGCGGCCAGGCGGCCGGCCAGCCGGGAACAGAGCTTGTCCAGATCGGCGGCAGGAGCCGCCTCGGCCACGGTGGCCACCACCACGCCGGAAACCGGATCCAGCATCCGGAGGCTGGCCTGGACCCGGCCGCCATCCCCGGTGCAACTGCCGGTCACGATGCGGTCGGCCTTGAGCAGGCGGCCCAGTTGCAAGGGATCGGCGGTGGCGGTGCCCAGTTCGCGCAGGGCCTGGGCGGTTTCGCGGCGGTCGACCACCGCGAACTCGCGCCGTTCCGCGAGGGCCAGGGCAAGCAGGTCGTCCAACTGGCCGGCCCCGCCGCCGCTCCCGCCCGCCACGAGTTCGCCCACCGCGATGCGCAAGCGGCGGGCCGGCACGGTGGTGGCGGCGGGCGCGGGGGTGCCCGTCGCGGGGAGGCTGGCGGCCACGGCGGGATACGCCGCCGCCAGTTGCCGGGCCACCGCGCGTACGGCGGCCGCGGGATCAAAGCCGGCCGCCGGCCCGGTCCACAGCCGCTCATGAATGCCCTGGCGGTGGTCGGCCACCCAGACATCGAACCAAGGGGCGCCCTGGCTGGAGCGCTGGCGCCATTCCAGGAAAAGATCGGCGGCGGTGGGGCCGGCCGGACTGGCGGCGGGGGCCGCATCTTCGGCGCCCGCGGTCCGGACCAGTTGCCGTTCCGCAAACAGCTTGTCCGCCCCGGCGCGCTCCACGGCGGCCACCCAGGGCAGCCGGGTCAGCTCGTTCAGGAAGGCGTCCCGGGCCGCCGCCGTGGCCGGCGCGCCGTCCGCCTCCCCCGCGCCGGTGCAGAACCCCACGCGCAGCGGATGGGGCGGCTCAGGCACCGCCAGCAGCGGCCGGCCGCTCCAGCCGAACGGCGCCGGCACCCGCACGTACTGGGGCTGGTCGAACGCCCCGCCCTGGCGGCGCCAGCCGGTGGCCCGGGCCACGCCTTCCGTGAACAGGACGTAATAACCGGCGGTGCCGTTGCGGACATCGCGGTCGGTGTATTCCAAAACGTCCGGGCCGCCGACATAGATTTCCCGCAGGCGCCCCCAATTGTTTGGGGTGTCGATGGGGGGATTTTGCACCATATCCGCCTGGTCGATCCGGCAGAGGACGAAGCGCGGGCCGTCCAGCCAGTCGTCCGCCTTGACCCCTTCCAGTGCCGTCCAGCTCACCCGGACCCGGCCGTCGCCGCACTCCGCCCGGAGCCGGCCGGAGACCGGCACGCGCAACAGCGAGAAGCGGTACGGCGTGCCGGCCGGGGCCGCGGTTCCGGCCGGCGGCACGATCTGGTATTCCACCCGTTCCGCCCGGCCCGGCCGGGGCACGGGCAGCGTCATGTTCGCGCCGGTGAACGGCTGGTCAAACGTCGGCCAGACGACCCGCCACCCCGCCCAGCGGTCATGGCCTTTTAACCTGGTATCGAACCAGAAACGCGGTTCCCCCAGGAACAGATAGCCGGTCCGGTTGCCCTGGTTAAAGGCTGGAATGTCGCCGTTGTTGCCGAACGGGTTTTCCCAGGCCACGCTGCACCAGGCCGGCGGAAATTCCGGCGCCGCGGCGGCGGCGGCGGCGGCGGCGGCGGCGGCGGCCCGCCCCGCCGGCGAGTGGAGCCCGCGGGTCAGTTGGAACAAGCGGTAGTCTTCCCGCCGCCCATCCTGCTGGGACCAGGTGGCGAGGCGCAGCCGGCCGGTCAGCCGGAAATGGACCGACCGGTCAGCCGTGTATTCCGGGGATTGCGGCAGCGTGCAGGCGCCGGCCGCCCACGGCAGGCAAGCCGCATCATCCTCCACGTTGATCCACAGGCGGGGGTTGAACAGGCGCACCTCGCCGGTGGCAGGCGGCGGCCCCCAGCGCACCGCCAAATGCCCGTCCGCGCCCGGCTTGGCTTCCACCTCCGGCAGGGCAACGGCGCCCCCGGTGCAGACACCGCTCTCCGCCCAGCTCTTGCCGCCGCGCAACAATTGGACCTGGTAATCGTACAACCGGCCGGGTTCCGCCGCCGCGTCCACCCAATAGGCCCCGCCGTGGCACGGGGCGGTTGCGGCCTGCCGCCGGCGCCGTTCCGCCGGCATCAGCTGGCTCCGGCCGAGGCAGGCGGCGGAGCATTCGGCCACCTGGCGCCAGGCGGTCGTCCCGGCCGGCGCCCGCCGGACGCGGACGGTGTCAAAGGCGGCGGCCAGCGGGGTGCGGTACGCCTGTCCGCTGACGCCGGCCAGGGAAAACTCCAGCTGCAAACAGACCGCCGGCCGAACGGCCGGTTCATTCCATCCCGCGGCCTCAAAGAGGGAGGCGCCCAGGCCGGCCCGGTTGCCGGCCAGCACCGGCAACGCCGCCACCCGCCAGTCCGCCAGCGTGATCGCGGGGTCCACCGGCACCGGCGGCAGCGCCGGTGCCCCGCCGCCCAGGCCGCCGAAACCGCTTCCGCCCAGGCCGCCAAAGCCGCCGCCGCTCGCCGCCACCGGCTGCGACTCCCGCCACTGCCCGTAAAATCGGACGCTGGCCATCCCCAACAGCGCCACCGCCGCCGCCGCCAGGATTATCTGCCCCCATTTCGAACGCATGTGTCTCTCCCCCTGCTCAATAACGGTAAATCTACCGCGGATTTCGTGGATCAGCACAGGTCAACCCGAACCGCGTTGTTGCCCCCCCCCCCTGGGAACGCCGAGCCCCAGCTCGGCGCGAAAGAAAACCTGCCCTAAAAAAGTAATTTATTCATTGCTCTACCGCAAAGACCGCAAAGAACACAGAGAATAATTGCCCGTTTTTGGAATTGCTTTTTTTGCGATCTCTGCGATCTTTGCGGTAAATTTTAAAATCAATTGGCAAAAATTCGCATTTAACTATTAAATTTAGAACGTATGCGTCTCTTCCTCCTGCTCTGGATCGGGTCATTATTGAAGCTGCGGAGGAATATTTTTTCTGAGCATGTTGATTTGAAGGTCTTGAACCACAACCAACAACAGCAAAAAAGCAAAAGACAAATAAGCGCAGGTTTGTGAATAAAAAGTGTATATGCTTTGCCTTTTAAGCGCCTTGATGTCCTGGTAAAAAACATCCTTTGCCTTGTTCACAAACGGCAGGGATGCCTCCACCTTCACGTTGGTGTTCCAATTGCCATTTTTATCAACCCAGTTTGACTGCCGCAAATGCGGGCTCCCGATTTCGAACAGCAGGGAAGCCAGAAACAACACGCAGGCTCCCAAAAACAGCCAGCCTTTGCCCTTGAACAGCCAATCATTGAAACCGCTTTTCATTTGTTTTCTCCTGTCTCATCCGCGTGATCCACAGTCTACATAGATTTTTATTTGAACAGAAGATCGCGAAGATCGCAAAGGGGTATGGTTACGGGTTTGTCCAGAAGTGATCTTAATCTATGGCTTTTTTACGTTTGGCAATGGGTTTATATGAGTGTTATCGGATTCCCCTGGTACCAGCGATTGTCCTCGATATGCAAGGTCGGTGAGTTGTCCATTAAGCAGGCCATTCAATCGTACATTGCGCCAGCCTATTTGTTTTAGTTCCACAAGTATTTTATTTAATTCATTTATTTCAACTTTATCATAAGCAATAATTTCTAACATTTGTTTATCATCATGCGCAACTGTTTCTTTTAAAATTGAAATGATGGACACCAAAGATCGTTCTTTGTCGATTAACTTATAAGAAACTTGGTCCGTATCAGAGTTTTTAATTATATACAATGCCAATCCACATTGTTTGTCAGCGGCAATATCGCTAGCATAGGCAATTACGACGAAAATAGATATGAAAAAGATAAGGCTAAAAAGTTTTCTCATGACTGTCTCCAATAGTTTGATTATAATCCACTATTCATCTGTCCCCCTGTCCTTATTATTTGCCGTGTAATGTGATTTAGTTTTGGATGTTTTTACCCAGATTGCTATGCTCGTTGATATAACATTCAAGGATTACAATTTGGCGCGCTATAACTTTATACGTTCTGTTAACAAAAAAAGGTGCCAGCACACTCGATGGAACAGCCATCGCGAGCAATACCAACAATAATCCACCCCAACGGTGGAATTGCCAGGCGGTACGTGTGCATCGTACGATGGTTACAACCATATCGACACACCAAATAATCACCACAGTGATGACCGTGGCGAGAATCACCCGATAAATTCTCAAGGCAAATTCCAAACTTTCCGGAGCGTTATTAATCAACCCGGCACGATCCACCCCATTCACCAAACATATTCCTCCCCCCCATAACCACCCACATATCCAAACGAGCGCCAACCAGCACAGAATGGCCTTCGCTCCGGTCTCGGCGCAGACGCATGATAGCCTTGTTTGCCATTTTGGAATGAACTTGGACAAACAGGCAATTACCCACGTCCCAAGTCCAATAAAAGCGGCAACAAAAAACGCATCGATTTGGGTAATCATCTGGGAGTTATCGCCAATAGAGCCGGTCAGCCAAATGCTGGCAGATGGCCCTTCAACGACAAAACGAGCAGGATTGAACATCGCATAGTGAGGGATCCCAATAAAAAAATCATCGGTTAATCCCTCTTCCCAATATATTGGCGTTGTAAGGAAAAGGGCAAAAGAAATAATTCCCCATGGATACCCGAACCTCGTTTTTACCTTTACCTGGGAAGTCAGTTGTTTAGCTATTTTCATGGCATTGCCACTTGAAGTACTGTGATGAGGCGCATTGGGGGGCAACCCTGCCTGTTTTTTCCGGTCATGGTTTTTTGGCGGCGGACTGGGCGGCGGCCCAGGCCTGCCAGGCGGGGACGTCCAGGCCGAAGTCGCGGCCGGTGAGGTCCTGGAGGGTGCGCCCGGCCCAGAGCTGAACGTGGAATCCGCTCCGGGCATAGCACCAGCCGTCGCCGTTCCCGCGCTGCCACCGATCCGAATGTTCGTGGCTGGTTCTCAAGTCGACAAGTTTCTTGATCGCCGGGGGGACGGCCGCCAAGTCGCCGACATACGCCGCGGCGTTGCCCGCGTCGACGGTGGAGGTCGCCGGGGTTTCAAAAAAGGCGAGCCAGTCCAGGGCGAATTGTTTTTCCGGAGTGTCGTCGGGGGCGTTCAGGACGGGTGCGAGCAACTGGCGGGCCTGGGCGGGGCCGGCCAGGGTGATCACGGCCCGGATGCAGGCGCACCGCACGTTTTTGACATGCCAATCCACCGTCAGGTCGCCACGATTCACCCCGTTGGTGTCCAATGACGGAAGGGCGGGCCGTTTCGTGCCGTTCTGTTTCCGGTATTTCGCCTCGACCTCCGCCATCAGGGTGACCAGCCGGGGCGCGTAACCGGCCTGGTGTGACTGGCCCAGTTGCTGGATGACCTCCGCCTTTACCGTCAGGGATGGGTCGTCCAGGGCGGGCGCGATTTCCCCCGCCACCGCCTCCGCCCCCCACCAGCCGGCCAGCAGTTTGACCGCCATCAGGCGGCTTTCGCTTTGATCCGCGGCGGCGGGGCGGGCGACAATCCGGGCCAGTTCGGGCCGGAGCTGGTTGATATCCGCGACCTGCGGACTGTGCAGGAGCTGCCGCAGGGTCTGGTCCGGGTATTCCTCGCGGAGCCCCGCCTGAATCTTCTTGAGTTCCGGCAGCGGCGGCTCAGCCGGCGGCCGCTGGGCCGCCACCCGCGGCGGCGCCCGCCGGACGGGCCGGACGGGCTTGGCAGGCGGCGAAGAACGCAAACTCGTTTCTGGGTTTATGTACAAGGATGCGTTGCGGTCTTGGGGCCAGAAAAACTGCGGCGGCCAGGTGGACTGGAACTGCAAGCGGGCCGGCGGATCCTGCGGTTTCTGCCGCGGCGGCGGGCATTGTGCCTGGCGTATGGGATGAAACGCGGTTCCCGGCTGGCCCTTGAACGTCGCTTGACTGATCATGAGCGGCTCCAGGGGGTGAGAGGAAGGCCACACCGAAACGGGACTGACGCGCCGGTTCACCACCCGGCCCGTGTCGTCCAACGTCACCAGATCCCCGCTCATCGTCCCAAAACCGATGCCGGCCGGTCCGACTTGCAGGTTGGAAACCGGGAACCATTCCAGGTGATGCCAGCGCGGCTGGCCGGTGGCGGCGTCATAGGCGAGCACGGCGCCGCCAAAGAGGTCGGGCACGAGGATCAGGTCCCGGTAGGCCACCAGAAAGGCGTTGAACACGGTGATGTTTTTGGCTTCCACCGGCCACGAATAAAGAACCGTAAAGCCGCACCTGGCGAATTTTCCCGTCGGATCCAGGGGCGGGAGCTTGGTCTTCCACAACTCCCGGCCGCTGGCATCGTCGCTGGCCACCAAAGTGGCGTCTAGGGTGACCTGGAAGCGCCGGCCATTGACGCACAGGGGCGGCTGGGCGGGCGGCGGCCCGGCGGTTTTCGCCGGGGCCGGAACCTGCCTGGCGGCCGGCGTCTGGTTTGGCTTGCGTAATGCGATTAGGTTCTGATGCATGCGGACCAGCACGCACCGGTCATCCGGGCTGCAATTGTTGGATTCCTGGAGCGTTTCCTTGATGATGCGTTCCGCCGTTGCCGCATCCTTTTTGGCGATGGCCGCATCCACCTTCCGGTAAGCCGCGGCCATCGCGGGGGTGGCCCGGGCCAAGGCCGTGGCAAATTCCGCCTCCCGCTCGGCGGCGGGAACGCCCAGTCCAACCAGGCCCAAGGCCTGCCGTTTCATGTCGCGAAGCTTGGGGGCGGCCGAAACCGGTTTGTCCCCGATGGTTTCCAGGCATTTCAGGGCCAGCCAGCCCCGTTGCTGCTGGAGACATTGCCCGGCCAGGGCGGTCAGCAGCTCCGTTTGGTGGGCGGCGTATTCGGGACGTTCCAGGCGCTGGGCCAGATTGGGATAAAACGGCCCTTGGACAAAAAAAGACCATGGGGGACTTTCGCACATGCTGACCCAGCAGGCCGCCGCCTCATCCATGGCGTTGAGCTGTTCAAGCAGCAGCGCCTGCTTGTATGCCTGTTCGCTGATCGGGGCGGCGGCCGCTGTCTCCCGGACCAGGGCCAGCGCCTCCAGATCGCGGCCCAGCAGATGCAGGGCACGGCCCCGCAACACCGTCAGTTCGTTTTTCATCTCCGGCGAATCCGCCGTCCGGGCGATCGCCTCGCCCAGGACGGTTTCCGCCTCGGCATTGTACCCCGCATCCAGCAGCAGCCGGGCAAACCCGCCGCTGACTCCGGCCAGGCGCCCCTTGGGAACCACCTCGACGGCCTGCCGGTAATACCCCATGGCCTCGTCAATGGCGCCGTTCCCCACCTTGGCCTGGGCCAGGCTCAGGCAATGCTCGAAATCCTCCGGCGCCAGGAAAGCGGCCCGCTTGCCGCCGGCCTCCTCTTCCTGCCGTCCCTTCCACCTGGCGGCCTGGCGGAACACGGCGGCTTCCAAATCGCGCAAGACGGGGCTGGCGGCCAAGGCCGGCGCCGTTGCGGCGGCCGGCCCACCGGCAGCGGCGAGGCGGGCGGCCAGGCGGGTGCAGAAGGCGTCCAATTCGGCGGCGGGGGCCGCCTCGGTCAGGGTGGCCACCACGGCGCCGGAGACCGGATCCAGCAGCCGGAGGTTGGCATGAATCCGGCCGGCGGCCTCGGTGCAACTGCCAGTC
>JBAZJM010000059.1:0-18876 GCA_041651315.1 Lentisphaeria bacterium | reverse complement strand
TGCAATGCGTGGCCGGCGGTTCCATCGATCCCGAAGGCGGCAGCCCTTCCTACCAGTACACCTGGTACCGCAACGGCATTATCACCTCGCAGAGCGCCGCGCGCGTGCCCGCCGCGGCCCTCGCCGTCGGCGAGAAATGGGCCTGCGAAGTCCGCGCCGTGGACGCTGAGGGCGCCCTCAGTCCGGCGCTCATGAGCAACGAGGTCACCATCCTTTCCGCCAACCCCTCCGCCCCCACCGTCACCGTCACGCCCGCGGACGCCTCCCGCAGCAGCACCCTGGTCTGCACCGCCGAAGGGTCGACGGACCCGCTCGGCGGCAGCGTCACCTATTATTTCAACTGGTACATAAATCGCGGCGGCAGCTGGCAAGACAGCGGCATCACCATCGCCACCGTGGCCAAGGGGTATCTGCAGGATGGCGACACCTGGAAGTGCGCCGTCTACACCCAGAACAGCCGCGGTTTCCGCAGCCCCACCGTCACCAGCAATGAGGCATTGGTCACCAACCATCCCCCCACCCCGCCCACCAAGGCCAGCCTGGCCCCGCCGGTGGCGGGCATCGGCGGCACCATCACCTGCAGCCCGGTCGGCGCCACCGACCGTGACGGCGACGCCCTGACCTACCTCTTCCGCTGGCAGAACGACGGCGGCACCGGCACTTGGGTCGATTCCGGCGACACCACCGCGGTCATCACCGTCGGCGCCGGCCAGGACGGCTGGTCCTGGCGCTGCTGGGTCTCCGCCACCGACGGCCTCGTGATCTCCGGCGAAATCCTCTCCGGTAACACGGTCAAGGTCAGCGGCTACGCCCCGACTTGGAGCGGCACCGCCAGCGTCGTGGTCACCTCCGGCAGCGGCAAGCTCACCGTCACCGCCCGCGGCATCACCGATGCCGATCCCGGGCAGTTGGACGACGTGCTCTGCCTCTTCACCTGGTACCGCAACGGCATGGACAGCGGCCTGCGCGGCGAAGGCACCCGTTCGGGCAGCAGCCCGGACTACGTGTGGACCGCCGACGCCCCGCGCGCCATCATGAACCCCGGTGAGGCGTGGAGTTGCTCGGCCACCCCGGTCGACCCCAAGGGCGTCACCGGCCAAAGCCGGACCAGCAACACGGTGGTCATCACCAACCAGGCGCCGCCGGCGCCCCTGTCGGCGCTGATCAGTCCGCCCACCCCGACGGTCAACAACGCCCTGCGCGTCACTGTCTCGCCGACGACTCCCGCCACCGATCCGGACGGCGACACCGCCGCCTACGTCTACCGCTGGTACAAGGACGGCGTGCTGCAGGACACCTACAGCGGCCCGCTGCTGCCCGCCGGCAGCACCGCCATCGGCGACACCTGGTACGTCGAGGTCCAAAGCCGCGACACCTTCAGCGACCTCTCGGCCATCGTCCGCTCCAACGAGGTGCTCGTCACCAACACCGGCCTCGACGCCTATGAATGGGACAATGACGCCGCCGCCGCCCAGCCCCTGGCCAACAACGTCGTGCAACGGCACGCTTTGGCCCTCGGCGATGTCGACTGGGTCACCTTCAGCTTCGACCGCCTGACCAGTGTCCGGCTGACCGCCCCGGTGGAAACGGTGGCCGCCACCTCCACCGCGGAACTGACGCTCTACAGCGCGGCCGACCTGGCCACGCCGATCGTCACCGCCCCCACCGACATCGCGCGGGTGCTGGGCCCCGGAACGTATTACCTGCGCCTGCGCCCCTCGAGCAACACCATCGGCACGCCAATCTACGCGCTGTTGATGAACGCCAGCCCGACGGTCGCCCTCGGTTACGATGTCCGCCCGGTCTACACGCTGACGGCGGCCAACAACATCACCTGGGGCTATTTCCAGGTGACCACGGCCGCCACTCTCACCATCACCCGGGCCACCACCCTGGGCAGCGGCACCCTGACCCTGGCGCTCTACAACACCGCCCAGAGCAGCAAGCTGGCGGAGACCACCGCCACCACCCTCACCTACGCCTTCACGCCGGGGATTTACTACCTCCGCGTCACCGGCGGCGGCATCGCCACCAACAGCAGCCTCAGCTTCAACCTGGCGCTCAGCCCCTCCAGCGCCGCGCCGGCCGCCCACACGGCCCCCGCCGACCCGGCCTACGTCAAGCTCTTCCCGGCCGCCCCGGTCGCCGGCAACCGGCTCCATGCCGTGCCCGCCTTCAGCGGCCAGGGCAACGAGACCTGGTTCTACTGGTACCAGAACGGCGTCTACCGCCCCGACCTCTCCGGGAAGAAGCAGGAAAGCACCGTCATCACCCCCACCGACCCGTTCTTCATCGGCACCGGCACCTACTCCCCCAATGACGGCGTCACCTCGGTCGACGGCGCCTACATTGAGAACGGGGACAGCTGGCGCTGCGAGGTGGTGGTCCGCGACAGCCTCGGCGTGGCCAGCGCGCGCATCGTCAGCAATGAGGTGACGGTCGGCGCCGTGGCCGACTGGAGCATGGAGTTCAAAACCTCCTGTGGCGACTTCACCATCGGCCAGGCGGCGGCCGCCACCGACAGCTGGGACGAAGGCATCGATGAAAACCAGCCGCCGCTCGGCCTCCCGTTCGGCTCGCCCCTGGTGTCCATCCTCGGCCCTGACGCGCTGCATCCCAGCCTGTGCCGGGACATCCGCGGCTTCAGCCGCAGCGTCCAGTACTGGGTGCTGTCCGTGCCCGACAAGGCCGCTGCCGACACCCTGACCTGGGATATCAGCAAGCTGCCCGCCGGCGCCACCCTGATGCTGGTCGAGGTCGCCGGCCCCAACGGCCCGGTCATTCCCGGCTCGGAGGTGGATCTGGGCGCGGTCGGCGGCAGCTTCTCCTTCAACGGCGCCAGCCAGGACGCCCCGTGGTACTGGATTGTCGCCGTCACCGGCGGCGAGACCTACGAACGGGTCGCCCTCGGCCAGGGCTGGAACCTGATCTCCTTCGCCCTCGAGGCCGATGATGATGCCGCCGCCAACGTCTTCACCACCGGCTCGCTGTGGCAGCTTCAGAACAAGACGGAGGCCGAGGAGAAAGCCTACATTTACACCACCCCGACCACCTTGGCGCCGCGCACCGGCTACTGGGCGTTGTCCCCCATCAACCAGGTGATCGAGCACACCGGCAAGCCCGCCCTCACCAGTACGGTCAGTTTCAAGCGCGGCTGGAACCTGGTCGGCCCCGCCGCCACCTGCGTGGCGCCCGCCGATCCGCTGCTGGTGCGTGAGGCGATCTTCGGCTGGTCCAACCCCAATGTCCGCCGGCCCGCCGGCGAGACGCCCGACACCGACAGCGAGCAGTACGAGGTCTCCAGCATCCTGAAGATCAACTTCGGCTACTGGATCTACGTCTACGACGACGTCACCCTCAACCTGCGCTAACAAAGAAACGGCTCAATGCGCCGGAGGGGGGAAACCCCCTCCGGTCCGGAGTTTGGCAAACGTACGGGGTTTAGGGGCGGCTTCGTCCCGGAGGGACTGAATGAAAATAGGCCGGGGCTTTAGCCCCTGTTCCGAAAAATGAAACGATGGCGTGCCGGAGGTACGCCGCGATTCGCCGCGTACCTGACGGCACGCGACATGGGGGGCGGGCAAAACAGGGGCTGAAGCCCCTGCCTATTCCCGCCCCGTCCCGCTGGGACGGGAAAGCCGTACCCGTTGAGTTCTGCACCGTCTCGCAAGCCGACGCCGCACGTCGAAGACAGCCTGAAGGCTGGACTCAAACACGAGGCGCAGGGCGTTTGAGTTCACGCTTTAGCGTGTGGCTGTGTTTTCTGCCTGCTTTGTCCCCAACGGGGACTAACCTGTCCAGCCCAGGGTCGTATGACCCTGGGGGAATCAGCATCACCCGAATTCGTCCGGTTCCGCCGGTCAATGCGGTCAGCCCGGCCAATCACGTCCCGCGCGCCGGACCGTTGCCGGCGCCCCCGCTCATTCGTCCTGGTCGCCGTTGGACGCCGCCTCGCCCCGGATGGCCACCCGGCGGATCTTGCCGCTGATGGTCTTGGGCAGCGCCGGCACAAACTCGATCAGCCGCGGGTACTTGTACGGGGCGGTGGTCTTCTTGACGTGTTCCTGCAGCTCCGCCACCAGCCTGGGGGAAGGGGCATGGCCGGCCGTCAGCACCACGGTGGCCTTGACGATCTGGCCGCGGTCATCGTCGGGCACGCCGGTGATGGCGCATTCCAGCACCGCCGGATGCTCCAGCAGCGCGCTTTCGACCTCGAAGGGGCCAATCCGGTAGCCGGAGCTCTTGATCACGTCATCGGCGCGGCCCACGAACCAGTAGTAGCCGTCCTCGTCGCGCCAGGCGACGTCACCGGTGTAGTAGATGCCGTCGCGCCAGACGCTGCGGGTCAGTTCGGGATCCCCGTAATAGCCGGCGAACATGCCGACCGGAGTGCTGGTGGCGGTGCGGATGATGATCTGTCCTTCACAGCCGGACTCGAGGGACTGGCCGTCCTCGTCCACGATGTCCACGTCATACCCCGGTGAGGGCATGCCCATGGAGCCGGGGCGCGGCGTGACCCAGGGGTAGGTGGCGATGGCCAGGGTCATTTCGGTTTGGCCATAGCCTTCGAGCAGCGACAGCCCGGTAAGCTCGCGGAAACGGTTGAACACCTCGGGATTGAGCGGCTCCCCGGCCACCACGGCACGCCGCAGGGCGGGCAGCCGCAACGCCTCCGGCGGCTCCTTGATCAGGAACCGGTAGACCGTGGGCGGCGCGCAAAAGGTGGTGACCCCGTGGCGGGCCATGGCCGCCAGCAGCCGGCCCGGCACAAACTTGTCGTAGTCGTAGGCCATGACGGCGGAACCGGCGATCCACTGGCCGTAGATCTTGCCCCAGGCGGCCTTGGCCCAGCCGGTGTCGGCCACGGTCAGATGCACGCCGCCAGGCTGCACTCCCTGCCAGTAGACGGCGGTGGCGAGGTGCCCCAGCGGATAACTGTAGGTGTGGCTGACCATCTTGGGCATGCCAGTGGTGCCGGAGGTGAAGTACAGCAGCATCGGATCATCGTTGCGGATGGCATCGGCACCGGCCGGCACCGCAAAGCGTTCCGGGCGGCCACGCAGGCCGTCGGCAAAGTCGCGCCAGCCCGGCCGCCCGCCGGTGACGGTGATCTTGAGCAGCGGCCGGCCCAGCGCCTGCTCCGCCTCATCGGCCCGGTCGAGCACCGCCGGCTCGCCGACGGAGATCAGGGCGGTCACCTTGGCCGCCTGGAAACGGTACAGGAAATCCTTGGTGGTCAGCAGGTGGGTGGCGGGAATGGCCACCGCGCCGAGCCGGTGCAGCGCCAGCAGGCAGAACCAGAACTCATAGCGGCGCTTGAGCACCAGCATGACCGCATCCCCCTTGCGGACACCGCAGGCCTGGAGGAAGTTGGCGGTGCGGGCGGACTCGCGCGCCATGTCGGCAAAGGTGAACACCGCGTCGCCGCCATGGTCGTCCGACCAGACCAGCGCCTTGCCGTCCGGCTGCACGGCCGCCAGTTCGTCCACCACGTCGGTGGCGAAATTGAAGGACGGCGGCACCTGAATCCGAAAGTCGCGGTGAAACGCCTCGTAGGAGCTGAAGTCGCGGCAGGGCAGATAACGTTCAAGCAACATGTGACATCGCGGGGTTGAAATGGGTGCCGGGCCGTCAGGGAACGGTGACCACGGCAAGGAAGCGGGCGGGGGCGTTGTTCAGCGCATGCATGGCATGGCGCTGGGTGGCGTCGAAATAGAGGGCGTCACCGGGCTGCAGGATCACGACATGGCCGTCCAGGGTGACCTCCAGCGTGCCCTCCAGCACATAATCGAACTCATGGCCGTCATGGGCGCAGGGCGCGGCCGCGGCCGCGGAGGCGGGTTCCACGGTCACCAGGAACGGCTCCATCTGTTTGCCGGCAAACTGGGGGGCCAGAGTGGCATACCGGTAGGCGGCACGCCGCTCGACCGGCACCCCGGTGCCGTGACGGACCACGCTGAAACGGCGCAGGTGCGGCGAGCCGTCGCCCAGCAGCTCGCCGGCGCCGAGGCCGCAGTGCCGGGCCAGGCGCAACAGCGAGCCCACCGGCAAGTCGGCCGTGCCCGCCTCGACCTGCCGGTAGCCGGCCTCGTCCAGGTCGAGCAGCCGGGCGATCTGGGCCGCCGTCTCGCCCCGGCCTTCGCGCAGGGCGCGCAACCGCCGTCCGAGTTCGGGAAGGTGTTCGTTCATGGATCCCCTCAAAGGGCCGGCGGCCGTCGGAAACGGCCGGCGACGCCGGCACGAAAAACGGGGGGAACATACACCCCCCGCCGCGACGCCGCCAATCCGTTGCCGGTTACACGGCGCCGTTCAGGGCCCTATATTACTGGGCTTTTCCATAAAACTCCTTCCTTCTTCTCGATTCGATGACGACAACGAGCACGACAACGATTTTCAATCCAACAAAGTAGAATTAATAAAGACCGGACCGGGGCACCGCCGCCCCCCGCCCGCACGCCGCCCGGACCCCCATGCGTTTCACCCCGCCCACTGTCCTGCTCACCCTGTTTTTTGGCCTGCTGCTGCTGGCCGGCCCGCTGACCTTCATGGCCGGCCCGGCCCGTCGGGCGGCGGCCGGCATCACCCTGCCGTTCCTCCAGCTCAAGGCCGCCGCCGCCACCGGCCTGACCCGGACCGCCGAGGCGCTGACGCCGCCGACCAAGTCCGACCAGGCCCGCATCCGCCATCTGGAACGGCTGGTCGAGCAGTTGCGTCTGCAGCTCCAAAACAGCCGCACGGCGCTGGATGAAAACCGCGAATTCCGCCAGTATTACGACCTGCCCGCGCCGCCCGACTGGAAGCTGGTGGTGGCGCCGGTGATCGCCCGCGACCCGCTCACCTGGAACCGCCGCTTCCGCATCGGCAAGGGGCACAACAGCGGCCTGGCCCCCGGCGCCGCCGTGCTGGCCGGCAACCAGGTCATCGGCCGGGTGCTGGAAACCACCCCCAACAGCGCCGTGGTGCTCACCGTGGCCGACCCGGACTGCCGCCTGGGCGTGCGCCTGCCGGCCAGCAACGCGGTCGGCATCCTGTGCGGCCGCCAGGAACAGAAATGGCACGAGCCCCCCATCTGCCTGATCACCTACCTGCCGCGCGACAACAGCTACACCGACGAGGAATTCGTGGTCACCTCCGGCCTGGGCGGCACCGTGCCGCCCGGCCTGCCCATCGGCCGCGTGGTTCCCTGGGAAGACCAAAAGACCGCCCACATCGTCGGCGCCGCCTATGCGCAGCTGCTGGTCCGCCCCAACGCCGATTTCACCCTGTTCCAGTTCGTTGCCGTCGCCGTGCCGCGCGGTCCCTGGCCCGGCAGCCCGGACCCTGGAACGGCGGACGGTGAATAGGCGCCAAAGCGGTTGGGCATTTCCGGCTTTTCACGCTAGGGTACGCCTATGATTCATGCGCGCCATCTCCTCCTGCCGTTGCTGGGCGTCATGCTCCTGGGGGGCCCGGCAAACGCCTTCCAGCCGGCCGACTACAAGACGGAAAAATGGACGCCGCTCCAGCTCTCCCTGCTGTGGCCGGACTACCAGCTGTTCCATGACACCTACAACGTCTGCGGCCTGCGCCTGGGGCTGGTGACCACCGAAAACCGCAACCTGTACGGGCTCGACATCGGACTGATCAACGAGTGCGAAACGTTTGCGGGGGTTCAGCTCTGCGGCTATTCCGCCAAGACGCAGGACGCCCGCGGCCTGCAGCTGGCGCTGGGGTTCATCCGGGTCGATGACTACGACGCCTGGGGCGTGCAGCTGGCCGGCCTGGGGGGCTGCGTCCGGGATTTCCACGGCATCCAGATCACCGGCGTGCAGAACTACAACCGCACGGTTTCAGGGCTGACCTTCGCCCTGTGGGAAACCGAGGTGGACGCCGTCTCCGGGTTCCAGATCGGCGGCGTTTTTGCCACCGCCGACGGGGTGGACGGCTTCCAGTTCGCCGTGGGGCACGCGCAACTCCGCCAACACCCGCTGCACGGCCTGCAACTGGCCGGCCTGTGGGCCGATGCGCCGCAATTGCGGGGCGTCCAGTTCGCCCTGTTCTGCGGCCGGGTCCGAAGTGAAACGTTCCGCGGCCTCCAAATCGCCGGCCTGGCGGCCTTTGACGTGCCGGCCCACCCGGTTCCCGAAGGCCCCAATCCGGCCGATGAAAAGGTGGTGCCGGAGACCGACGGCCGCGGCCTGCAGATGGCCGCCGTGGTCTGCGAAAATTTCACCCTGAACGGCCTGATGCTCACCCTCGGCTGGAACGATGCCCGCAACAGCATCAACGGCATGCAGTTCGCCCTCGCCCTCAACCATACGCGGGAGATGAACGGCGTGCAGTTGGCCCTGTTCAACCTGGCGGACACCCTCGCCGGCTGCCAGGCCGGCGCCGTCAATCTGGGCGGCACGGAATCCGGCTGCCAGCTCGGCCTGGTCAACGTGGCCGACCACCACGACGGCGTGCAGGCCGGCCTGGTCAATTACAGCCGCGAACTCACGGGCGTGCAACTGGGGCTGGTCAACATCGGCCGCAACTGCCGCTTCCCCTGCCTGCCGCTGCTCAACGCCCGCTTTTAGGCGTTGAAGGGGGCGGAGGCTGACGTGCCGCTCCGCCCCGCCCGGCCTCATCAGGCCGCCCAGCGCGGATCGGCGAGCAGCTTGTCGAGGTCGGCCTGGCTGCCGACATTGAACACCGGCACCGTCTTGTCGATGCGCTTCATGAAGCCGGCCAGCACCTGGCCCGGGCCAAACTCGACCACCGCTTCGACGCCGAGGGCCAGGATGGCCCGCACGCAGGCCTCCCAGCGGACGCTGCCGGTGACCTGAGCCCCCAGGTTGGCGCGGATCGCCTCGGGATCCGTCACCAGGGTGCCCGTCACGTTCTGGGCCACCGGGCAGGCCGGGGCACGGATCGCCGCCGCCGCCAGAACCGGCTGGAAGCGTTCCGCCGCCGGCGCCATCAGCCGGGAATGGAACGCCCCGTCCACGGTCAGCGGAATCACCCGGCTGACCCCTGCGGCCTTGAGCGCCTCAACGGCCCGGGCCACGCCGTCCTTGGCGCCGCTGATGACCATCTGGCCGGGGCAGTTGAAGTTGGCCACGTCAATACCGGCTTCGGCGCTGATTTTCGCCACCAGTTCGGGGTCGCCGTTGAGCACCGCCGCCATGGCGCCGACGGAGGCGCGGCAGGCCTCATCCATCAGCTTGCCGCGTTCGGCCACCAGGCGCACGGCGGTGTCCGCATCCAGCGCCCCGGCCGCCGCCAGGGCGGCGTATTCGCCCAGGCTCAGGCCGGCGCAGGCGACCGGTTTCACCGGCCGCTGTTCCAGGAAGGCCGCCAGGCTGGCCAGGCTGGCCACCGTGATGGCCGGCTGGCAGTTGGCGCTGGCCGTCAGGGTTTCCAGCGGCCCGTTGAAGCAGAGGCCGGAAAGGGAGCGGCCAAGGGCGGCGTCGGCCCGGGCAAACAGGTCGCGGGCGCCGGCGCTCGCCGCCGCCAAGTCCTGCCCCATTCCCACGGCCTGGGCGCCCTGCCCGGCAAACAAAAACGCCACGCGCTGAAACATGTCATGCACTCCTGACGGGTTGGTTGTACCGACTTTGGTCGGAGCTGTTTGTTCGGGTCATGAAGCGGCCGGCTGAGCCGGGACAACAAACGGCGTCCTGGCGGCCGGGGTTCCACACCCTTATCGGTGCCCCCGGTCCCCCCCGACATTCACCACTTGACCACAGCGGCGCCCCAGGTGAGCCCGCCGCCAAAGGCGGTCAGCAGCAGCAGGTCGCCCCGTTCAACCTGGCCGGAACGCACCAGCTCGTCCAGGGCCAGGGGGATGCTGGCGGCCGAGGTGTTGCCATAGCGGTTGATGTTGACGTAAACCTTTTCTTCGGGCACCCCAAGATACTTGCCCACACTGGAGATGATGCGCTGGTTGGCCTGGTGCGGAATCACCCAGCGGACCTGGTCGGCGGCAACCCCGGCCTGTTCCAGGGCGGCGCGGGAGGCGTCGCACATGGCGTTCACCGCCAGCTTGAAGATCTCGCGCCCCTCCATTTTGATGCAGTTTTCATGCTGCGCCACCATCTCGGGGGTGAGCGGCCGGAGCGAACCGCCGGCCGCGGTGTGCAGCAGGTCGGTGTAGCGCCCGTCCGCGCCCAGCTTGGCCGCCAACAGGAAATCGTGTCCGGCCGGGGCTTGCTGCAGGATCACCGCGCCGGCGCCGTCGCCGAACAGCACGCAGGTGTTGCGGTCAGTCCAGTCCACGACCGATGAGATCTTTTCCGCACCGACCACCAGCACCTTCCGGTACCCGCCGCTGCGGACCATGTTGGCCCCCACTTCCAGTCCGTAAATGAACCCGGAGCAGGCGACCTCGATCGAGAAACAGCCGGCGTTGACCGCGCCCAGGCGCTTCTGCAGATAGCAGCCGGTGTTGGGGAAAATGTTGTCGCCGGTAAAGGTGGCCACGATGATGAGGTCCAGCTCTTCCGCGGACAGGCCGGCCGCCGTCAGGGCGCGCTTGGCGGCCTCGGCGGCGATGGCGGAACAGGGCTCGTCGGGCGCGGCAATATGCCGCTGCTCAATCCCGGTGCGGGTGCGGATCCACTCGTCCGTCGTGTCGACCATCTTCTCCAGATCGGCATTGGTCAGAATCCGTTCCGGCACATACGAGCCGGACCCGGCAATGGTAACCCCGTGTCTCTTCATGACAACCGCAACCCCTCGATCTCCCGGATGATTTTGGCGTTGACATCGTGGGTGATGAATTCGCGCGCCACGCGGATCGCGTTGCGCATCGCCTTGGGGGAGGAGGAACCGTGGCCGATGATCACCACGCCGTTGACCCCCAGCAGGGGGGCCCCGCCATATTCGGCATAATCCCCGACCTGCTTGAGCTCGCGGTAGGCCCCGCTGCTCAGCAGGGCGCCCAGTTTGCGGATGACGGTCTTGCTCAACTTGTCCTTGAGAATGTGGGCGATCGCCTTGGCCAGGCTCTCGCTGGTCTTCAGCACCACGTTGCCGACAAAACCGTCGCACACCACCACGTCCACGTGCCCTTCAAACAGGTCATGCCCCTCGACATTGCCGATGAACTGGATGTGGGGCACCGCCTGCAACAGCTTGAAGGCGGCCTTGGTGAGCTCGTTGCCCTTTTCATTTTCGGTGCCGACGCTGAGCAGGCCGACCCGGGGCTTGTCCACCCCCAGGATGTGGCGGGCGTACATGTCGCCCATCACCGCGTAATGCACCAGATGTTCCGGCTTGGCATCGACATTGGCGCCGGCATCGAGCAGGACGAAGCGTCCCGTCGCCGTGGGAAACACCGTGGCAATGCCCGGCCGGTCAATGCCCGGCAGCATGCGCAACTTGACCACGGAAGCCGCCACCGAGGCGCCGGTATGCCCGGCGCTGACCACGGCGGACGCCAGCCCCTTCTTCACCAGGTCGACCGCGACGGTGATCGACGCCTTGGCCTTGCCGCGCAGGGCGGCGGTGGCCGGATCGTCCATCTCCATCACGGCATCGGCGTGCACCACCGACAGGCGCGGATCCCCGGCCTTGCCCAAACGGGTCAGTTCAGCCCGCACCTGGGCCTCGTCGCCGACCAGCAGCAACGGCCCGGCGTCAGGCAATAGATCCAGCGCCTGGCCGACCCCCTCAACCAGCGGGCGGGGGCCGAAATCCCCGCCCATGACGTCCACTGCGATTGGCAGCATCGCCGTCAGCTTTACTCAGCCGTCTTGGAGACGATTTGGCGCCCGTTGTACATCCCGCACTTCGGGCAGACGCGGTGCGGCAGACGCGCGGCACCGCAGGCCGGGCAGCTGTTGGTCTGCACACCCTTATAGCGGCGCGGCGCCAGGCGCATGCGCTTCTTCATCTTGGAAACTTTGCTCTGTTGAAGGGCCATGACTTATCTCCCGGATCGGCTTGTTCTGTCAAAAAAATCCGTCAAACCACACGACTATTTGTCACCACTCCGCCGCCGCGGCGTCCGGCCGGCAGGGCGGGCCACGCCGGCGGGTTTTCCGCCGGCGCCGTCCGGCAGCCGCAAGGCATCCAAGGCGCTCCAAACCGACTCCCCGTCATCGCCCCGGGCACAGCTGCACTCCCGCACGTTCAGGTTCTGTCCGCATTCGGGACACAACCCGCGACATTCGGGCGAGCAAAGCAGGCGTTGTGGAAAAGCGAGTAAAATATCATCCCGGACATCGTCGGTCAAGTCCACCGTTTCCCCCAGCGGCGGCGGATAGTCATGGCAGACCGAAATGTCGGAGCAGTTTTGGGTGTAATACAGCAGGCAGCGGTCGCAGCGGCAGCGCATCGTCCCAGACAGGCGCCCCTGGGCCAGCACGCCGCCACTGACCTCGGTGACCAGCAGCTCGAAACGGAACGGCTCCGGGCAGGCCTGGCGGTCGTCTTCCGGAATCTCCAGCTCGGCCGCCGTCACGGCACCCTCCAGCCGCAATCCCTCGGGCGGGATGCTCTTGATCGGAATGGCCAGCAATCGGGGTGTTTCTTTCATGGCCGTGCAAACCGCTCCGCCAGCGCCCGGCCCACCGGCGCCGGCACAAAGGCCGAAATGTCGCCGTGCAGCCGCGCGATGTCCTTGATGATGGTGGAGCTGACAAAGGAGTATTCCGGACTCGGCATCAGGAAGATGGTCTCGCAGCTGGCGGACAGTTCCCGGTTCATCAGGGCCATTTGGAACTCCCACTCGAAATCCGACACGGCGCGCAGGCCGCGCACCACCGCCACCGCCCCCTGCTCCCGGACCGCCTCCGCCAGCAGGCCGGAAAAGGCGGTCACCCGCACCGGACCGAGCCCGGCGCACACCTCGCGCAGCTGCGCCATCCGCTCCTCGACGGTGAAGATCGGCTCTTTCAAACTGTTCCGCCCCACCGCCACCACCAGCTCGTCAAACAGCCTTATGGCGCGCCGGATCACATCCACGTGACCATTGGTCACCGGATCAAAGGAGCCCGGATACAGCCCGATGCGTTTCATGGGCGGTAACATAAGCCCCCCGGCGCCCCGGCACCAATCCCCCCCAGGGGCTGAAGCCCCTGCACGGGACGAAATCGCCCCCAAGGTGAGACAGGCAATCTTGCCTGTCCTGGCCTTCCGCAGGGTTGCGGCGCAACGGACGCCCCCGGTCCGCCCGAGGCCGGGCGGCGCCCTTCAATAATTCACCCAAAACGATTCGAGTGGGAGAGGCGAGCGCGAGCGCCGCTACGCTGAGCGCGAAGGGTGGATGGTCCCGAGGCGGCAGCCTCCAGCCGTTGCCATCTTGGCGGCCGGCTGTTCAAAAACCGGTTTGAGACGCCCCGATTTCAGCCGGCCGGCGGGGGAACGGCGGTGCCGGCGGTGGGGCCGTCGAGGCGGCCGGTCACCCGCAGCAGATTGAGATGGCAGACCGTCGTCTGGTACCCTTCCGCCGCCAGCTGGAGCCGGGCCGAGAGCAGGCGGTCCTGGGCATCCAGCACGTCCAAATTGGTGGCCAGTCCCTGGTCATAGGACTGGCTGGCGATCCGGAAGGCGCTTTCGGCGGCGGCCAGGGCGGTCCGCAGTTCCCCCACCTGCTGGACGCTGGTCATGAAATCGGCGCGGGCAATCTCCACCTGCGCCGCCACCTGCCGGTTCAGCCACGACTCCGCCAGCACGCTCTGGCGATAGCGCGACCAGGCCGTGCGCACGTCGGCATGGATGCGCCCGGCGTCAAACAGCGGCACATGGGCTCCCAGCACGCCGGCAAACTGGCTGTCCGCCGGCCAACTCTGCTTGTACAGGAAGGCCAGGGCGCCGACGCTGACCGAGGGGTAATACTGCCCCACCGCGCGGTCAACCTCCTGGCGCGCGGCCAGGCGGGCGCTGTGGGCGGCCCGCAGATCGCACCGGTGTTTTTCCGCCAGCGCCAGCAACGGCTCCAGCTCTTCCGCCTGCCCGGGGGTGGGATAACGGTCCACCAGGGTGGCCTGCACGGACGGCACCCCGATCAGCACGGCCAGGGTGGCCCGGCCGGCCACCATGGCGCGCCGCGCCCCGGTCAGCCGCACGCGGGTGGCGGCCGCCTGCGCCCGGGCCTGCTGCAGGTCCAGTTCCCGCGCCACCCCCTGGGCCAGCTTGTCGCCGACCTCGCGCACCCGCCGTTCCTCCACCGCCAGGGAGCTGTCCAGGACTTCGGCGGCCTTTTCGGCCTTCAGCACCGCATAATAGGTTTGGGCCACCTCCAGCAGCAGCAGCGACTGGGCGTCGAGCAGCAGGGCCCGGCGCTGCTCAATGGCCAGCTTGCTGCCCTTGAGCAGGGCCGTGTCCCGGAAGCCGTTGAACAGGTTGGCCTGGCCGGCCACCGGCAGGTCAAAGCCATGAAACGGCGTCAGGGACTCCGGCAGCCCGTCGCGGGGGAACGTCTCCCGCTGAAAATAGACCGGGACCAGCGACACGGAGGGCAGGAAGGTGGCAAAGGCCCGGTCCTTGTCGATCAGCGCCTGCACGTACTCCTCGCCCTGCATGGCCAGCGGTTCGTTGTCGCGGGCGGCCAGGGCCAGCGCCTCGCCCAGGGTCAGCGTCGTGCCCGCCCCAAACGGCCGGCCGGCCGGCCGGGCCGTCGCCGGCGCATGCCCGTCCAGCACCGCCCGGTAGGCGGCCACCTCCCGGTCCTGATGCACGCACCCGGCGGCCGCCAGCAGCACGGCCGCCAGCACGCCCCATCCTCGGTAATTCGCCATGATTGAACCTCGTTGAGAAAATCGGTGGTGGAAAATGCCACTGTTTCAGTGCATGGGGATGCCGTCGCCATGGCCCGGCTGGTTCCGTGCCATCAGGGGCACCAGCAGCAGCATGCCCACGCACAGGATGCCGCTGAGGAAAAAAATGTCATTGAAGGCCATGACCAGCGCCTGCTGGTTGACCATGCCGTCGACCGCCGTCAGCACCCGCGGATCCGCCAGCAGGTCGCCGCCACTGTCCGCGCCCGCCGCCGTCGCCGCCGTCGCCAGGGCTTCCGTGACCACGGGGTTGTAGGGCGTGATGTGCTCGGCCAGGACACTGTGATGGAATTGGAGCCGCCAGGCCAGCCAGGTGTTGGCCATTGAGATGCCGAAACTGCCGCCGACGTTGCGCGCGATGTTGGTCAGCGTGGTGGCGCTGCTGGCCGCCGCCGCGGGCAGTCCTTCATAGCTCAAGGCCATGGCGGGAACGAAGAGAAATCCCAGCCCCATCGCGGCCACCGCCCGCACCAGGGCCATGTTCCAAAAGGTCAGGTCGGGAGTGAAGCCGTACATCAGCCAATAGGGCCCGATCTGCAGCACCAGGCCGACCGCCACCAGGTAACGCAACTGCACATACCGGGAAAGCACGCCCACCCCCACCATGCCGGCCGCCGCCCCAAAGCCGCTGGGAATCACAATCAGCCCCGCCTGGAAGGCCGTGTAGCCGTGGCAGAGCTGCATCTGCATCGGCACGAACGTGCCGCTGCTGTAGAGCACCATGCCCGCGCCGAACATCATCAGAAACGACATGGAAAAGGTCCGCCAGCGGAACAGCGTGACATCCACCACTGGCTGGCGCCGCCGCCACTCCCACAGCACCAGGGCCAGCAGGGCGCCCCCCGAAAAGCCGGCAAAAACCCGGATCAGGTTCGAGGCGAACCAGTCCTTGACCGTGCCCCGGCTGAGCACCACCTCCAGGCACGCCAGGCCCGCCGCCGCCAGAATGAACCCCACGTAATCCAGGCGGATGCCCGCGGCCCAGCGCCGCCGGCGTTCCGCGACCAGCAGGGGCGGCTCCTCCAGAAACAGCCAGCACAGCAGGAGCGAGAGCATCCCCAGGGGCACGTTCAGGAAGAAGATCCACGGCCAGCTGTAGGTCTCCGTGAGCCAGCCCCCCAGCGGCGGCCCCAGGATCGGCGACACCACCACGGCCATCCCCCAAATGGCGAAGGCCAAACCGCGCTTGGACGGCGGAAAACTCTCCGCCAAAATCAATTGCGAGATCGGCACCATGCCGCCGCCGCCCAGCCCCTGGATCACCCGGAACAGGATCAGGCAGGGAAAACTGGTGGCCAGGCCGCAGAGCAGGCTGGAGACGGTGAACATCGCCACGCAGGCCATGAAAAACGGTTTCCGCCCCACCACCTCGCACAGCCAGCCGCTGACCGGCAGGATGATGGCGTTGGCCACCAGGTAGCTGGTGACCACCCAGGTGCTTTCCTCGGTCCCCGCGGACAGGCTGCCGGCAATGTTGTGCAGCGCCACGCTGGCGATGGTCGTGTCGAGCAGTTCCAGGAACACCGGAAAGGCGATCACCAGCGCCACCAGCCACGGATTGTGCGCGCCCACCGCGGAACGGACCGGCGTCCACTGCGCCGCCGCCATATTGGTTTCCTGCCTGCTCATGCGTCCCAAAATTGTTCGGTCTACCGCGTGCCGCCGATCACTGGCGAACCTGCACTTCCGGCACGACGGACATGCCGAGCGACAGCGATACCGCGGCCGGCAGGGCCCCGTCAAAGACAATCTTGACCGGCACGCGCTGCACGACCTTGATGTAATTGCCCGTGGCGTTCTCGGCCGGCAGCAGGCTGAAGCGGGCGCCCGTCCCGCGCTGGATGCTGTCCACCCGCCCCGTCAACGCCAGCTCCGGATAGGCGTCCACATGCAGGCGCACCGGCAACCCCGGCCGCATCCGCTCGACCTGGGTTTCCTTGAAATTGGCCACCACCCATTTGTCATCCCCGACAATCCCCAGCAGGGGCTGGCCGGGCCGGACAAAATTGCCCGCCTCCACCGCCTTCTTGGTGACGGTGCCGGTCTGCGGAGCGCAGATCCGGGTGTGGGCCAGGTCCAGGTCCGCCTGCCGGACCTCGGCCTTCAGCCGCTCCACTTCGGCAGCCACCCGGGCCAGTTCCGCCTCGGCCTTGGCAATGCGCTCGTCGGCGATGTTGGCGCCGGCCAGCTGGGCCCGCCCTTCCCGGGCCTGGGCCATGGCCGCCGCCACCCGCCGCTGCGCCGCCCGCAGGGTCGCGGCGGCGGCGCGCGCCTGGGTTGCATACTGGTCCAGCTGCGCGGCCGTGATGCCGCCGGTCTTGAACAGGTTTTCATACCGGACCCAGTCGCTTTGGGCATGGTTGGCCTCGGCTTCGGCCGCCTCCGCCGCCGCCCGGGCCTGCTCCACGGCGGCGTCCGCCGCCTCCGCCCCGGCCCGCGCCTGCTCCACGGCGGCCACCGCCGTCTTGCGGATGCTCGCCACATCCTGGGCCACGGAACGCTGCTGCGCCTCGGCCGCCGCCAGGGCCGCCCGCGCGCCGTCCACCCGGTTCTGATAGTCCTGCGGATCGATCTCGGCCAGCAGGGCGCCAGCCGTCACGTGCTGGTTGTCCGCCACCGCCACCCGCGACACATGCCCCGGCACCCGCGGGCTGACCTGGACGACGGTGCCCTCGACAAACGCGTTGTCCGTTTCCTCGTGGGACAGGTAATGCAGGTACATCCGGGCAAAATACCCGCCGGCGGCCAGCAGCAGCACGCCCAGCAAGATCCCCCCCGCCACCTGCCGTTTCCGGCCGGAGGCCGCCGGCGCCGCCGCCCCTCCCCCGTCCGCCCTCTGCTCCCAATCCGCCATGCCAAAACACCTCCCGGGCAACCTCGCGGCTCCCGCTTATTTAGGAAAAAGCAAAACCCGAACTATAGCACTGAATCATCACGGGTCTGATCTTTGAACCGGAGACCACGCAATGGGGCGGTGAAGGGGGCGGCAATTATGCTCGGGGGAGGTGCTTTCAAAAGGTGGATTTTTAACCGAAGGGAGCAACGGTAGCGAAGGGGTGAATTGCCTTACGAGTGAAACCCGGCGCAAGAGGCGCAGGGGTGTTCGGTTGCTCTCAGGGTCGGTATCGGTATCGGCATCGTTTTGTGGTTTTCGCTCTTCGGTTTAGGAGGAATTCCTGCCGTTCACGAACGGCGCCCTTGAGCCGGACTTTTGAAAACGGCTCAAGGTTCAGGAATAATGCCGGCTAGGGCGCCAGGACGGCGAGGGCGGTGGCGACGTTGCCCATCGGCGCACTGACCTGGAGGCCGGCGACGCGGCAGCGGAGGCGGCCGACCATTTCGCGGGCGATCTCGATGCCGGCCTGGCGCTGGCCGTCACGGCTTTCCACCGCCTCCATCCGCGCCAGCAGTTCATCCGGCACGACGACCCCCGGCACCTCGTTCTTCATGAACAGGGCGTTGCGGTAACTGGCGAGCGGCCAGACCCCGGCCAGCACCGGCAGCTTGAGGTCCGCCACGGCGTCAAGAAAACGGAACAGCGGCTCGACGGCAAACACCGGCTGGGTGATGGCGAACTCGGCGCCGGCCTCGGCCTTTTCGCGGAACCGGCGGACTTCGCGCTCGAAATCGAGCGCATTCGGGTCTGCGCCAACGCCAATGACGGCACGGGTCTGCGGCTCGATGCCCTGCCCGCCGAGATCCACCCCGCGGTTGAGCCGCGCCTGCAGGCGGACCAAGCCGATGGCGTCCACGTCGAACACCCCGCTGGCCGAGGGATAGGGCCCGAGCTTCGGCGGATCCCCCGTGATGAACAGCAGGTTGCGCAGCCCGACCGCCGCGCAGCCGAGCAGGTCGGCCTGCAAACTGATGATGTTGCGGTCGCGCGCGCAGACATGCAGCATGGCCTCGATGCCGGCCTTGGTCTGGATGTCGAGCGCGGTGACCAGCGGCGAGATGCGGGCCGAGGCCCGCGGGCCGTCGGGAATGTTGATCGCATCCACGCCGGCGTTCTTGCACTGGACGGCCTTGGCGACCACGTCGGCCAGGTTGTAGCCGCGCGGCGGCACCAGCTCGACACTGGTGACCCAGGCGCCGCGCGCCAGTTTGGCGCCGAACGTGGTTTTCTCGTCCA
>JBAZJM010000058.1:0-19203 GCA_041651315.1 Lentisphaeria bacterium | reverse complement strand
CTATTATAAAATCGGGCCTTTGGCCCTGCCTAAACACCGGTCAACGCACGCTTGAAAAACCTTAACCTGATGGCTATGGGCGACACGCCCGTGCCTACAGGAATCCATTTCCTTCCTGTAGGCGCGGGGTTGCACCCCGCGAAGATAGCAAAGGAAAAACCGGCCCGGCATTCCCCCCTTCGTTTCCTTTGCTGTCTTCTGTTCAGAAAAGACGCCCAATCTCCGTGGCTCTGTGGCTCCGTGAGAGACGGCATTTGAAGGAAGAGACCGGCGCCGGCCTCACTCCGTCTGCTGGGCATGCAGGCGGGCGTAGAAGCCGCCGCGGGCCAGCAGTTCGGCCGGGGTGCCGTATTCGGCAACCGTGCCGTCCTGGAGCACGGCGATCCGGTGGCAGCGCCGGGCCATGGAGATGCGCTGGGAGACGATGACGGCGGTCTTGCCGGCCATGATGCGGGCCAGGGTTTCCTGGATCTTGCCCTCGGTCTCGGCATCCAGCGCGGAGGTGCAGTCGTCGAGCAGCAGCAGCTCGGGGTCGGTCAGCAGCGCGCGGGCCAGGGAGAGGCGCTGCTTTTGGCCGCCGGAGAGACTGATCCCCTTTTCCCCCAGCAGCGTCTCGTACTGCACCTTGAGGGTCAGGATGAAGTCATGGAACTCGGCGGCGCGGGCGGCGGCCATGATCTGGGCCGGACTGGCGTCCGGGGAGCCGTAGCAGATGTTGTCGCGCACGCTGCCGCTGAAAATGCGGGCCTCCTGCGGCACCAGGGCGAGATGGTGGCGTAGCGACTCGAGGCGGATGTTGGACAGCGGCACGCCGTCCACCAGAATTTCCCCGGCCTCAGGCTCGTGCAGGCGGGCCAGCAGATGCAGCAGGGTGGTCTTGCCGGTGCCGCTGGCCCCCATGACGCAGAGCCAGCCACCGGCGGGCACGTCCAGGTTGATGTCGTGCAGCACCGGTTCCCCGGAGCCGGGAAAGCGGAAGGACAGATGGCGCAGGGACAGGCCGTGGCGGACGGGGGCGGGGAACGGCACGGCGTTGGGGCGATCGTCGATTTCGAGCGGTTCGTCGAGGATGTCGGCCAGGCGGCGCAGGGAGACAAGCAGGTTGGTCAGGGTGACGTTGAGGAAGCTGATCTGCAGCACCGGCCCGAACAGGCTGGCGGCGGCACCCTGGGCAAACAGCATCTGGCCAAGGGTGAGTTGGCCGTCCAGCACCAGCCAGGTGCCGGTCAGGAAGACGGCGCCGTTGGTGCCGAGGGCGCTGAGCATTTCGCCGAGGCGGTTCATCCAGGCGCTGGTACGGGCCTGCCAGAGGCAGTCGCGCAGGTAGACGGCGCTGATTCGGTGGAAGGCGAGGCGCTCGTGCGGCTGGCGGCCGTAGGCCTGGACGGCGCGGACGGCGTCCAGTTTCTGCGAAACCAGGCCGTAGAGGCAGGAATTGGACTGGCTCATCTCATGGCCGCTTTCCAGAATGGCGGGGCGCCCCTTCTTGAACACCAGCACGTAGAACGGCATCACGGCGAGGGCCAGGCAGGCCAGGCGCCAGTCAACGGCGAACAGGATGACCACCCCCACCAGCACCATCACCACCTGGCTGATGTAGTTGATCAGGGTGTTGAGCATCTGGTCCTGGACGGCATTGACATCCCACAGGACGCGGGACAGCAGGCGGCCGGCGGTGTGGGTGTTGTGGTAGCTGAGGCTCAGCAGCATGATCTTGCGGTGGATGTCCTCGCGCAGATGGCCGGTGATCGCCTGGCCGGTGCGGATGCGGACACGGGCGGCGAAGCGCATCAGCAGGTTGATGCCGGCGATGGTGCCGGTGTAGGCCAGGAAAATGGCCAGCAGAATGCCGGCGGCCCCGGCCGGCCGCGGGGTGTGGGACCAGCCCTGGTCAATGCGCCGGCCCAGGCCGATGGCGGGACGTTCGCGGCCGGCCGGGGCGTCGCGCAGCCGGGGCGGGCCGGACTCGGCCGGCTGGCGGCCGGCCACCCGCACCGTGGCGACGGCGGCCCGGGCGGAGGAATAGGCGGCCGTGGGCGGGGGCGAGACCACCAGCACGTCATCGACCACCACCTGGGTCAGCCAGGCCAGCACGTAGACCGAACACGCCTCCAGGCAGACCAGGGTGGCGCACAGGGCAACGGCCCGCCGGTGCGGCCAGACATAGACGCGCAGGAAGCGCCCGAACAGCGCCAGCGCCCCGGCCTGCGCATCGTGCTGGCGCCGGGGCGGACGGAACGGATAGTTGCGGTAGTGCGGCCTCACGCCGGATCTTCCTCGATGACGCCCTTGCTCATGAAACGGTCGTACAGCATGCGGTAATGGCCGTCGGGCAGCGCCATCAGCTCCTCGTGCCGCCCCATCTCGCTGATGACGCCGCCCTTGAGCACGATGATGCGGTCGGCGTTGCGGATGGTGCTCAGGCGGTGGGCGACAATGAACGCGGTGCGGCCTTTGAGCACGCGCTGCATGGCGAGCTGGATGGCGTGCTCGCTCTCGCTGTCCAGGGCGCTGGTGGCCTCGTCCATGATCAGGATGGCCGGATCGGCGGCCACGGCACGGGCAATGGTGATGCGCTGCTTCTGGCCGGTGGAAAGCTGGATGCCCTCGCTGCCGATCACCGTGTCATAGCCGTCGGGCAGGCTCATGATGAAGTCGTGGATCTCGGCCACCCGGGCGGCGGCCTCCAGGTCGGCGCGGGTGGCGCCGGGGCGGGCGTAGCGGAGGTTGTCGGCAATGCTGACATTGAACAGCAGCGGGTCCTGCAGGACAATGCCGAACTGGCGGCGCAGCGAGTCCAGTTCCAGGTCCTGCACGGGCAGGCCGTCGAGGCGGATCTCGCCGGAACTGGTGTCATAGAAGCGCATCAGCAGGGTCAGAATGGTGCTCTTGCCGCACCCGGTGGGGCCGATCAGCGCCACCGTCTCGCCGGGCGCCACCTCCAGGTCGAAGCCGCGGATCACCGGCCGCCCCGGCTCGTAATGGAAATGGACATTCTCGAAACGGACGCCGCCCTTGAGCCGCCCCACCGGCAGCGCCCCCGGCTTGGCGGCGATTTCCGGCTGCTCGGCCAGGATCTCGGAAATGCGCTCGATGGCCACCCGGAAATCCTGGATCTGGCGCGCCATTTCGGAGAAGCGGATGGCCGGCCACAGCAGCTGCATGGCATAGGCGGTGAAGGCCACCACGTCGCCGTAGGTCATGTCGCCGCGCAGCACCAGCGCGCAGCCAAGGAAGAAGATGACCGAACGCCCCAGGTTCTGGATCAGGCTGGTGTTCATCCAGAAGGTGTTGCTGGTGGTGTTGGCGTTGCTCAACAGCTCCAGCGCCGTCGCCGACTGCCCCTCGAACACCCGCTGCTCGCGCTGTTCGGCGCCGAAGGTCTTCACCGCCAGGTTGGCCGACAACCGGTTCTGGATGCCGCCGGAGAGCCGGTCGAAGCTCTGCCAGTAGGAACGCCCCACCCGGCGCAGCTGGCCGATGTTCAGCTTCCAGTTGCCGGCAAACAGCACCACCACGGCGACCAGGATCAGCGCCATGCGCCAGTTGATGGCGAAGGTGGCGGCCACTGCGAAGCCGGAGCAGATGACGTCGGAAATGACGGTCAGGCTCTGCTGGCTGAGCATGTTGCCCACCGTCGAGGAGTCGCCCATCAGCCGGTTCACCAGCATGCCGGTGCTGTGCTTGCCGAAGAAGCGCATCGACAGCCCGAGCAGGTGCTGGTAGAGCCCCACCCGCACGTCCATCAGAAAACGCCAGCCGGCATACGCCAGCCCCAGGGACTGCAGCAGCGAGCACACGGCCGCCAGCACCGGCACCGCCACCATGCACAGCGCCAGGGGCCAGAAAGAGGCACGGTCGCCGGCGCCGACCACCCGGTCAATGACGGCGCGCATCAGCAACGGCGGCAGCATGGCCAGCACGGTGAGCAGCATGGTCACCACCACCGCGCCGGCCATCACCCACCGGTAGGGTTTCAGGAACCCCACGATATGCCAGGTCAGCCGTTCGCCGGCCATGTTTTCCGCCCCTGCACCATATGGCTGCCAGGGCGCCCGCCAGCCGGCGGGCGCCCGTAAACTGTCAAAAGCCATAACATAGCATCGGGCAGCGCCCGGCCCGGCCGGTGGCGGGAAGCAGGGGGGCCGGGTGCCGGACCGTTGGGTCGGAGGGCTTGGGAACCGCCTCTCCTCAAAGGGGGGGGGGCCAATCGCCATATTTTTCTCCACCCCCGGTTTCCCGCCGGATTTGACAGGGACGGCGGCGCGGCTTATGATACAACGTTAAATCAAACAGCCCGAAAGATAAGGAAGCGGCATGAACGGAGGCACAACGGCAACCGGCGACGGCGGACGGGCGGACGGACGGGTGCGCCTGGTCGACCTGGCACGCCGGGCCGGGGTGACCCCTTCCGTGGTCTCCGCCGTGCTCGGCGGCCGCGCCGGCAACGGGCCCGGCACCGGCACGGTCCGGGTCGGTGCGGAGACCGCAACGCGCATCCGCGCCCTGGCCGCGCGCCTCGGCTACCGTCCCGACGCCGCCGCCCAGGCGCTGAAGGGCCGCGCCTCCACGGTCATCGGCGTGCTGATCGGCGCCGAGTCCACCCCGGCCAATTACGAGCGGCTGGCGGCGGTGGAACGGTTGGCGGACGAGCACAGCCACCGGCTGATGATCGGCCAGTTCCACGGCGATCCGGCACGCACCGCCGACTACCTGCGCGACTTCCGGGCCCGCGGCATCGCGGCGCTCCTCTGTTTCCATAATCCGGCGCCCCGTTGCGACGCCCCCCTGCGCAAGCTGTTCCGTGAATTCCTGGCCCCTGGCGCCCCGGCCGCCGGCACCGCCCGCGGCCTGGTGTTCCAAACCTATTCCCCGGTACGCGGCGCCCACGTGGTGGATGTGGACCGGGCCGAGGGCGTGCGGCAGGCCGTGGCACACCTGCTGGCCCGGGGCCGCCGGCGCCTGGCGCTGGTCCTCAACGCCCCGCCCGCCGCCGACCCCTTGATGGCCGACCGCTGGCGCGGTTTCACTGCCGGTTTGGCCGCGGCCGGCCTGGAACCGGATCCCCGGCGGGTCTGGCACGGCGACGGCACCTTTCCGCCCGCACCGGAACAGGCTGCCGCGGCGGTGCAGGCCGTGGTGGACGCGGGGGGCACCGACGCCATCATCGCCTCCAACGACATTTGGGCCATGGCCCTGCTCCGCATCCTGCGCCGCCGCGGCATCGCCGTGCCGGACATGGTGGCGGTCGTCGGCATGGACAACCTGTACGCTGCAGCCCTCTTCGACCCCGCCCTGACCACCATCGGCCAGAACAACACCGCCTTTGCCCGCGCCGTGCTCGACCTGCTGCTGCCGCCGGCGGGCGGCGCCCCGGTCCCGCCGGGCCAACAGATCACCGTCCCCCCCGAACTCGTCCTCCGCGAAACCGGATGATAGACGTCGCTAGACTGAAGCTGATTAGGCTGAAGGCAATTAAAATCTCACCCCAACAAGCACAGACGGCCCTCACCGTGGGGCAGGCATTCTTGCCTGCCTGGGACGTGCCGCAACGCCGTGACATTCTTTTGCCCCGTTTGACAACAGGAGACCTTCCATGAGCGAACCCTATGCCATTCAACCGCAAGCCACCACGCCAGTTTCAACCCGCTGGCGGCGCATTCAGTCGCCGATCCCGCACCCGGACTCGGTGGCGTTGCTGGAGCAGTTGCGCACCTGCGAGCCGGTGTGCATGGAGGGGCAGCCACCGGTGGTCTGGGACCGGGCCGAGGGCGCCAGTGTCTGGGACGCCTGGGGCAACCGCTGGATCGACCTCACCAGCGGCGTCCTGATCGCCAACGCCGGCCATGGCCGGGCGGAAATCGCGGCGGCGGTCACGGAAGCCGCGGCGCGGCCGCTGCTGACCACCTATTGCTTCCCCCATCAGTACCGGGCCGAACTGACGGCGCTGCTGCGCTCGGTGGCACCGCGACCGGACGATAAGGTGATGCTGCTCTCCACCGGTTCCGAGGCCGATGAGCTCTGCCTCAAGCTGTGCCGGGAACAGGCCCGGCGCCGCGGTGTCCGCGACGCGGTGTTTGTCTCCTTCGAGAACGCCTTCCACGGCCGCACCCTGGGCAGTCAGCGCGCCGGCGGCATTCCCTCCCTCCAGGAATGGATCGGCTATCCCGACCCGCACTTCCTCACCGTGCCGTTCCCCGACGGCGGCGTGCGCAGCCGGCCGGAGGACAACGACTTCGCGGCGTTTGAGCGGACGCTGGCGGCGCGCGGGGTGGCCCCGGAACGGGTCTGCGGCGTGATCAGCGAAACCTACCAGGGCGGCAACTCCAGCTTCGCCCCCCCGGCCTATATGCAGGCCCTGCGCGCCTGGTGCGACCGGCACGGCGTGCCGCTGGTCATGGACGAGGTCCAGGCCGGCTTCGGACGTACCGGAACCTTTTGGGGCTACGAGCATTACCGCATCGTGCCCGACCTAATTTCCTGCGGCAAAGGCATCAGTGGCGGCCTGCCGCTGTCGGCGGTCATCGGCCGGCGCGATCTGCTGGACCAATTCCCGCCCGGCTCCATGACCAGCACCCACAGCGGCAACGCCGTCTGCTGCGCGGCGGCCCTGGCCAATATCCGCCTGATCCTCAACGAACAGCTGACCCAACGCGCCGCCACTCTCGGCGCGGTCATGCAGGAGCGCGCGGCGGCCATCCAACAGCGCTTCAGCCGGGTCATCCTCGCCCATCACGGCAAGGGGCTGGTCGCCAGTCTGCATTGCGTCAAACCCGGCACCAGCGAGCCGGACCCGCACCTGGCCTGGCAGGTGGTCGGCGAGGCGGTCCGCGCCGGCGTCATGCTCTTCGCCCCCGTCGGCTTCGGCGGCGCCAGCGTCAAGCTCTGCCCGCCGCTCACCATTCCCGAAGACGCCCTCCGCGAAGCCCTCGACGCCCTGGAATCCGTCTTCGCCAACGTCGTCCGGGGCTAAGACCAAAATCCTTCACCACGAAGGCACGAAGAGCACGAAGCCCGATCGAAGAATCCCATAGGCCCCAAACAGGTTAAAAAAATGACCTTCAGCCTACAGCCTAACAAGCTTCAGCCTACCGAAGCATATCTGCGGGAGCTGCTGCTGGCGTTGCTGCGGGTGGACACCACGCCGCGGGCGGACGTGGCAGCGCTGGCTGCGGCCGAGGCGCAAACCTTCGACCGGATCGAGGCCGAACTGGCCCGGCTCGCCTGGCCGGGACTGGTCTGCGAGCGCCGGCCGGTCAACCCGGCAATTGGCCGGCACCCGTTTTATTCCAATGCATACTACGCCGCGTCCGCGGCCGGCGGGCAGGCACCGCCGCCGGAAGTGGTGTATGCGGGGCGGAATAACCTGGTCGCCCATCTCCCCGGCTCCCCGAATGGCCGGGGCCGGCGGCTGGCGTTGAATGTCCACATCGACACCGTCTGCCCCTATTTCCCGCCGCGAGTCGACGGTGACGTCGTGCATGGCCGGGGCGCCTGCGACGACAAGGGCCCGCTGGCCGCCTTGCTGGCGACGCTGCGCTTGGTCGCCGACCGCCGGCAGCGCGACGGCACCTCACCGGCCGGCGACCTGACCCTGATGTTCGTCATCGACGAGGAAACCGGCGGCAACGGTTCCCTGTCCCTGGCCATTGACCGCGACCTCCGCCAGCGCTACGATGCCCTGATGGTACTGGAGTGCTGCGGCAACAACATCCATCCCGGCAACCGCGGCGCGCTCTGGTACAAAGTTGCCGGGCAGGCGCCGGGCCTGAACCTGTTGGAGGCGGCCGCGTTTGTCGTCGGCGAACTCGAGGCCGCCGGTCGCGCCATCAAGGCGGAAAGCGCGCATCCGCTGTTCCCCCATCGCCCGGTCCAGACCTGCCACGGCATCCTCGGCGCCGATGGCCAGCATCCGTCCCGCATCTGTGCCCGCGTGGAGACGCTGCTCCGCTTCCCCGGCGGCACCTCGGCGGCGGCGGAACCGCTGTTGCGCGACGTGCTGGCGGCCGGCCTGGCCGAGTACACGGCGCTCTACGGCGACAAAACCCAGGTGGCCGACCCCGCCACCGGCCAGCCCAAGGTGGCCCGCCATTTCGATCTGGAACTGGCGGGGGACGCCTGGCGGCTGACCGTCCATGGCGCCACCGGACATATGGGCTCGATCCTGGAAAACGACGGCGCCATCACCAAATGGGCAACCCTGGTCCGCGCCCTGATCCGGTCCCGGGCGGCGCTGGCACGGGTGGCGGGCGCGCCGCCGGAGCTGGCGCCGGGCGACGGCGCCGACCCGGCGGAGCTGTTGCTGGAAGGGGGCCAGGGCTTCCTGCCCACCCATTCCCTGCCCGATGTGATGGCGCGCCTGCGCGCCGCCGTCCAAGACGGCTTCAGTCTCTGGGCGGCCGCGACCGGCCGGACGCCCCTCCCCGCCTGCCCGCTCCAGGTGACCTTCGACAAACTGCACAACGCCGCCTTCGCCGGCGCCGCGGACTCCGCACCGATGCGCGCCGCCATCCGGGCCGCCCGCGCCACCGGGCTGTGGCCGGACGACCGGCCGGTGCGCGGCTGGGACGTCAGCTGCGACGCCCGCCTGTTCGCCACCGAATACCCGGAACTGCCCGTGCTCACCGCCGGCCCCGGCCAGCTCCGTTACGCCCATGCCGACAATGAACAGCTCAGCCTGCCCGAAGCCGCCGCCTTCGCCGAATTCCTGGCGGAATTCATGTTGGTTGGTTGGGAACCCCCTTTTGAGGATAGGATACAAAAGTTTTAGGAAGGGGTATGGGGAGCACCCTTTTCCAAAAGGGTGGCCCCAACATCATTCAGCATTCGGCCTTCACGCATCACGTTTCACCCCCTCAACCCCAAAGGCATTTCCCATGGACGCTCTTCGCATCGGCCTCATCGGCACCGGCTCGGTGGTGCGCGAAATTTATCAGCACCTGTACTTCAGCAGCGATTATTCGCACCAACTGCGCATCACGGCGGCGGCGGATCCGAACCCGGCATCCCTGGCGGGTTTCTGCGACGCGCACGGCATTCCGCCGGACCGCCGGTTCACGGATTACCGGGAGATGCTGGCCAAAGTGGAACTGGATGCGGTCCAGGTCAACACCCCGGACAGCCTGCACGCGGCGCCGGCCCTTGCCGCCCTGGCCCAAGGCTTGGACGTGGTGGTGCCGAAACCGCTGTCCGACACCATCAAGAGCGCCCATGCCATGATCCAGGCGGCCCGCGCCGGCGGCCGCCTGCTCGGGGTGGATTTCCACAAGCGCGACGACCCGCGCATCCGCGAGGCGGCCGCCCGCGTCCGCGCCGGAGCCTACGGCACTTTTCAGGCCGCCGTGGTTTACATGCTCGACAAGCTGCTGGTCGCCGACCCCAACCACGAGCCGCGCTTCTTCGCCTCCCCCGATTTCGCCGCCAAGAACAGCCCCATCAGCTTCCTGACCGTGCACATGGCGGACGCGCTGCTGCACATCGTCGGCCTGCGCCCGGTCCGGGTGCGCGCCTCCGGTTGGCGGCAAAAACTGCCGACCTTGCAGCCGGTGCCGGTAAACGGCTGGGATTTGTGCGACACCGAAATCGTCTTCGAGAACGGCGCCGCGGCACATCTCCTCACCGGCTGGCACCTGCCCAACAGCGCCCATGCCACCACCGTGCAGTCGGCGCGGCTGATCTTCAGCGACGGCCTGCTCGATCTCGGCCTCGACACCCCGGGTTGCCGCGAGATCGTGGCCGGCGGCATTGTCGAGCGCAATCCGCTGTTCCGCAATTTCGAGGCCGGCGGCCGGGTCAGCGGCTACGGCATCAGCCGGCCGGGCGACCTGTTCCGGCGCATTCTGGCCCACCGTTCCGGGAACCTGAGCGCGGAGCAGTACCAGCGGTATATGGATCCGCTCGAAACCGGGTTTTGGACCACCGTGGTCTGCGAAGCGGCCGAGCGCAGCCTGCGGGCCGCGCCGCTGTCCGCCACAGGCGCCGCCGCCGGTGATGCGGTCGAGGTGGGGGAATTGTTGCGGCGGGAACTGGGCGCCGAGGCCGAGGCCTATCTGGCGCCGGCGGCCAGCAACCACTAATGGGACAAAGAGGACGTTGAGGACATGGAAGACTTGGAGGACGGACAAAAGGAAGCTGCAAAAGAATCACCAAAACAAATGTCGAATTTTGAATGCTGAATTTTGAATGTCGAATGTTCCCCACCATTCAAAATTCAAAATTCGACATTCAGCATTCAACATTTTTCGGCGATGGCAAAACACGTATAGTAGAGTGGTGTTTTTATTGCCGGAACTTTTAAAAATGCCTCCCCCTTTCCGCTTTCCGCTCACCCCCTCAACCCCCTAACCGCTCAACCTTTAAAGGTACGCCTCATGGACACCGTGGATCTGATGGATGTGGCCAAACGCCGGGGCCTGGTGCCGGGCGTGTTGTACAAGATCCTGCTGGCGCTGACCGAGGAGGGGCTGTTCACGGCCCGCTGCGTCCATGCCGCGGCGGGCATCCTGCTGGCCGAACTGGGCTTGCCGGCCTATTTCTTCCGCCACCTGTCGCCGGCGGCGCTGCGCGCGATTCTGCGCACCGTTGCCGCCAATGTGCAGGAGGAGAACGGTCGTTTCCGGTTGCGCAGCGAGGTGTCGGAAGTGCCGTTCGACATGGACGACGGGGTCCAGGTGCGCATCGCCACCGTGCGCAACCGCGACCGCATGGAAGCGGTGTTGAACGTGGCCATGGCGGAGCACCGCGTCGAGTATTACTGCGGCCGCGCCAGCGGGTACTACACTTACGTCATCCGTGCCGAACCGTGCAAGGCGCTGGCGGAGTTAAAAACAGGCGAATCCCCGTTCGCCTTCAACCAAGCGGCCGGCGGCAGCGCGGTGGTGCCACTGGCGACCCGGCGCCGGTACGAGGCGTTCCTGAAAGCCGCGACGGCCGACGTGACGCCGCTGGTCCGGGTGTCGGCGGCGCGCGCCACCCGCGAGACCCGGGTGATGTTCCGGGATGACTTTCAACGCTCGGCACTGCCGGTCATCCGCCACCTGCTGGAGGAACTGCACCTGCCGCTGAACCGGGCGTACTGGGAACCGTGGCGCCATCCCGCCGGCCGGATTGAAGCCGTCTGCTCCCTGTACCTCGACGGCACACCGGCGCTGGCGACGCTGGGCCGTTTTCTGGCCGGCCTGCGCAACCTTCTGGCGGCCCCGGAAAGCGAACTGGACACGCCGTACGTCGGTGGCGCGCTGACCTTGGAGGAATATCTGTTCGCGACCCTGGCCGCCGCCGCCGTCCATACATTCGTCTACAAAGACGCGCCGGCCGATGCCGCCATCCTTTCGGGTTTGGCCGAACCGGCCCTGCGCGATGCCTTCGCCCGGCGGGTGTTCGAGAGCAACCGCGCCGAATTCACCCGCCGCGGCATCCTGGAAACGGTGCGGCAGCATCCAGGATTCGTCAAAGAGCTCTACCGGCTGTTCGACCGCCGCTTCAATCCCGCCCAATGCCGCCGGCTGTCGGCCGCAGGACTGCAACGCGCGGTCGCAGCATTTCAGCAACGGGTGGCCATCGCCCTGGTGGACGACCGGACCGGGGCCGACCTCTACCAGTTCATGGGCAAGTGCCTCATCCACACCTTGAAAACCAACTTCTACAAGGAACGGAAACGCGCTTTCGCCTTCCGTTTCGCCCCGGCCCTGCTCGATCCGCTGGTCTTTCCCGGCAAGGTGCATGGCGTCTTTTTCGTGGCCGGCTTTCACGCCATTGGAACGCACCTGCGGGCCGAGGACGTGGCCCGCGGCGGCGTCCGCCTGATCCGGGTGACCCCGGGCAATTACGAGGCGGAACTCGACGCCATGCCGCTGCTCAATTACGCCCTGGGCCCGGTGGCGCAACGGCTCAAGCACAAGGACATCGCCGAGAGCGGCGCCAAGGGCGTCATCGTTCCCCATCCCCCGTATGCCGGGGACGGTCTGGCCGCCATCCTCGATTTTGCCGACGGCATTCTGGATCTGATGTTGCCCGATCCGGCGGTGGTCGATTACCTGGGCCGGCCGGAAGTGATCTTCTTCGGCCCGGATGAGGGCACGGCACCGTTCATGGATGCCGTCGCCCGGCGTGCACGGGAACGCGGATACCGCCACTGGCGCACCATCACCACCGGCAAGAGCATCGGCATCCCCCACGACACCTTTGGCCGGCTCGATGACGGCCGGGTGTTCGGCCTGCTCGACCGCGGGGCGCGCGGCACCGAACTGCAGATCGCTGGCGCCCCCGTCCTGACCACCGCCAAGATGGACGCCATTCTCCGCCGGATCGGCGGCCGCATCGCCCTCAGCGGCATGACCACCACCGGCATCATGACCTGCCTGCGGACGGTGTTCGACCACCTGGCGATGAAGGAGGAAGACACCCCCCTGATGATGACCGGCGGGCCGGACGGCGACCTGGGGGCCAACCAGATCCAGAGCTACCGCGGCCCCATCTGCCTGCTGGTGGACGGCGGCTCCGTGCTGTTCGATCCCGACGGCCTGGACCGCGGCGAACTCCTGAAACTGGCGTTCGCCCGGCACACGCAGCCGCGGCTCAATTCCCTGGCCTTCCCGCCGGCCGCCCTGGGGCCGCGCGGCTTTCGCATCCCCCGCGCCCCCGGCCCCTGCACCCTGCCGGATGGCACGGTGATCGCGGACGGCGCCTGGTTCCACCGCAACGCCCTGACCCATCCGGAAATGAAACGGCTGACGGCCGCCGCCAAAATCAAGGCCTTTGTCCCCTGCGGCGGCCTCAAGGACACGGTCAATGCCGACAACGTGCGGCGGTTCCTCGCTAATTTCCCGGACCTGCGGGTGATCGCGGAGGGCGCCAACGTCTTCTTTGACGACACCGCCCGCGAAGTCATTGCCCGCGACAGCAAGATCCTGCAGATCCGCGATTCCAGCGCCAACAAGGGCGGTGTCACCAGCAGTTCCATCGCCGAGGTGTTGACTGCGTTCCTGTTCGGCGACCAGTATGAGGCGGTGCTGGTCCGGGATGCGCGCGCCAAGGCCGGCCTGGTCCAGGCGGTGTTTGAGCGAATTGCGCATAACGCCGTGGCGGAAACCCGGATGCTCCTGGCGCTGGGCCGGCAAACCGGCACGCCGCTGCACCGGCTTTCCGTGCAGACCAGCGAACAGCTTCTGGACGTGCAGCAGCGGCTCTATGCCGGCCTGGACGTGATTAGCCGCGACCGCCAGGTCGTCGAAGCCGCCTTCCGCGCCTATGTGCCGGCCCTGCTGGTGCAGCGGTTGGGCATGCCCCGCATCCTGCGCACCTTTGCCCGGCCGGAACTGCGCGCCTACGGTGACGCCATCCTGACCAAGGCCATTGCCGCCCTCGCCCTCTACCGCCACGCCGCGGCCTGGGACGCCTTCCTTGACCACCTGACCCGTGACTTCGCCGGCACCGTCCGGAATCTGTGCCTGGCCCCAGCCACAAGGAAATGACGGGGGCTGTCCAGAGCTGTAGCACGGAACATCGGAACGGCCTTTTCGGCGGCGATCAAAGCGGATAATGAGCGGAGGGCGGGTCCGGTGTGACGCCGTCATGCTTGGCGTGCTTGGCGAGAAAAAAGGTGTTTGCGGCCGAACCGCTGTCAGCCGGCATCCAGTTTGATGACCCCGCGCTGCCGCTTCACGGTGATGATCCGCTGTTTCATGGTCTCGAAGACCGGACGAGAATGGGGCAGCGCCCGGAGAAGCAACCGCGGCGTAGTGTCGTCGTGGGACACAATGGTGATCGCGCCAATGCCCAGGATGCGGTCCAGCAACGACGGGTGAAATTTCAGATCCTCCACGTGCCAGAGCTCCAGGGTGTCAATGTCCTTGGAAAGCAGCCCCCGTTCACAGTCAATTCGGCAACCCTTACCGGAACGGTATCGGAACCAACAAAAAAACCAGCCGGACCGACCGCTTGGGTCGTGCCCTGCTGGTTTCTTTGTGCTACGTAATTGGCGGAGAGGGAGGGATTCGAACCCTCGATACCGGGTGATGCCCAGTATGACGGTTTAGCAAACCGTTGCTTTCGGCCACTCAGCCACCTCTCCGCGGGAACAGGTGATCGGGGTCAAACCTATGGCCATCTAAGTTCACATCAGACGGGTGCCCACTATAGCCCGCCAAGCCGGCACGTCAACACCGGCGGCGAGGAAGATATATGACCGTCCTGTTGGTTGGGATCCCCCTTTGGAGGAACGGCGGTTCCCCCCCCTCCGTCAAACCTTTTTGCGGAATCCGCAAAGCGAGCACCCGTTCCCCCAAAGGTCCTACAGCGGCGGCAGGTCGCAGGCGGGCAGCGGCTCGGGGGCGGCCGGACCGGTCGCGAAGCGGCCGGGAACGAACAGCGGCCCGAGCGCCTGCACGGGCTCCGCCGCGGTCACCGTGGCGCCGGCCCAGTGGAAGGTGAACTCACCGGGGGCGATCCGCTCCTTGGACACCCGCGGCTTGAGCGGCCAGCTGAAGCGGAGTTCGCTGCCGGCGGCGGCCGGGCCGACGGCGAGGAAGCCGTCGTCCCCCGCCGCCAGGGCCAGCGGCCGGCCGTTGCAGGCGGCCGACACCTCCGCCGCGGCCAGGAATTCCGGGATGCGGATGCGGACGGCGTCCCGCGCCGCGGCCAGCCGCACGGTCACGGTTTCGCGCGCCGCGTCGCCGTCCACCCGCACTTCGGCGGCGGGATGGCGCCGGGCCAGGTGCAGGTTGACGCGGAACTCGCGGCCGTCGTCCGTCACCGCATAATACCAGGCGTCATAGAGGGCGCGGGCGCCGGCGGCATTGCAGCACTGCTGGTTGGAGTTGGCGAGCGACGTGTCGTCGCTCATGGCCGTGACCGCGCCCCAGCCGGCAAAACCGCCGAGAATGCTCTGCAACAGCCGCGGCCCCTCCTCGATTCCCTCGCCGCGCCGCTTGGCCTCGTGGTTGTAGCCCAGCGCATGCTCCGAACGCGGCACAGCGGAGGCGTTGGCCAGCCAGTCGGTGCCGGTGATCTGGTGGACCAGCAGATGGTTGCGGGCATAGCGTTCCGCATCGTGCCAGTAGGCCGGATTCACGTGCTGTGCCAGCAGGACGGCCAGTTCCAGCATGTCGGTCAGGCAGCAGGTTTCGGAGAGGTTGGAGCGGTTGTGCTCCGGATTGTTGATCTGCTCCGGGAACCAGCCGGTGCTGGTGCCGAGCGCCCGTGCCTTGCGGTAGAGCCGCTCCGCCAAGGCCACATCCGCCGGCCGGCCGGCGGCCAGGCCGTGCAGCAGCAGCGCGATCACCAGGCGGCTCTGGCAGTGGAAATGGCCGCGCTCGAACAGGGCGTTGCCGCCGTCATGGTCGCGCAGCGCCCAGCCGATCAGCTTGGACGCCAGCTCCAGCGCCGGGGCAAACCCGGTGAGGCGGTAGTAGCGCATCAGCGGCATGGTGATGGAAGTGGAGAAGACCGAGTGCCGGTGCATGGGGTCGGTGGGCAGCGGCGCCCAGCCGTCGCGCCGGGTGTAATGATCGCCGGGAAACTCGGCGTCGCCAAACGCGCTCGGCCGGGCCATGGCGGCGACGGCCAGGATGTTGCGTTCGGCCAGTTCGCGGTACTCCGGGTCGCCGGTGAACTGGTAGAGGCTGGTCAGGGCCAGCAGCGTGCCCTGCTGCAGCCAGGCGGGCCGGGTGTGCGGGACATCCATCAGCCACGGTTCGGCCGGACACCACGACAGGCCGTCCGTCCCGATCAGGCCGATCAGCAGGGCACGCAGGGTCCGGTCGTCCGGCCCCTCCACCGTGCCGCCGGTCATGGCGCGCAACAGGGTCAGGGCGTCGACGGCGCGCCCCAGGCCGTCGCCATAGGACCAGATCTGCAGGGCCGCGCTCACCGGCCGGTCGTTGAGCAGGGTGTAGAAATAAGGCAGGTAGCCGCGGGCCGGGTCGCCGTGCCGGGTCAGGCAGTTGACCGCCAGGGCGGCGCGGGACGTCAGGGAAGGCAGGCGCATGACCAGAATCTCCAGCGGAGTCGGCCCCCGGCCCCACGAGAAAGGTGAGGAGGGGCAGCGACTTAATTTAGGACGTATGGGACGAAAGATAAACCAAAAAACCGAACCGTTCGCCATTTGGCCCGTCACTGACGTTCCGGGCTCTGAAAATCCCGCGGGGCCGGGCCGGCGCCTCTTTTCGCGCCATCACAGCGATGGCCGGGCCGTTCCACCGCCTTGCCCTTCCACAGTATAAGGCGGTAGATTACCGGTGACCTTCACCGAAGGGACGAAAATTAGCATTTATGGGCCAAACTGAACATCGCCCCGATCCGACGCGCTGGTCGCATTTCGCCTGGCAGGAGTGGATCCGCGACCAGCCGGCGCCCGGCGTGCTGCTGATGCGCGGCTGGACGGTGGACCATGTGCCGCACACCCACGAGTTCGGTGAGTTGGTGTTCGTGCTGGAGGGGCGCGCCCGGCATCTGGTCGCGCCGGCCCCCGTCCCGTTGCGCGCCGGCCAGCTTTTCCTCGTGCTGCCGGGACAACGGCACGGCTACGCCGACACCGAGCGGTTCCTGATCTGCAACGTGCTGATCCATCCGGAGCTGCTGGCCAGCCTCGCCCCCCTCCGGGAGTTGGCCGGGTTTGCCGCGCTGCGCGAGAGTCCGGCCCGCCCCCTGCCGCTGGGGCCGGCCCAGCTGGAAGACAGCCTGCAGCTGGTTGATGCCATGCAGGCGGAGCTGTTCGCCAACCGCCCCGGCACCCAACTGATGGTAACCGCCCAACTGACCGAGCTGCTGGTGCGGCTCTGCCGCGCGGCGGCCCCCGATGCCGGCCGGGACGGCGGCGCGGCGCGGGCGCGGATCAGCCGGGCCGTCGCCTTTGCCGAGAACCATTACATGGAGCGCCTGTGCCCGGCGCAGCTGGCCCGGGCCGCCGCCCTGTCGCCGCGCCATCTCCGGCGCTGTTTCCAGGCGGCGCTGGGGGTGACCCCGGAGCGCTTCATCCTGGAAACGCGGCTCCGGCATGCCCGGCGGCTGCTGCGGAGTTCGCACGACCGGATCGGCGAGGTGGCGCGCTGCTGCGGCTTCACCGACAGCAACTATTTTTCCCGCGCCTTCCGCCAGTACACCGGCCGCTCCCCGAGGAGTGTTCACGGAACGTTATATTGAGCGGACGGCCGCTTGCCGTTCTTCAACCTCCACTGTTCCGTAACGGCCCCCCGGGCTTTTCCTGCAACCATGTTCACCCATTTTTTTGGCGGCTTGCGCCATCGCCTGGCGCGCCTCGACTATGTGCAGATGCTGTTCGCCGCCGCGCTGCTGGCCATCGGGCTGCTGACCATTTACGGCACCGGCCAGCAGGCGGGCGGCCAGTTCGCCGACTACTGGCAGCGACAGCTGGTGTGGGCCGGCCTGGGCTTGGTGGTCTTTTTCGTGGTCAGCCTGACCAGTTATGAATGGCTGGGGCGCCACTGGTGGATCTTCTATGTCGCCACGCTGCTGCTGCTGTTGCTGCTGCTGCCGTTCGGGCGCACCATCAACGGCGCCCGCAGCTGGCTGCCGCTGTTCGGCGTGACCCTGCAGCCGGCCGAGTTTGCCAAGCCGGCGACGGTGCTGCTGCTGGCCTGGCTGGCCTCGCGGCCCAGCCTGAGCCTGACCCGGCTCCACCACGTGCTGCCGCCGCTGCTGGCGGTGGCGCCGCTGGTGGTGTTGATCGGCCTGCAGCCCGACTGGGGGACGGCGCTGGTGTTCCTGACCGTGACCGGCACCATCCTGTTTCTGGCGGGCATCCCATGGCGCTGGATCCTGCTGCTGGTGCTGGTGGCCGCAATCACGGCGCCCATTGCCTTCAACACCGTGCTGACCAAAAAACAGCGGGACCGGCTGATCACCTTTGTCCAGCCCGGCAACGACATCTCGGACACCGGCTGGAACGCCCACCAGTCCCTGCTGGCGGTCGGCAGCGGCGGACTGCACGGCAAGGGACTGATGAAAGGCACCCAGCATGTGCTCGGCTTCCTGCCGCGCACCGTGGCGCCAACCGACTTCATCTTCTCCGTCATCGGCGAGGAAATGGGCTTCGTCGGCGCCGCCGGCGTGGTGCTGGCCTACATCGGGCTGATCTACCGCTGCCTGCGCGCCTCGGCCCGCGCCCCCGATGATTTTGGCGGTTACCTGGCGGGCGGAGTGGCCGCGTTTCTCTTCACCCACGCCTACATCAACATCGGCATGACCATCCACGCCGCCCCGATCATTGGCATTCCCCTGCCGCTGGTCAGCTACGGGGGATCCTTCCTGCTCAGCACCCTGGTGTGCCTCGGCCTGGTCCAGGCCGTCTACCGCGAACGGCGCTGATTTGCCGGCCCGTGCCAGGTGACCCGGCGCATGGCTCCGGAGGGTGCCGCCCGACGGGGGCCTCAGCGGCTGAGCGCACCGTAAATCAGGGGGCTGGCGAAGTAGCCAACCACTTCGCCGGCCTCGGTGTGGGCGGCGGCATTGGTTGCCTGGACCTGTTCCTCAAGGCAACGGCCGGCCGCCGTGTCGAAGAGGAGGCGAATCGTGGTGTAACCGTCGCTGCGAAGGGGATCCGTCCAATACAGGGTGTAACAGACGGTGAGCTGCCGGATGTCCCCGGCACGGTTGCTCGGCCAGTCATTTTTCCAGGCGGTGACGGAGACTTCGTGGACCGCAAGCCCCGTGGCCGTGCCAACCGGGTACAGACTGTCGAAGAATTTTTGCCGGTTCTGGCTGAAGGCCGGCTGCAGCCGGGCCAGCAGCGTTTCTTCAATCTTGGGGGGTGCCGGGATGGAACGCTTCCCCACCGCCGGCCGCGCCTCATGCAACACCGCTGCGAACAGCATGAGGAGCAAAAAGAGCCCCACAAGGCGAACCAGGAAAATGCCGCCGCCCTGATAACCCCGTCCCATATCGTCCGCCCCGTCGTGCGCACTTCCGGCAACGGCCCCCGCTCCCCACCGCCGGCCGCCAGGAAGTATTGAAAACCGCGTGGCCACTGGACGCCATCACACTGCGGATCGAATATGATGCCCGTTGCCCGAACTTGCAAGATTACGGGTAGCGCCCCAGCTCCAAACCGCGCCGGATGAAGTGGGAATAGGTTTCGTAGGTGACGTTCGCGGGAATCGAATGGTCGCTGTGCAGGACGTAGCCGCTTCCCTGCATCAACACCGGCACCCGCTTTTCCAGTTCGCGGTCGACCGCGGCCAGGTCGTT
>JBAZJM010000057.1:0-19418 GCA_041651315.1 Lentisphaeria bacterium | reverse complement strand
CCCCAAAGGGGCAATGGAAACGTCCCCTGGTCCCGGCGGGGCGGTCCCCAGGGGTCACCCTTAAAAAAGGGGCGTCCCCGCCCGGCAGGCCGCAATTTGTATCGATTCAATTTAACTTTAATAAGCGCAGCAAAACCGATTTGCACCTTTTTGCCATGCTTGTTATAGTACATTCTTAGATTTTAGTATCAACCGCACCCGTTCACGCCTCGGAGACCGTATCCCATGTGCACCACCCCCCAGTCCGAACGCTTCCAACTCAACAGCCAGCTCGCCCAAATGCTCAAGGGCGGCGTCATCATGGACGTCACCGACGTCAAACAGGCGCTGATCGCCCAGGAAGCCGGCGCGGTCGCCGTCATGGCCCTGGAACGCGTCCCCTCCGACATCCGCAAGCAGGGCGGTGTGGCCCGCATGTCCGCCCCCGAACTGATCAAGGCGATCAAGGAGGCCGTGACCCTTCCGGTGATGGCCAAGGCGCGCATCGGCCACTTTGTCGAGGCGCAGCTGCTGGAGGCGCTCAAGATCGACTACATCGACGAAAGCGAAGTGCTCACCCCCGCCGATGAGGAATGCCACATCGACAAGAGCAAGTTCGTCATCCCGTTCGTCTGCGGTGCCCGCAACCTGGGCGAGGCCTGCCGGCGCATCGCCGAGGGCGCGGCCATGATCCGCACCAAGGGCGAGGCGGGCACCGGCAACGTGGTCGAGGCGGTGCGGCACATGCGCACCATGAACCGCGAGATCCGCCAGCTCACCGGCCTGCCCGAGGAGGAGGTCGTGCCGTTCTGCAAGACCAACGGCGTGCCGCTGGAGGTCGCCCGCCAGGTGCGTGAGCTGGGCCGCCTGCCGGTGGTCAACTTTGCCGCCGGCGGCATTGCCACCCCGGCCGACGCCGCCCTGATGATGCAGCTCGGCTGCGACGGCGTGTTCGTCGGCTCCGGCATCTTCAAGAGCGCCGACCCCGCCAAGCGCGCCCGCGCCATCGTCAAGGCCACCGCCTACTTCAACGACCCCGCCAAGGTGCTGGAAGCCTCCATGGACCTCGGCGAGCCGATGCCCGGCCTCGAGATCAAGGCCATTCCGGAGGCCGAACGCCTGGCCGGCCGCGGCTGGTGAATGAAGGCAAGTAGATAGTAGAAAACACCGCGTTAGGGTGAAACCGAACATCCAACATCGAACATTCAACGTCCAATGTTGAATCATCCATGTTGAACGTTGAGTGTTCAATGTTCGGCTCAATTACTTTTCAGCCTGACACGGCATATATGAGAATGGATCGGCCGGGCTGTCGCCGGGCGCTTGTAGCGCAGCCGCGACGGCCTGACGGGCTGCAAGCCCTGACCGGCAATGGTCAAATATTCTGGCCAACGCCGGACGCATTGGATTCATAAGCGACAATCAGGTTTGGAAAAAGATGGGGCGCGGGGAAGGAAACAACCTTTCCTCAAAAGGTTTTTCCTTCCCCGCATCACTATTTTTCCAAACCATGGACGGCACATTCCATGATCGGCATTTTGGATCTGCAGGGCGGCGTGGTGGAGCACCTGGGGCACTTCAGGCGCCTCGGGGTGCCGGCCCGCCGGGTGAAGACGCTGGAGGAGCTGGACACCCTGGCCGGGCTGGTGCTGCCCGGGGGTGAAAGCACCTGCCTCGGCCGGCTGCTGCGGATTTTCGGGCTGGACGCGGCGATCCGCCACCGGGCCGCCGCCGGCCTGCAGCTCTGGGGCACCTGCGCCGGCACCATCCTGCTGGCGAAGGAGATCGAGGGCGAGACGCCGCACCTGCGCCTGCTCGACATCACGGTGCGCCGCAACGCCTTCGGCAGCCAGCTCGACAGCTTCAACACGGCCGCCACGGTGCCGGAGGTGGCGCCGGACCCGCTGCCGCTGACCTTCATCCGCGCCCCGGTCATCACCCGCGTTGGCCCCGGGGTGCGCGTCCTGTTGGAGGTGCGCGGCGCCATTGCCGCGGTCACCGCCCCCGGCGTGCTGGCCACCATCTTCCATCCCGAACTGACGCCGACCCTGGCGTTCCATGCGTACTTCGCGCGCCAGTGCGGCCTCACCCCCAAACTGCCCGCCAGCGGCCCCACCGACCCCGCCTGGTCCCTGGAAAGCTGGACCCGCCTGGCCCCCCTCCCCGGCCCCGCGGCCAAGTAAGTAAGGCAGAGCATGTTGGGGGCGCCGCCCCCAAACCCCGGCCAAAGGGACCTGTCCCTTTGGAATCCCCGAGACCTTCCGTTTCCAGACGGCCGGGGGTGCGCGCCGCTACCAGCGACCAACGTCAAGCATCAGGGCATTCCGCGGCGCGCACCCCCGGCCGTCTGGAAACCGGGAGGTCGGCGGCTCAAGGGATGATGTTACCCATTGCGAGGGACGCCCCCCCCTGGGAACGCCGAGCCCCAGCTCGGCGTGTTTCCTTTTCGTGCCGCCGCGTCCTCTTTGTCCCCAACGTCCTCGGGTTGGGGATCGGGGCCAAGAGTCCTCCCCGTCCTCGACGGCGGCATGCGTTGGCCGTTTTGGGCGGGCGGCAGGGCGAGGACGGTAAAGGGGACCGGTTGGTTTTTCCAACTCAGGCGATCCGGCGCCGGTGCCCACGCCTGAATCCCGCGCCGGCGACGAGCATCACCGCCGCCGCGAGTGCGGTTTGCGGTTCCGGGACGTCCGTGGGCACGCTGTCCCAAAAGGCCAGGTTGTCGATGGCGCCGGCGAAACGGGTCTGGGTGTTGCCGCTTTCCAGCTTGATCCGGAGCGGGCCGCTGCCGTCGCCGACATAGGAGAAGTAGGTCTTGGTGAAGGTCTGCGTGCCCGACCAGGCGCCCGGCGCCACGTAGTTTTGGGCCAGCACCGAGTTGTTGTCGCGCAGCAGCCTCACGAGAAAGGTGTCGCCGGCTTGGGTGGCCTGAGTGGGATTCGTGTAAACGCTCGGCCCGATATCGTAGCTCACATAATAGGTCACCCCGCTTGCGTTGGCGGCAAAGGCGGTTTGCTGGGTGAGGGTGTTGTCCCCATAGATCATGATGGCATAGTCGCCGGGGCCGCCATGCACCGCACCGCTCAACTGGATGGCATGAGTGGCATGAAACCCGGACCGGGCCCAATCCGCGAACGTCGCGTTGTAAACGAGACGGTTGCCGGTCTGGTATTGCAGGGTGGAAATCGACGCGCTCGTAATGTCGTTGAAATTAAAACTGAGGAGGATGCCGGCACGGGAGGGTGCGGCGGCAGCGGCCATTGCAAAAACCAGTGACAGGATTTTCAGGCGGTTAACCGGGCGGGGAGAAAACGGGCAGAACTTTTGATTGCCGTTCCGCATGCCGGTTGGGCTGAGCGTTGGCATGGTTCCGTCCCTTTTGCCCATCTTCTGACGTGAGGTGGCGCGCGCACATCACCCGCAAACAGCGGAATTTTATCCTGCCAGAGGGCGGATATCAAGCCCGCAAATCGTCGCCGGACCTCCAAGTGACGGGGGACATTAGGAACGGGCGTTGGACGACGGGCTATAACCAACTTTTGTTCACGGGCGCGCCGCCTCGTTCAGTCCTTTGGGTCCTTTAGGTCCCTTAGGTCCTTTGCGCGCCCCGTCCGCGCCCATTCCGCGAGAAAGGCGTCCAGCACCGTGCGGGCAGCCGCAACCTCGGCGGGGGTTCCCGTGCCGGTGCCGGTAACCGCCGCCTGGTAGGTGCGCCAACCGCCGCCGGGCGTGTACGAACGCCGGAAAAACAGGAAATTGCCCGCGGACTCCGCAGCGCTGCTGTACCAGGCCCACAGCAGCATGAAGGTGCCGTCGCGGTTGTCCACCAGGACTTCATTGACCTGGAACCCGCGCTGCTCCAGCCGCGTGACCCACAGCCGGTCGCTGACGATCTGGCGTCCCGCGGCGCGCAGGCAATAGCCGGCGGGATGGATTTTGTGCACGTCCGCTAAGTCGCCGACCTCCAGCACGGCCACGGCAGAGTGGTCGTCGGCAAAAAACGCACGCCGGATCCTGCTGTTGCCGAAAAATCGCCGGTCGCTGTCCGACGGCGGGATCTCCCGTCCGACAAACTGGCCAAATTTGAAGATCGCGAGCGTGGGCTGAAACGGCGGATAGGCCGCGTAATGATGGCCGGGAAAGGCCCAAAGCCCCAGCAGCACGGCGAGCCCCATGCCGAACAGCACGACGCGCACCGGCAGCAGCTTCCGGCGCCAGGCGGATGCCACCGCCCAAAGGCCGAGCGCGGTTCCGGCCACCAGCTTGACCGTCAAGCCGTCCCATCCGGAAAAATAGCCGATCCAGTAAGTGGTCCCGGTGCAGGCCAGCCCCAGAATGCCGAACAGCGGTACCAAGGCGCCGGCCATCCGGCCGCCGACGGCGACGCCCGTCATGCTCCAGGCGAACACCAGGGCACCGACGATCGCCAGCGCGTGGACGGGCTGCCACCATCCGGCACCATAAAGCAGCGCGCCGAGGCCGGCACCGCCCCAAAACCGACTGTCGCCAGAGCCGCGCCAGGCGCGCAACCGCGGCCACAGCAAAGCAGTCAGCAGCGCGAACGCGAGAAGAAAGAGCCAATCCCACTGGTCCGGCCGCGACGTCCGCCAGGCCCGGACCATATAGGGCAGCTTGGAGAGCAGCGGCAGACCGCCGAGCAGGACGAGCATCCACGGTTTCACCCCGGCCGCCCTCATCGCTTTTCTCCCGGCGCGTAAAAAAGCAGCCGGCCGCTCCACCACAACAGTGCCAGCGACAGCAGGACGAAGAAATAGCCCAGCCCGACATGGATGTCGTTGGCGAACGACCGTTCGCCAAGCCAGAAGAACAAGCCGATGGTGAGCAGCAGCCGCACCGTGTTGGCCAGCACGACGATGGGCAGGATGAACAGCCCCCAGACGAGCGTCTGCCACTGCGGCCGCTCCGGCAGTTTCAGCGCCAGCAGATAGGCGAAGAACAGCAGCACGCCCAACTGGGAAACGCCGCTGCAGGCATCGGTGATGGCAAGCTGGGTTTGGCCGATGGAAATGGTGGTCAGGCGGGCCTGAATGTCAACGCCGAAAAGGCGCAGCAGCCCCACCGACAAGCCGGTGGACAGCAGCCGCAACGGATAGCTCAGAAACAGGGTGATCCTTTCCAGAAACGGCAGCACCCAGAAACACAGGCCCAGGGAAAAGCCCATGGGAGCCAGGCAGGTTGCGCCGCAGAAAAAAGCCCCCGTGGCGCAGACCCCCAGCAGCAACGCGGTGTTCCGGCCGAATTCCGAACCGGCGCCGGCGCTCCAGCCCATGAGCACGACCGCGGCCGCCAGCAGCCCCCAGGACAACCAACGCCCCGCGGCCTTCGGCGCCGGCAGCTGGAGCAATCCATGCACGGCGGAAAGCGCCGCCAGCAGCAGCAGCGCCAGCGGCGAATCCCACTCGCCGTCATTGGCGGCGACGCTCTGCCACGCCCCGAAGGCGCAGGAGACCGCCAGCAGCGCGGCGGGAACCGGCGACCGCCGCACCGCCTGCCCGCTCTGGACGATCAGGTTATTCATGGCCCTGCCGTCCCTTGGCCCGCGCCATGGCCGCCTGCGCCTTGCCGCCGTAATCCCGGGCCACCGCGTTGTCGGGCGCGCCGCGCCGCAACTGCCCGCAATAGTCCAGGCACTCCCCATAACGTCCGGCCTGATAGCTTTTGGCAATCAGCTTTTCCAAAACCTTAACCCAGGCGGGGAAGATTCTCGGGTCGCCCGATTTTCCCGCCACCAGCGGCCCCAACTGCGTCAACGCCTTAGCGTCATCGCCTGCTTCCGCCAGGCGCAGCCCATAGCAGGCCTGTGCCGCCGGCACGGCGCCGCGGCTCACCCACGCCGCCCGTGCCTCGCGCAGCGCCGCGGCTTTTTCGCCGGCGGCGGCATAGAGCTCCGCAAGATTCAGCTGAATCAGCAGCGGTTCTGCCACCACCGCCTTGAGTTTTTCATAGATGGCAATGGCCGGCTTCAAGGCATCAGCCTCGCCCAGGCGCAACGCCAGGTAAAACAGCAATGCCTGATCTTCCGGCCTGGCGGGATCCAGCGCCTGGAGCAGGTCCGGCGCGGAGAAATCCTCAATCATCCGGGCGGTCTGCTTTTCCCGGAACGCCCGTTCGCCCGCCAGCAACCGCTGCAAGGCCTGGAATTGGGGTGCGCTCCCCAGCTCCGGCAACGGCCGGTTCCGGCGCAGGCAGAAGGCCAGGTAAGACTTGAGGATTTCGGCGTTGTCCGGATGCTGTTTGCGCAGCTGCTCATATTTTTTCCGGGCCGCGTCGCCGCGCCCGCCGCCATCGAGGGCCATCACCTCCTGCACCGCGGCATAAACCGAGGCATTGCCGGCGGCGAGGTTCCGTTCCGCCAGCGGCAGGGCGGCCTGGAATTCGCCCTTCCGTAGCCGGTCATCAACCGCCACCGTCAGCAACACCGGATCATCGGGAAATTTCTGGAGCGCCGCATCCAGTTCTTCGGCCGCGACGGTTTCCGTCATCCCCTGATCGAGGAAGAACATCCTGGCCAGCCGAAGGTTGTCGCGATGGCCCGGATAAAGCAGCCGGACCAGCGGTGCGGCTTCGGCGATCTTGCGCTCCGCATACAACTTCGCCAGCAGCGGCTGCACCTTTTCGTATGCCGTCGGCAAGAAGTCCGCCAACTCACGGCGGCGGGTGATTTCCTGAAACGCCGCCACCAGCAGCGGAACCTGGGCGCTCCGCAGCGCATAATCGAATTTCATGACCACCGCCAGCGGCGAGGTGACGGAGGCATCCAGTTGTTTCAGGTTTTTCCCCAGCGCTTCGACATTTTGCTCCAGGTAGGCGATCAACGCTTCGATGTAGAACCCGCAGAGCATGGCCTCACGCTTGCCCGTATGGAACACGGGCGCAAGCTGCTTCAATTCGGCGGGTTTGTTCAGGAAAAACAACACGTCGGCATACCGGAACACCGCATCCTGCGGCAACCCATCCCGCGTCGCCTTCTGATAAACCCGATACGCATCCTCGTAACGCCGGGCCTGATAGTAGAAGTCGCCAAGCAGGGGAAGGGCGTATTCCGGATTGATCTCCGCCAGGCGCTGCAAACAGCTTTCCGCCTCCGCCATTTTCTTCCCGTCCATCGCGGCCTGGAAGAGCTGCATGAGCGCCTCAACCGCCACCACCTCGTCGGAAGAACGGGCAAAGACCGCCAATTGCGGGAGCTGCGCCTGACGTTTTCCAGCCGTCCACTGCGCCGCATGATCCGCCAGGAAATGCAGCCAGCGCAAGCGGACATCGCCGGGGCCACCGGGCAGCGTAGCCAGCAGCGATTTGGCCTTTTCCAACTGGCCGCCCATCAGCCAGGCCAGGCACAGCGCCGGCCGGAACGGCTTCTGCTGCGCTTCCGGCAGGCGCCCCACCGCCTCGGCCACCGCCCGAAACGACCGGGTGCGCAAAAGCGCCTCAATATGAGCGCGGGCATAGGTTTCGTTCAGGCTGTTCAGCGACGCGGCGAAACGCCAGCAACGCGCGGCACTCCGCCAGCGCTGCTGTTTCCCGTAAAGCTCGGCCAATTTCACCCAGGCGTTTTCCTGGTTCCGGTCTTCCTTCAGATAGTTGAGCAACCGGGTTTCCGCCTCGGCGTAATCGCCGCGCTCGTAAGCCGCCAGCGCGGTCTGGTAGCGCTGGGTTTGCCGGGCATTTTTGACGGCATGAACGACAAACACGCCGCCGATCGCCAGGGTGACGAGAAGGCCGCCGGCAATGGCCGCTTGGCGGAAGAATGTTTTCTTTTTCGGCAGTTGGGCGGATTCAGTCATCGGTGATTTCCCGGAAGCCCCGTCGGAAATGCGGTTTTGCCGAGCGGCTCCCCCGGAGCGGGACAAACAAAGAGGGCGGCGACCGTCTCAACAAGCGCTTTCACACTTGCCCCCCCCCGGAGACCAGGCCAACCGCCCTTCATGCCGGCCGCAGCCGGTATCACGTCAATAAAATCTGCCGGCGCCCGCTCAGCCGGCCGCCGTTTTCCGGCGCGCCTTGCCGAAGCCGGCCGCGCCAAACGCGCCGCCGCCGATCAGCAGGGCCAGCGCCACCCCCGGCAGCGGCTGGCCGGACGGAATCGGAGTGCCCACGCCAACCCGGAAGGCCACATCGACATACTGGTCGGTTCCCCAAATGCCGTAGTTGCCGTCGAAAACCAGGTAATCATGCTCACCCGCGCTGGGGTCCCAGCCCATGCCCGCCAACCGCCCCCGGGTGGTGGTGAACCGCTCGTTGCTCAGCTGGAATTGCAGCTTGGTCCCGGCTTCGAACGAACCGATATCGATGGAATCCCCGGCAATAGCCACATTGCGAAGCGTGAGATTACCGTTGGCATCGGTCGCATTGACAATCAGGTAGTCCCAATTGCTGAGCGTAAGATTGCGGCTGAGGGGATTCAAGATGTCGATTGACAGAGCGGCCGAACTTGTCGTGTACAGCTGGTTTTGGCCGCGATACTCGACATTGTCCCCATACTGGTAGGCCGCCATCACCTCGCCCATGGCACAACCCGCGCACACCAGCGTCAAAATCAGTTTCTTCATTTTCAACCCCTGACTTTTTCCAAAGCCCGGCCGACACTTGCCGGCACCAATACCCAAGCTCTTTCCACGAACACGACGGTATACAGTATACTCCATTTTTACAATTTTGCAAGTTTTTCCCGGGCGCATGTCACTTCCGTCGGGATTCCCTGGTGGTCCGTTTGGCAATTCCCTGACCGGCCGCGCCTCTTCGCGGGGTGCACCCCACGAAGAGGGGGTGTTCCGCTGTAGCCGCGGCTGTGCCAGCCGCGCGGGGAGTGGTCATTTGGGGAGCGCCTGGCACAGACGCCGCTACAGAAGACGGACATGGGTTCCTGCAGGCACGGGCGTGTCGCCCGTGACGGGGGCTGCCGTGGCAGACGGGGCAAGGCTCGGAGCGTCCGTCATAGGAACCGGGTTTTAACCTGAATTATTCATGAATTTGAACAGAAGGTAGCGAAGACCGCAAAAGGAAACCATCACTCCAGCCTTCGCTATCTTTGCGTCCTTCTGTTCAAAATAGAATAAACCTGCCGCCGGATCCGGCGGAAGCTCAAAACGGGTTCAGCATTTTGATCTGTTCGGTGCCCCAGATCGAGACTTCCTCGATCACCGAGTTGGGCGGCACGTCGAGGCAGTGCACCAGGGTGCGGGCGAAGTCGTGGGCGTCCGGCAACCCCGCCTGCCAACTGTCGTCCAGGTGGGCGGCCTGGCTGAAATTGGTGCGCGCCGCCCCGGGGATGAAACAGGTGGCCTTGCCGCCCCAGGGCGCCATTTCCAGCGCCAGGCAACGGGTGTACCCGACCAGCCCCGCCTTGGCCGCGGTATAAACGCCCCAGCCCGGCCACGAATGCCGGGCGCAGGCGCTGGAAACATTGAGGATGTGCCCGTGCCCCGCCGCCCGCATCACCGGCAGCACCTCGCGGCAGCCCCGGATGACCGAGGCGAGGTTGAGGTCGAGAACGGCGGCAATGGCCGCGTCGTCCATCTCCTCGGTGGGCGCGATCTTGATGCCGCCGCCATGGTTGTTGACCAGCACGTCCAGGGCGCCGAAGCGTTCCAGCACAGCCGCAACCAGCCGCCGCCAGTCGGCCGTCTGGGTGGCGTCTGCGGTGACCGCCAGCAAGGCGTCCCCCCCGCCCAACTTCCTGACCGCGGCGTCCAGGCGCGCCGCATCCCGCCCGGTGATCGCCACCCTGGCCCCACACTCCAGCAAAAGCCGCGCCGTTGCCAAGCCAAACCCCGACGACCCGCCGGTCACGATGATGCACCTGCCCTTGACATAGTTTTCCATGATCCCTGCTCCTGTGGTGTTGGTTGGGGCCACCCTTTTGAAAAAGGGTGCTCCCCCCGCGCTTCGCGCTGTGCAGCCCCGGCCCTGCCGGGTCGCTCACATGTTCGCTCTGAATCCCCCTTCCCAAAACTTTTGTATCTTAAACCGGAGGGGCGTTTCAGCCACAAGCATCTCACGCTGATTCTATGTTTTGCCAGAATGGCTTGTGGCTGAAACGCCCCTCCGCGTTAAGGAACAAAAAGGTTTGACGGAGGGCTTGGGAACCGCCTTTCCTCAAAAGGGGGTTCCCAATAGTTTCCCTTCCTGCAACCTATTCATCGCTCAAATACGTCTCCAATTCGGCGGGGAGCGGCCAGGCGAGTTGGACGTGCTGGCGTTGCAGGGCGGCGCGCAGGCGGGCCGGCGGCACGGCCGGCAGCTCCACGCCCGCCTCCCGGGCCAGGGCCGCGGCGGTGCCGGCGGCCTGGCCGAGCTGCATCACCGTGCGCGACAGCCGGGCGCTGCTCGCCGCGATCGAGGAAAACCCGGCCGCGCGGCTGGCCACCAGCAGGTTATGGAACCCCTTGGGGATCAGGCAGCGGTAGGGAATGCCGTAGGGTGCCGCGAGTTCCGGGCAGCCGCCGCCCTCCCCGTGACGGTCAAGCGGATGATCGGCAACCGCCACCCAGTCCGGCTGCTCCTGCCGGCCGAGCCCGCGGCGGAGGTCGGCCTCCGTCAGCATGCCTTCGCACACCGTGCGCGGGCCTTCACGCACCCCGAGCAGCGGAGCGGTCCAGCTCAGGCGGAACCGGCGGAACTCCGGCCAATGCACTTGCAGGAAATGCCAGTGCGCCCGCACCCGGCGTTCGGCTTCGCGGCGGGCCGCCGCCTCGCCCAGCGCCAAAAACTCGCCGCCCTCCAGCGTGGGCAGCATGTTCAGGTTGCGGTCGCCGTTGGGATAGTGGTTGCAGCAGACCGGCGGGAACTGGGCGGCCCACCAGCAGGCGTCCGGAATCTTCGGCGGCAGCGGTTCCACCCCGCCCCCGGCGTCCCCGGCGGCGCCAAGCGGGGTCACCCGGTAAATCAGCGTCACGCCATTGACCCGGTCCGGCGCGGCCGTTTCCGGAGCACTGGGTTCCTGAAAGCGCGAGCGCGGGTCGAGGCCGCGCAGCTGTTCGCAACCGCAGGCGGCGCACAACCGGCCGTCCCCGGTGCCGTCCACCCAGTGGCGCGCAACCAGGCGCCGGGCGTCGTCCAGCCGCACCGCCCGGACAACGCCGCCCGCGGCCTCGACGGCAACCATCACGGTGTTGAGAAGGAGGGAGCACCGGCCGGTCTCCGCCAGCAATTCCGCCATGGCCCGGGCCATGGCGTCCGGCTCGAACACCACGCCGTGCCAGGCGCGCCGGCTGAACGCCTCCGTCGGCGGCGCACCACCCTCCGGATGCCGGCGCAGGGTGTCGCGATAGGTGCGGCCCGGATCGATGACGGTGATGCCGCCGGGAAAGTTCACCTTCTCCAAAGCCTGCGGCCAATACCAGCCGTCCTGCCAGCAGAAATGGCGGTCGAACGAGTAGATGCCCACCGCCTGCGGCGTCCGCTTCAGCCGCCGGTACAGGTCGAACGGGATGCCGGTGCCGCCGACCCCCGGCTCCCAGCAGTTGACTCCGCCGCGGGTCGAGGTGCCGCCAAGCGCCGGCTCCCGCTCCACCAGCGCCACCGAGAGGCCGGCGCGCGCCGCCGCCAGCGCCGCGCCGAAGCCGCCGCTGCCGCCGCCGATGACCGCCAGATCGTAGTCCATGTGACCGTTTTTCCTTTTCCGCGACTATGGCAGGAAAGCCCGTCGCGCGGCTGACACAGCCGCGGCTACAGCAAAATAACATTCTCGGCTGTAGCGGCGTCTGTGTCAGACGCCTTCCGCAAAAAACCGCAGCGGCGAAACCGGACCGCCCCTATATTGTGTGTAATGGATGTCACGTTTCACGCCGCGCCTCCGCGCGAGCCGGTCTGCCCCGCCGGCAGCACGCCGTAACCAAATGCGGCCGAGATGGTTTTGGCGGTGTCCAGCACCAGCGTCCCGAGCCGGGCGAACGCCGCCACCGGCAGACGGTAGGCGGGCGCGGTCACCCAGACCGCGGCCACGGGGTATCCGCGGTGATTGACAACGGGCGCCGCCACGCAGTGCAGCCCCTCGACCTCCTCGGCGCGGTCGACTGCGTAACCGCGCCGGCGCACGTTTTTCAGTTCCCGTTCATAGGCGGCACGCGAAGTCAGCGTGCGCCGGTTGAAGCGCGGGAAGGTGAGCCGGGCCAGCCGCGCGGTGCGCTCCGCCTCCGGCAGGAAGGCGACCAGCGCCTTGCCCGGGGCGGCGGTGTGCAAGGGGAAGCGATGGCCGGCCTCGACCACGAAACGGATCGGGTTGCGGCTCATGACCTGCTCCAGGATGACCCCCTCGGCCTCCAGCAGGGTGCCCAGCAGCACGGTCTCGCCGGTGCGGTCGCGGAGATCGCGCATGGGGCCGAGCGCGTGGCCGGCCAGGGTGGTTTCGCCGACGGCGGCATAGCCGAGCGCCAGCAGTTTGCGGCCAAGCACGAACTCCTGGGCCTCGCCCCCCCGTTCCAGGTAGCCGTGGGCCAGCAGCGTGGAGGCGATGCGGAACACGCTGTTCTTGGGCAGGTGCAGGCGGCGGGCCAGGTCGCTGACGCCGCAGCCCCGCGGTTCGCCGGCCAGGAATTCCAGCAGCGTGAGCGCCCGTTCCAGGTTCGGCACGTGATAGCGGGCGGTATCGGGGCCGGCGGCAGCGGTGTCCGCCGCGCCGGCGCGCCGCGGGCCCTGGTGTGACGCGGGTCTGCCCATGCCGTGGTTCCTTGTGTCCTGCCGTTTTGTTCCCTGCATGATCGTTTAACATATAGTACGGTGTACTAAATAACAAACAATTTCCCCGAGCGCATGACCTTCTTGTCGGTTGGGAACCCCCTTTTGAGGAAAGGTGGTTCCCAAACCCTCCGTCAAACCTGTTTGTGCCGTTTGCGGATTCCGCAGGCCGTCCCCACTGTCCCAGGCGTGGCCCATCGCTCAAAGCGGCCTGCGGAATCCGCAAATGAAACAAAAGTTTTGGGAAGGGGGATCCAGAGCGAACATGTGAGCGACCCGGCGACAGCCGGGGCTGCACAGCGCGAAGCGCGGGGGGATCACCCTTTTCCAAAAGGGTGGCCCCAACCGGCCGGCGGTGCCGCCGTTCGACCGCAGGCGCTGGCCGGTTTTCGCCCCCCGAAACCGGCGCCGCCGCCCGCCGCTCCGGCTCCTTGTCCATCGGCACTCATGGCGTTATGGTCGCCACCGGCGGAACCGGGTTGGCAACGCAACCTCACAAGGCCTTTCGGACCATGGACATCATCTGGCTGTTGCAGGGCAGTTTCCTCTTGGTGGCGGCGGGATACCGCCTGGCCGTGGATCCGTATGTCAGCCATTTCGTCGAGCAGCGGGACGGGGTCACGCGCCTCGCCCCGCCGCCCCTGGCCGCGGCCGCGCTCCGGCCGGACTTCATCTATTGCACGCACCACCACATCGACCATCTGGACCCCGCCGGGCTCCCGCAAATCCTGGCCGGCGCCCCGCCGGGTTGCCGGCTGGCGGGACCGGCCAGCGTTGCCGCGACCTGTGCCACCCTCGGCATCACCGGCGCCGAAACGGTCCGCATCGGAGTGCCATTCACGGCCGGCCCCTTTACGCTCACGCCGGTCAAGGCGTTCCACAGCGACCCGGCGGCGACCGGGTTGCTCATCGGGATTGAAGGGCGGCTCATCTACCTGAGCGGCGACACGGAATGGCGGGACGAGCTGCCCGCCCTGATCCTCAAGGCTGCCGGGCGGGCGCCCGACCTCGTCATCATCTGCATCAACGGCCGCTGGGGCAACATGGACGCCGCCCAAGCCGTGGAAACGATCAGGAAGCTCGGCGCCCGGGCCGCCATTCCCATGCATTACGGCCTGTTTGCCGAAAACACCGCCGATCCGGCAGGCTTCCTCAAGGATTGCACCGCCGCCGGGATCCGGGCGATCGCGCTGGAGCCCGGCAAAAGCGTGGACCTCAACACCCTGGTCCCGCATCAACCACGAACCGTGCGGCAGGAATAGAGCTGGCGGTTCAGGGCCGAAGCGGTTCATGCACGCCGATGGCCGGCTGGCCGCCGGCGGCCGCCGGCAGGGGGTTGCCCCAAAAATCGCGGCCCCCGTGGTCGGGAATGACTTGCCCCGCCCCGCGGCAGGGCGACCCCGCCTTGAGCTGGTAGCCCCCCAACGACGCAACCCCATCCTGGCCGCTGCCGGGATTCACCAGCAGCGGGTCGGCGGTGATCCACGCGGTGCCCTGCGGCAATTGGAACTTATTGCCAAAAAACAGGTTGTTATCAAAGGTCACCTTCCAGCTGCCACCGTTCATCCAGCCAACCGCGGTTTCCGGTTCGGCGTAAAAGAGGTTGTTGGCCCACCGGACATTCTCCGGCGGCCCGTCATCCGTCACCCAAGTATTGACCATTTGGAGGCCGCTCTTGGTTTTGGGGACATAGATCACGTTGTTGTAAATTTTCACGTCTTTGACCGGGCCCTGCAGGGAGATCAGGTGTCCCAGCGTTCCGGCGTTCGGCGTGCCGTCATTCTGGCTGATGTTGTAGCGGACGACCGTGCCGGTATTGCCAAAGGTGCCGGCATCGCCGCCCTTGGGGGCAAAATTGCAGACCAGCAGGAAACCGCCCTCATTGTCGTGGCTGTAATTGTACTGGAAGAGGCTGTTGCGGCAGTTGTAGTCCGAGTCGAAGCCCTGCCCGTCCTTCACCCCTTTCATGCCGCTGACCTCGTTGTGCTGGATAACGGTGTTGTCGCAGCCCCACGGCCAGATGCCGCAGGCGTAGTCCTCGGCCCGCTGGCGGCCCCGGCGCAGGACGTTGCTTTCGACCAAACAGCCATCCGTGCCGATGGGCACGATGCCGTCGCCGCCGAAATCCTCAATCAGGTTGCCACGGATGATCACGTTCAGGCTGGGATGCCACTTGCTCCGGTCGGCATAGCCGCCGCCGCTAATGCCGTTGCGGTCGGTGCGCACCAGGCGGCAGTTTTCGATCAGCAGGCCATCGAAGCGGCTCTTCACCTTGTTTCCCCAGTTGTTCCAGGAAATCCCGGCGCCGCCGCCATCCTTTTTGACATTGGTCCCATTCACGTCATGAATGTAGAGATTGCGCAATTGGAGGTGGTGCGCGGTGCCGAAATCCTCCAGTGTCACCTTCACCCCGTTGCGCGGCGCCCGGGCCGTCCCTGTGTTGGTGATTTCCAGCCCTTCCACCTCCCAATATTCCACGTTATGCAGCGTTACGGTGGCGGGAATCCCCCCGCCGTCGATCCGCGGGCGGCCGCCCTCCCCGTACGTGCCGATGCGGATCGGCTGTCCCTCGCGGCCCGAGCCCTGGGGCCGCAGCTCGCCGGCCTGGCGGGTGCCGGCCTTGAACAGGATGCGGTCACCAGGCGCGAAGCGCGCGGCATTGACCTTGGCCAGGCTTTTCCAGGCGTGTTCCGGCCGGGTGCCGGCCTGCCCGTCATCCCCGGCCTGGCTGTCGACATAATAAGTGGTCCCGACGCCGGCCGGAGCGGCGGCCGAGGCCAGGCCCGGCGCCGCGAGGCTCCCCAGGCCGAGGGCCAGGCAGGCAAAGCCAGTCATCATCGGGTTGGTCATTGGGGAGAACTTTCCTTGCTGGAGTTTGGCGGAACTCAACGGTTTTTGTTTTCTGCGCCGGACGGTGCCTTGGAGGGCGGCGGCGAAGCCGCCGGTCACTTCACGGTGTCGAGGCCGCCGAAGCTGAACAGCGGCACGCCCTGCAGAGCCCTGATGTTCGTCCACGCCACCCGGCCATCGGCGCGCAGGATGTTGACACCGCGCGCCTGGTGGTTGGTGTTGACGAGGAGATTCGCCGTCCCCCACTCGCAGTAATCGATGACCGTGCAGCGGCCCGCCGGCAGGCTGGAGAACTTGAAGCGCTCGGTCGGGTAATAGTAGTTGACGGCACTGCCGGCCTCGGGATTGATCATGTAGGAGACGTACATGCCGAAATCCGCCGACCCCTTGCGGTTCCAAACGTCTTCCGGACAGATAAAGGCCCGCGGCACCCAGTCGGGCCCAAAACCGCCGACATAATCGGTCAGCAGTCCGAACTGAATATACGAATCCCAATTGTAGATCCATTGCGCCACGCTCGGGCAGCCGGATCCCGCCTCGCGGTGGTTGTACGGCCCCCAGTCGTTGTTGTCGCCGGCATACATCACCAGCGCCTGCCCCATGGTCCGCAACTGGTTCATGCACAACAGCTGCCGGGCAGCGATCTTGGAGCGCTGCAGGCTCGGCAACAGCATCGACGCCAAGATCGCAATGATGGCGATGACCACCAGCAGTTCGATCAGCGTAAACGCTGCTCGAACTTGCCTCCGCCCTTCGCCATGGCTCGGGGCTACGGCTGGGCGTGCCAACAGTTCGATGAGGGTGAAACGTCTCATGGAAAAACCCGGGGGGTTGTGGGAGAACTTTGGTGAACTTTGTGGACCCGGTAGACCTGGTGGACCTTGTGAGTTCTGCCCATCCGGTCCACGGTGTCCACCGGGTCCATATCCTATTTTCCTTTCGTCGGGACGCCGCTCAGCGCTTCCGCCGCAGCACCACCAGGCCACCCAAGCCCAACAGCGCCAGGGCGGTCGGCTCGGGGATGTACCCCGCCGACGCCATGCTGACATCAACCCAGCCGCCGTCGACTTTGCGGACGTACACCGTCAACTGATCGCCGGCATTGAGGGAAATGTTCTGCAAGGCGCTGTTCGCGGACAGATTGTAACTGGAATAAAGGGGAACCACAACCTCGTCAAGCTGGGTCCAAGTGCCACTGACCGTTTTGCCAAAAGTCAGCGTTGCCTCAGCGTACTCGGAGACATACACCGAGCCCGCCCAGGAATAGACATCAGAAATGCCCGCCTGAAGCGTCACTCCGGGGGCGTTCCAATAGCCGTTGGCCGTAAGCGTCTTGCTGGAGTCATAACCGGGACGGCTGCCCCACTGTGTGCCGTCATAACTCATGGCCGACCATGAAGATGGATTTGCGCTTCCGTCGGCATAATACACATTCCACGTATTCCCGGCCGCATCCACATTGCTCCCGGCGGCATTCGTCCACCAATGCCACGGGATCATCGCCGCCTGCACCGTTCCGGACAGGACGAGCGCCAGAACCATCAGTTGCTTCTTCATGCTTTCCGCTCCTTGTGTTTCTTTCCTGCTATGGTCAACGGGAACCGTTCCCGTTTCGCCACCGATTCCCGTTCGATGATCGTGGTCTCGGCCAGGACGACATGCTCCGGCCGGTCAAAGCCGTGCGCCATCTGGTACGCCAGCAATTCCATGGCCCGTGCCGCCAGGCGGGCCGGCGGCTGGCAGACGGTGGTCTGGGGCGGACTGAGGAACTGCGACACGCTCGGGTTCTCCAGCCCCACCACCGAAACGTCCTGGGGGATGTTGAGCTTGAGGATGTTGCCCAGAATGTAGGAGGCCTCCAGCACCAAGTCTTCGCCGGCGACAAACAGCCCGGTGGGCCGGCTGGCCATGAGGGCGTTCAGCGTGGCATAAAGCGGCTGGTTCGCGGCGTAGCCGACCAGCGCATCCTCGACCGTCAGGCCGTGTTTCCGCAGCGTGTCGGTGTAGCCGCGGGTGCGCTCCAGCGCCCCGCCGTCCTTGCCGCCGGTCAGAAAGGCGATACGCTCGTGCCCCTTTTGAATTAGGTATTCCGTGGCGGCCACGGCGCTCTGGTAATGGTCGGTGGAGACGCTGGAAAACTCCGGCAAATCCATGCCGTTCATCACCACGATGGGGGTCTGCTTGAACTGCCGGAGCTTGGCCACGGTCGCCGGATCCCAACTCATGGCCAGGATCCCGTCGACAAAGGTGTCGGCCAGGCGGTTGACGCTGTTTTCCGTGTACATCTCCACGGCAATGCCCTGCTGGGCCAGCTCGTCGATCAGATGCACCACCAGCGTCGCCAGGTAGCCGCCATGGACGGCGTAGCGGACCCGGTCCGCCACCACCGCCACGGTGGTCTGGTTCACCGCCACCTTGGGGCGGAAATTGTGCTGCCGGATGGCGTCCAGCACTTTTTTGCGCGTCTTGGCGGCGACGCCGGCGCGGCGGTTCAGCACCCGGCTGATGGTGCCGGTGGAGATGCCGGTGCGTTCGGCCAGTTCGTAGATGGTCGGGGATGCGGGTGAGGTTGCCATGGAATGACGCGGTCCAGACCGTTGATGTTGTATATAACATAAAATCAATATGTAACCGTAACTGTTACGAAAACCACTATAGCCGCGTCCGGCTTTTTGGCAAACGGCGGTCCGGAACACCGCCTTCGCGATCTTCTGTGCAAAATCACTACCGCCTCATGGCTGCCAAAAGATTGCATCTCACCGAGGCACACACCCTCGGCGCTACCGGCCGCCGGCCACGGCCAGCAGCCGCGCCAACAAATCGGCCATGGGTGCGTCTGCGGCAGCCACGGCGACCCGCGGCCCCAGCGGCCGCCACACCGCGGGATCCGTGGCACGGAACAGCGCCAGCACCGGCGTGCCGCAGGCCGCGGCCAAATGCGCCACCCCTGAATCGTTGCCGGCAAACCCGGCGGCCCCGGCCAGCCCCCGCCGCAGCTCGGCCAGCGACCGGTCGGCCGCCACCGTTGGCACCACGCCGGCAGCGGCAAACGCCGCCAGCACCGCGTCGCGGAACCCCCGGTCTTCCGCCTCGCCGAACGACACCGTCACCGGGCCGCCCCGCGCCCGCCGCCAGCCGGCGGCCAGCTGTGCGAACTGCGCCGGCGGCGCATTCTTCCGCGCCCCGCCGCTCCCCGGATGCAGCCACAGCCCCGTCCGGACCGGCTCCCGCCCGTCCGCTTCCGGGCCGCCGGCCAGCGGCGCCGCCACGCTCCAGTCCGGCGGCTCGGCCACGCCGGCATCCCGGCAGAACTGAACGGCCGCCGGCAACGGGCCGGCCGGGCGCGGTTCGATCCAGCGCACGAGGGCCGCACCGGCGGCGCGCCAGGCCGCCGCCAGCCCGGCATCCGCCTTTTGGAAGGCCAGCATCCGGGCGCCCCGGAGCGACCACGCCGCCCCCGGCGGCGCCGCCGGCATCGGCCCGTACAAGGCCGCCGCCGCCCCGCCCTCCATCGCCAGAAACTGCTCCGGCCCCCGTTCCGGCGGCAGCAGCACGCGATAGGCGTCCCGGCTCACCAGCAGCCCCCGCTCCCCGGCCGCCGCCAGCCCCCGCAGCAACGGCAACGTCAGCAGGAAATCCCCCAACGCCCCGCCGCGCAGCACCACGGTCCAGCCCTTGCCGTCAGCATTCATGATCCGCACTCCCCATATGCTAACAAGTTAACAAAATACATGACATTCCCCGCCCCGTCTGCCACGGCAGCCCCCCCCACGGGCGACACGCCCATAGCCATCAGGTTAAGGTTTTTCAAGCGTGCGTTGACCGGTGTTTAGGCAGGGCCAAAGGCCCGATTTTATAATAGCCTGGGGCAACGCCCCAGGTTTGCGAGAATGAAG
>JBAZJM010000056.1:0-19554 GCA_041651315.1 Lentisphaeria bacterium | reverse complement strand
CCGCCCACCGCCCGCCGGGAGCCGTAGCCGCAGGTGACGAAAAACGGGATCGCCGCCGTGATCGTGGAGTGCGCGAACACCAGGTCGGCGATTTCCGTCCCCGCCTGGGTCGGCAGGTAGCGCCCGCACACATTGAACCCGCACCCGCCGCGGGCGGTGAGGCGCTCGAAACGCGCGCCGCGGATGACGCCGTCCCCGACCCCGACCCGGACCGCATTGGCATGGGCGCTGGTCAGGGTGCAGTCCCGGACCGTGATCTCCCGGCAGTCGCAGCCGGCCGGCAGCCGCCGGTTGTCGCACCGCAGGGTGAGGCAGTCGTCTTCGGTTTCCACCACGCAGTCGCGGACGGTGACCTCCTGGCAGGAATCGATGTCGATGCCGTCGCAGCACCAGCCGCGGGGGTCGGTGCTGACGTGCAGCCCCGCGACCACGGCCCGCCGGCAGCCGAAGAGGAACAGCGACCAGTAACAGGCGTTTTGCAGGGTGATGCCGGACACCTCGACATCTTCGCAGCGGCAGAAAAAGAGCATCTGCGACGGGCGCGTTTCCGGCCGGCTCCAAATAGGGGCGCCGTGGTAGGCCATCTCCGCAAAGGCGCCGTCAATGCCCCCCGCGCCGCGGATGGCGACGTTCCGGCATTGGTAAGCGACGATCAGGTGCCGGCCGTCGGCCCGCTCAAAACCGCAGACGGTGGCCAGGTTCTCGGGAAAGCACTCCGGTGCATTGTACCGGGCGTGCGGGGCGGCCTTGAGCAAAGCGCCCGCCGCCAAATACAGTTCCAGATTGTCCCGCAGAAACAGCGTCCCGCAGGCGTAGCGGCCCGCCGGCACGACCACCCGGCCGCCGCCCTGTTCCGCGCCGGCGTCAAGGGCGGCCTGGATGGCGGCGGTGTCATCCGCCACGCCATCGCCCACGGCGCCGAATCCTTTGATGTCGAACTCAAACTGTGACATAAATCAACATTATACTCGTTAGGGTTAAAGTTTTAATTTACGGGCAGTTCTGTAGGCACGGGCGTGTCGCCCGTGTGTGACGCGCCTTCACGGCAGAGTCGCACAATGTGGTGCAACCACGTTCCTACAGGAAAGATAAAAGACGAACTTAACGCAGTATATAACGAAGCATGGCCCGACGGCAGAACACGCGGGGGTTCTGGCCGGGCCGGATGAACGTTGGGAATGAAGTGAATCCGGCACCGCCCGTGACGCACAAGCAGTTGCTTAACCATGCAGTATAGAGTGGGAAAGCGTCAAATACTTATCATGTTTTTAGTATAAATCAGTCACTTTTTACGGTTCGGCGGCCGACCCACCCGGTTGGATGAAAGACCGTGAGACAGGCAATCGTGCCTGTCCAGACATTCCGCAAGGCCGTGCTTCACGCAACGTCACCCGGCCGCCCGGAACCGGGCGGCGCCAAACCAAGGCGACATTCCATGCCGCACTCTAAAGCGTACAGAACTGCTTGCGCGGAGTGCACCGTGGCAAACGCTCACCGCCCCGGACGGCGGACGACAACGGACTTGGCCCAGCCCCATTTCAGGGGCAGTTCCCGCCACAACTGGGTGGCGTGCCGCAGGACGGCGTCCTTGCGCAGGCACAACAGCACGGCCAGGTACGCGCCCCAGCCGAGCACCAGCCCGCCTTCAAGCCCGATGACCGGCTGCGCCAGGAAACACACCGTCATCAATGAGCCGACGGCGAAAAACATCTGCGGCAACTGGGCAAACAGCGTCCTGGGACAGCGGCGCATCTCATAGGCCCCGGCAACGCCGACCATGGGAAAGGTGACCATGAACCCCAGCAGCAGATGCTTCATGTTCACCAGCAGAAACACGATGGCCATCACCAGCGGCAACTTCACATAGGGCGGCAGCGATGTCCGGTACCCCTCCTCCTTGACGTGTTGCAGGGAGCGGCCCAGGATGACCCCCAGGAAGATCAGAAACCCAAAAACGACCAAAAACATCTTCGGCGAGTTCGGCAGGACGGGCAGCACGGCCATGCCGGCCAAACCGTATGCCACCGCGGCCACCGCAATGGCCGGCACAATCGGCAGGCCGCCCTTGTGGTGCAGGGCAAACGCCAGGTAATAAAACAGCGCGGTCAGCAACAAGCCGAGCAGAAACGAGACGTCAACCGGCTGGCCCAGCGCCAGCACGGCCAGCGTGCTGGGCAGCGGCAACAGCGACAGGAACGCCTTCCAGCGCGGCGACGTCACATACGCGACACCGCCCGCCATCAAGGACACGACTGCGATCAGGAGAAAATCGTAAACGCCCCACGCACCGAAGATTGTACTCATACCGGTTCGTTTATATCCCAGGCCCGTCCCGGATCATTCGCTCTGGCGGCGGCACCGGTCGTCCTGCACGGAGCCACGGCGGATCTCATGTCCGGCCAAGAACGCCTTCACTTTCGCGCGGCCTTGAACCCCGTCCAGCGGCGTTCTCCTGTCTCCGTATTCATAATTACTATAGCAACCAAGCGGGAATGTCACAAGCCGTCCCGACTTGTCACAATGGAACCGCGCGGGCAGTTGGGGACGGGCGAATTGGGATAGCCGCCGCGTCCTTGCTGTCCTCAACGTCCTCGGGTTTGGTTTTGGGATCGGGGCCAAGGGTCCTCTCTGTCCTCGGCGGTGACGTGGGGGGCCGTTTGGGCGGGCGGCGGTGCGAAGACCTTGAGGACAAGCCCGCACATGAGGATAGGGAGGACGGAGAGGACGCCCCGCAATGGTGAGCCGGGACGCCCGTTTTGCGGATATCCAGTGCTTATGGCCCTCTGTTAAAGGGAGGAAGCTAGCCGTCCAGGGACGCGCTGTCAATGGGCGTAGAGCTTTTCCAGGCGCCCCTGAAGACGCTTGTAGCGGCGTTCCTCGTCGTCCTTGACGAGCGGGATGTGGACGACAAGCTTGAGGGAGGGGTCGAAGACCTCCTCGACAAGCGCCTCGATCTCCTCAAGAGAGCCGCCAAGCCGAATCTTGAGGATGGGTTTTTTGAGGCCCTTGAGGGCGTCGCGGACGGCGGCAGGCTGGTTCGGGCACGGATCGCAGCTCTTGTGAAGGGCGCAGTCGACCATCAGTGCGCCGCCTTCCTCAAACGCCTTCCGCATGGTATGATGCCAAGGGCCGCAGGAATGGATTGCCACGCCGCCGAAGAGCCCGGCCAGACGCTTGTTGCAGGGGAGCGAGAACGTTTCGTTGATGTGCGGGGAGGCGACCGCCAGATTGTCGTCGGAAACCGCGATGCCCGGACCACCGGCGAAGCTCGGCATGATATGCCCCGGCCGCGCGGCCAGCGCCGGCCCGATGCGGCGAAGCTGCTCCGCGGAGAATTCCGCGACAAGCTCGTTGATCCGGTTCATGAAGTGGGCTGCGAGCTCCGCCTCCTCGTGGCAGGAGGCGAAGAATTCGACGGCGTCGAGGATCAGGGTGGCCGTGTCGAAGGCCGACTGCGTGTCGGTCAGTGCTATCGGGAATGAGTCGGCGCCAGCCTCCTTCAGGGCGTCTATCGCGTCGAGGACCATCAGGAGCAGGGGGCTGTTGCGCCAATCGGGCTTGGCCACGTTCCTGAGCTCGTCGATCTTCATGTACTTGTAGTGGACATGGGGGGCAGCGCCCTCGCGCCAGACGTATTCGCAGCCAAAGGCGTTCGCATAGACGCCCGTTCCCAGCCAGGGTTCGAGGTAAGGCAGCTCGTCGGTCCAGGTGACGGCCAAGTCGCCCGCTAACTGGCGCAGGTTGTTCTCGACCACCTGCTTGACGCTGTTGCACTCGTCGCAACGAAGGCAGGGGCCGGTCTGCATGATGAGGAAGCGTGTCGAGCCGGAAGGGTCATAAAAGTCCGTCAGTTTCGCCTTTCTGGCCGCCGTCCTTTCGAGTTGCAAATCCGCAAGCCGCTGAATATCCATGGGGAAAAATTCTCCGTCCTAACTGGTGTGTTCTGTTCTGTTTTGTTACTATCAAACCTGGGGGCGGCGAAGTCACGCGCCGGGAACCGGAAAAAGCGGGAAAGTCCGATGGCAAGGGTAAATCCTTAAACGCATTTTGGGTGGGTAAAAATCATTATAACCGCCTTATTAGCGCCAAAAAACGATGCTACATATTGAATAACAAATTAATGCGTAGCTACGTCCCCAGTGTGCCCCGCAGTTGTGCCAAACTCCAGTGGCGGCGGAACTGCCTTTCGTTTGGCTCACGACCGCCCTCTTTCAGACACCCGAGAGCCGGGGCCAGCGCCCGCGTTCCATACCTTGAACGCTTCCGTCCGGACATCGCCAGCCCTAGATCAGATCATGCGTGAGCAAACATCCTGATCAGCTTGCGTAAATGCACCACGGCATCATTCATCGGCGACTGCATCAGCTTATCCAGCGGCAGAAATTTACCGTCGAGGAGTTGCAATTCTTCCTGCAACCGCAACTGAAACGTATGCTGAAACTCGGTAGCAATATTGACCTTGGCAAAACCGTTTTTAATTATGGCTTTGACTTTATCGTGCGGCGTACCCGAACCGCCGTGCAAAACCAGCGGGATACCAACCAACGCATTGATTTCCCCGGTAAGTTCGACCGCGATTTTCGGTTCTTCCTTGTAGTAACCATGGGCAGTACCGATCGATACCGCCAGCGCATCAACACCGGTTTTTTGGGCGAACTCGGCCGCTTCTTCCGGGGTTGACAACGGGATGTTTTTCACGCCGTCAGTCCCGTTCGCCGGTACATGACCAATTTCACCTTCGATGGTTACGCCATACTTATGAGCGTAAGCTGCGGCGGCGGCAGTCTGCTCAAGATTTTCCGCAAGCGGCAATTGTGAACCGTCGAACATCACCGAAGTGAAACCACAGTCAATCGCCAGTTTTACCTGATCGAATGACGCGCCATGATCCAGATGTACCGCGACCGGAACCGAGGCTTTTTCCGCCATGTTCCTCATCATTGCCGTCAGTGCGGCAATATACGGATCGGCCATCAAACGCTGATATACTTGTAGGATCACCGGTTGTTTTTCCGCTTCCGCGGCGACCATCACCGCTTTGGCGGTTTCGTAATTAGCGATATTGAACGCACCGACGGCGCGTCCGGCCCTACGGGCCTGCGGCAATATCTCATTGAAATTTACCAATGCCATTATCAGATCCCCTTACTTGCAATTTGATCCAGCAACAAAACTTTCAGTTGCGGAGCATACTTGTTCAATACCGATCTAGTATACGGAGAAGCCGTCACCAAAACATCATTTGCAAAATTGTCCGACAATTCCACAATATGGGCGCATAGTCTGGCCACCAGTTCCGGATTGAGCTTATCATAAATCACCGCGCCTTCGCCGGCAGAATAGGATTCTTCATTGTTGGTGCCAAACTGCTTTAGCGTATAGCCAAGTTTTTTCAGTAATTCACGCGGAGCATGCATATTATCATTGTAGTTTTTCAGATAATCGCTATCCAGGTAATAAACCGTTCCGGAACCGCGTTTGCCTTCAACGAATTCCGAACTATGCAGAACCTTTACGCCGTCAAGACGTTTTTTCAGCATGTCGTAGCTGGCCGGGCATGACGTGACTAAAGTCTTGCAGCCGGAAGCTTCAACCGCTTTCTTAAACTTCCCCATAACCGCCGCTGATTCCTTCACAAAGCCTAACACTTCCAAGGCTTTACCAGTGTCGCCACCGGAAATTACTTTGCACTCCTTCGGCGCATCCGCTTTATTGTTGTAGAGGTCAACATAATAAAGCGTGTTGCCGGAACCTTCGATTTTAAAATCAACGTTTTGCAATTCCGCCGCCAATTTTTTGACATTTTCCGGCGCCAGCCCGGCTTCGACGATATCGCGGCGGGCAGCCAGGATCAGGCCATTTTCATCGTAATGACTGACGCAATGAAAACGATTGGCAGCAGATAATTCGGCACGGAAAAAGGCATCGATGAAATCCGGATGCAAATCTTTCAGGTTCTGTTGCAGTTTATTGGCCAGCAGAGCCCGGCCGCGAGGGGTGTCCGATTCACGAAAAGTAACGTTGCCAACCGGCGATAAATGGCGGCACATGAAGCAGAAACGACATGCATTAATCGTATCATTGAATTGATCAATATTCATAATATTATCCTTAGTCTTTTTAATTATAACTATCTACCGGGGAATCCCATTTTGCCTGGATTCATGATGTTATTGGGGTCGAGCGTTTCCTTGATGCCAGTGAGGATGCTAAATGTTGGACCGTAAAGCTCTTTCATCAGACGTCCCAATTTTAGTCCGACACCATGATGTTCGTTGATCACGCCGCCTTCTTTGATTGCCGCGCGAATCGCCAGATCCCATATCTTATTGTAATAAAGAGTGGCTTCCTGCGGATCCTGCGGCGGATTTTCCACGATAAAACGAGCATAGAGCATGCAACCCCATTCGTACCAATGCGAAAAGTGACCGATAAACGTCGCTTCTGGGAAGTTTTCAGTAACCGCATTTTTCATTGCCCAATAGACTTTTTCAATATTGGCGAAAGTCGCTACGGTATCAAGCGTACCGAACGCCTGTGGCAGATGGAACATGAACGGCGGATAGAAAAACTTATAGCGGTGATCCCACCACGTCTGCCCCATTTCCGTACCCAAGTCTTCATGAGCCTGTTTACAGCAGATATTGCATGCTTCTTCCATTTCCAGGTCGACGATCTTTTCCAGACCGTCAAAACCGAAAACCAGATACGCGCCTTGCTTGTCAATACCCAGCACCCGCTTGATCAATTTGGCGGTTTCTGGTTCGTCGTAAAGGCGGATCACGCAAGGATGCAGACGACTGCGCATGATGTTAGCGCCGGCAGTCATCGCTTCATGCATATTCTTGAACAGGAAAGCATGGAATTTACGGCTTTCCGGAATCGGATGGATTTTCATCGTGACTTTGGTAATTACCCCAAGCGTACCTTCACTGCCCAGATAGAGCATGGTCAAATCGGGACCGGAAGCATGGCGCGGCACCGGCAGCGTATTGATGATTTCACCGGCCGGAGTAACAACTTCGACCGACATCACCATATCTTCGATCTTGCCGTATTTGGTAGACAGCACCCCGGTGCCGCGATGGGCCAGGAAACCGCCCAAGGTGGCGCAGGCGATAGAAGCCGGGAAATGCATAGTCGAAAAGCCGTGCTTTTCCACCACCCATTCAAGATGCTGGGCATTGATCCCGGTTTCGGCAGTAACAGTAAGGGTTTCGGAATCGACCGTGATAACTTTATTCATCCGTTTGGTATCTAGGATGATACCGCCGTAAATCGGCAGTGCGCCGCCCTGAGAGCCGGAGCCGCCACCCCACGGAGTGACCGGAATATTATACTGATTAGCGATCTTCATCACTTTGGCAACTTCCGCCGCCGAACCGGGATGAACGATAAATTCCGGCTTGGGGTTTTCCCGGCCGCGGGCATGCCACATTTCCGGGATCCAGTAATAGTCGATCGAGTGCCCGAGTTGATCCGCCACATTACAGGAAACAAATTCCTGGCCAACGGCATCGGCCAGTTCACTGTGCAGCATTGACAATAAGTAATTCTCTTGATTTAAAGACATTTCTTTTCTCCGATTATAAGGTTTAGGGGATATGGGATAATTTTCACCCATATCACTTTTTGGTTTTTTGTCAATTTTTAATTAAAAAACCGGGGATCGAGCTGGTCGCGTAAGGCGGCGAACAACTCATCGGTCATCGACTGGATCTCGTCCAACGAACATACCGCCGCAGTGAGTGGATCAAGTGCGACGGCATGGAAAATTTTTCTCCGACTGCCTTCCACCGCGCCTTCCGCTCCCATCATCTGCATGCTGATCATGCCGCGATTGAGCCCGGCAAGCTGTTCCGGATAATTTTCAATCCGGCCGGGAACAATACCGCCGCCGTCAACCAGGCACGGCACTTCGACGCAACATTCCGGCGGCAGAGTGGCTATCAGTCCATGATTCATTACATTGAGATTAGCCGACAACGGCACATTGGTTTCAATGGCATTGATAATCTGTACGGCATATTCGCCACTTGGCTTGAGGTCAAATTCCTTGGTACCATGCAATAGTGCGGCAGTCTCTTTCTCGTTGCGAACCTGCAGTCCGGCACAGATTTCCAGTGATGCACCGGAACGGCCCGCGCTCATGCACCCCCAGTCGATGCCATCAGAAGTATCCGGATAATCAACACGACAAAATTTATCGATCAAGTCTTTCCGTTTGCGGATATAGGGAACGTATTCGCTACCATGTCCGCTGGATTCGGTCGGAAAAAATCCGAAATGACGGAACCATTCGAAGCGTACTTTGTCTCGATTGTATATCTCCGGCTTGGTCATCGCTTCTCGCAAACGCGGATAGGCATCCTTGCCGTCGACTTCAAATTTCAGGAAAAAGGCCTGATGATTAACCCCGGCCACCAGATATCGGATCGCTTTCTTTTCCACGCCGATGTATTTGGCCAACTCGCCGGCGGTATGAGGAATGCTGTGGCAGAGACCAATTACCTTGACCGTTTTGGCCCGGCGACTCAACGCAATCGTATTAAGCGACATCGGGTTAACGTAATTCAACAGATATGCGCCCGGACATTCCGTTTCCATTGCGTCGAGGACGTCAAACAACGCTTTCAAGGTCCGCAGTCCACGGAATACCCCGCCCGGCCCCATAGTGTCGCCAACGACTTGATCCACACCGTACTTACGCGGAATGTTCTGCTCGATCCGCTGATGCTCAAGCGTTCCCGCCCGGAACAGCGTAATTACATGGCCAGCGTTTTTCACTGCCTGCCACAAATCGGTGGTCGAGGAAAGCTTCGGCATGACGCCAAGTTTTTCGCCGATCTTTTGCGCGAAAGTCACGGAATTAGCCAACCTGGCAGCATCCATGTCCATCAGGACGATTTCACTGTCGCGCAAAGCGTTGCTGATTAAAATATCCTTGATGAAATTCTGGGCAAAGATCACCCCGCCCGCACCAATCAAAGCGATTCTGGCCATTTTTTTATCCTCTCATTTATTTAAATCACGATACACATTGCACAGGACATCATGTATAGCACGATACTGTTCAAACCGTTCGGCATAAAACCGCGCATTCTCCTTAATCGGAGACAATGTGCGGTCGAGCTTGAGACACTGTTTAACCGCGCTGACTTCATCAGCAAAAACCCCAATTCCTACGCCCGCCAGTAACGCACTGCCGAACGAGGCGTCGCATCCGGTCGGACAAGTCACCGGCGTATTGAATACGTCACAGACGATCCGGCTCCAGATCCGGCTTTTCGCCCCGCCGCCAATCAAAATTGATTCCTGGGTTATCAAACCCATTTTCTCAATGGTGCGGTAACAGTCTTTCAGCGAAAACGCCACGCCTTCAAGCAACGCCCGAGACAAATCGCCCTTGGCCGTTCCCATACTCATGCCGGTAAAACTACCGCGCAGATTCGGATCCCAATACGGCGAACGCTCACCCATCAGATAAGGATGAAAAAACACCCCGTTGGCCCCGGCTGGAGAATTTTCCGCCAGCTGATCAAGGTAGTCGTAAACATTGACGCCCAATGTTTCCGCCTCGATTTTTTCCGTGCCGCAAAACAAATCGCGAAACCAGCGCTGGCAGATCGCCGCCGCATTGGTCGCCGTAACCGTGTACCACATTCCCGGAACCACATGCGAATAGGTCAACGTTTCTGGATGCGGGTTGGCATTCGCGGTCATCACGTTGACATTACCAGCCGTCGCCAGCTTGAGAATGCACTGCCCAGGAGCAATCGCCCCTGCTGCGTAATCTTCTATGGCAGAATCACTTGAGCCAATGATTACGACGATGCCTTCCGGCAGCGTGGTTTCTGCCGCCGCCTTCGCAGTGATCTTTCCGGCATAATCGGTAGGATTTTTTATCACCGGCAAAGCCTCAAGCGGAATTCCGGCCAAGACGCAAAGCTCTTTGCTCCAGCAATGCTGCTTCATATCCCAGAACAGCGTACCCTGAGATTCGATGCAATCGCAAGCCAGTTCACCGGTCAAGAGATAACGGATATAATCTTTGACAAATGAAATATGTCTGATGCGGGCGAAATTTTCCGGCTCGTTATTTTTCACCCAAAGCATCTGCGGCAACGTCCAGGTCGGTGTCGGTGCCTGATAAGCCGTGTTAAAAATTAGGCCAAAATAATTGGCCTTTAGCCAGACGCATTCCTTGACGCTACGTTGATCAGTCCAGATGATCGTGGGGCGGATGACCTGCATATTTTCATCCAGCAATACCGCGCCGTGCGTATAACTATCCAGCGCTAGCGCCATGATCCGGCCATATTGCGCCGGATTAAGCTCACGCAACAGACGACATAAAACAGCATACCAGTCGGCGGGGTTTTGTTCGCCCCAACCGGGTTGCGGATGGTCGGAGGGGTATTCACCGGAACGACTGGCAAGAATATTCCCGGCGGTGTCGATCAAGGTGATCTTACACCCGCCGGTGCCGAAATCGATGCCAAGTAACAGGTCTTTCCCCATTTTTATTTCCCTGTAATCCATTTATGTGTCGGGTCGATGACCGACAAAAATTTACGATGGTTGGTTCCTGCCATAATCCACAGATAATACATAGTATAACCGGGGGCATTGATCACCGGATGATAACCGCGCGGAATCACCGTGGTATCATTCTGCTCCACCGTGCAGGTGTAATCGATGCTGCGGTCATCAGTATAAATTCTCTGAATGCCGTAGCCCTGCTCCGGGTTGAAACGGAAGAAATAGAGCTCTTCCATATCCACTTCCAACGGCAGATTGTCAAAATCGTGGCGGTGTGGCGGATAGCTCGCATGATTGCCGGATGGCACATAGGCTTCGCCGATGAAGAGATGTTTTGACGCAAATGCATCCGTTAGCATCAGAACGGCGTCGCGCTGATAATTTTCCTTACCGATATGGGCTTCCTTGACCTGTTCCGGCGTAATCAGATAGGCGTCGGTATTAAAATCGGATGGCGATGTGGTCCAGGCGATTTCCACCTTGGTTACCGCGTTAATGGTATAGCTTTTGCCGCAGGGGATATAAACGGTATGCGGCTTACCGGAAAAAACGTCTTTGCGTTCGCCGACATTTTTAAAATAAAAACCATCGCCGGCAACCGCGCATTTGCCGCCGAGGACGATCAACGCGACTTCACTCTTACCGGTTTTGGCGGCAAACTCCTGCCCTTGATTGAGATTGATAATCCCGAATTCGGTCAGTTTGAGGTCGCAATCGCCGATGGTTAATATTTGGGTAAAACCGTTTTTTGACTGATAATGTTTCAGATATTTCATTTTTTCACCCTTAAAGTTCGATGAGTTCCAGATCAAGCAATTTGGCGAACTGACGCAATTCGGCTCTGATGTCGCCATGACACAGCACGTAATGATGTTCGAACCCGCTGTCTACCAGCTTTTCCACCAGCTCGTTAGCCGGACGGTTAAAACGAACGGTCAACGGGGTTCCATGCAGCAACTGCTTGGTATCCAAACCGTCACCGCTGATGGACAGCAGACGATAGCCGGTGCCATCCTGCGTGTCGCCGATACGGATCACCGTTACCGGGCCTGGTTTTAGCGGAAATTCCACCGCAATGCCTTTTTTGCCGCCGCCGCCGATGATCGAGTGTTTGTGTAATTCGGAAACACATCCGGCTTTGCACAGTGAACGAGGCGCCGCGCCGCAATGCCAGAACACCCCAGTATCACCGCCCTGATTGAAGGAGATCAAATCACAGAAGAAGGCATCGGAACCGCTCAGATTCTTGACCATAAGCATCGCCAGCGCACCATACATATCGCCTTCGCAGGCGGTCGGTACGCCACTATTGGTCATACAACCGAGGATATGGCAGACGCCGATCCCGAAAATATCACTGAATTCCGGCCAGCAACGGGCGGTCCAGGCATCCAACCGGTATTTTTTTGTAAGTTTCTGAAAGGCGGCAAACAACGCCGCGCCTTTATTCAACTCATCGTCGGAAATGAAGCATTTGCTGTTGCCTTTGACCAGCGTGACGGCTTCCGCCAGCTCTTCGCCTTTGATCGTCTCGGCGACATTGACCAGTTCCAGCAACGTAATGCCTTCAGCTTCCGCGCCGAACTTTTCGCGCATTGCCAGTTCATTGAAGTCGGAAGTGTAAAAGCCGGGAACGCGCCCGCCCAAGGAACCGATCCGGACATGTTTCAACAGATTGACGCATTCGACCACTTTCAGCTGCCGTTTCAGTTCCGGAATCGCAGTGTCGGCATGGCCGTAAACCAACGTATATTTGAGTCCCATCTTCCACAACGCATGGGCATTCATATTCGTGGCACAGAAACTGTTGGCCGCAATCCTGCCACCGTCCATCGGAGGTTCCGGTTCGCTCCAGAAAATCACCGGCTTACGCAGTTTTACCGCCATCCCCGGCACCACCGTCCCCAAAGAAAAAGTAATAAAATGCGCCAGAATCACATCGACCCGGGCTTCTTCGAATTTCCAAAAAACCTGTTCTGCTTCGATTTCGCTCTGAATCAACAGACCGCAATCGACCAGTTCCACATCCAGAACTGCAAGGTCTTTTAATGCCTGTTGCCGCTGAACTTCCAGTTTGTCATTGATCCAGCTGCCTTTAACCAGGGAAAGATACCCGACTTTTAACTTACTCATGTTATTTATGCTCCTGCAAAAAGTTTTCGGTTTCAGCTCGCGTTGGTATCCCGGTACGGCAACCCAATTTAGTACATTTCAAAGCCGACACGGCAGACGCAAATCTCATGCAACCCTGCCAGTTACAACCGCGTACATATTGACAGGCGAACGCGCCATGAAAAACATCGCCGGCGCCGGTCGTGTCCACCACGTCCACCGCAAGCGCCGCCTGGCGATACAGCTGCTTGCCGTCAAAACCAATGCAACCCTTATCACCCAGCGTTACCACCGCAAATTTGGTATTCTTCGTAAATAGTTTTTTCACTGCGACCACCGGATCAGTGTCACCGGTAAAACGTTCGGAGAATTTTTCCGAAGCAATCACCAGATCCGCCAAGGCGACCAGTTCATCGATTCGCGGCACCATGGATCCGGCATCCAGCGATACCGTCGTTCCGGCATCACGGGCAATTTTAGCCGCGTGAATGGCGGCATCGGTGTGATGTCCGTCAAGATGCAGCAGCGCCGCATCGCGAATAACTGCGACATTAACCTCTTCCGGCAACAACGGCTTGATACTGCCATGGCTCCAGGCAATGCTCCGTTTGCCGGTATTTTCCTGGATCCAGCAAAACGCCACTGGAGATTCAGCACCTAACCGCAGTTTGACATTAGAGGAATCAACGCCTTCCTTGGCCAACGCCTTAAGAATCGCTTGACCTCGGAAATCGTCACCGACTGCACTGATAAATGATGTTTTTGCGCCAAGTCTGGCCACCGCACAGATCGCGGTCGCCGCCGGGCCCCCGCCCTGTTCCAGCGTCTCTCTGGCTTGAACCTTGTCATCGACCGGAATGTGCGGGATAATGCATAGATAATCCATACTGCAATATCCTAGCCCGGTTATGTTTCCATTGTTTTTCATATTTTTGGGATGGCGTTCTCTTCCGCAATTCACCTGCCCTTAACGTTTTATTTATAGCCTTTGGGTAGTTTGATTACAGGCGTATGTCCGCGTTCCATAATAACTTCAATGGCACCATCTGGGGTGGGCATGCTGCCGAGCATATACTCCAAGTCCTCTAAATCGGCATGAAATTAATATTCCGTCGACCAGGCACGGTGACCCGCCCCGGCGCAACAGCCGCCGCACGCCTGGCACTGGCTGGCTACCATCAGAGCAAACCGTTAAACGCATTTTTTATGTCAAAAAACGCACTCAAATGCATTTATACGCACATAAAATAGTCATAACAAATAGCATAATAATATGTTGTTTACCTACGTCCCCCCATTGCCCGTAATTTGATTTCGCATGTCCTTTATTTAGCCGGAGCCTTGTTGGCTGCTGGAACATCCTTTATCCATTTTTCCGCATCGTGATACACGGGCTTACTGTTTTTTGCGAACCATGAGAGGAGCGCTTTCTTGCGCGCGGTGGTCGCCGCGGAAATATGAAGATTTTTATTCACGGGTTGATCGGCATGTTCCACGCTCCATCCCGGCCATTCCCGGAAAGCGTGGTACGACCAGTCCCAGCCGTATGATTCGAAGATAGTTATAACATCGGAGAGATACTGAGCGGCTCCCGGCGCCCAGCGTACCGCGCTGAATTCGCCGACATAGATGTGCACATTATACGCCAGTTGGAAATCGCGTACCGGTTTGAGGATGGCTTTAAGCTTATCCGCATCGTATCTTTTTCCACGTATCATGCCGGGATAGGCGATCCCGGTCACTTCGTTGTTAACGCCCTGATGCGTGAATACGCCCGGCTCATACATGTGTACTTCATAAATGACATTCGGCACCAAAACCGGCATCATTTCGGCAAAACCGCGCGGCGAATCCCATTCCAGCACTTCGACAATGATCGGCGTTTGCGGGTCAATGGCGCGAATCGCCTTTGCCGCGCGTGTTTGTGTCGCATGGTAGTTCAGTTCCAGCGGCGCCGGTTGGATTTCTATGGGTTCATTCACCAGATCATACCCCCAAATGGCGGGATGTCCTTTATATCGTCGGGAAATGCGCTCCCATACCTTGACGAAATGATCCTGATACGGCTTTTCATAGAACATGCGCAGGCTAGAGTCTTCATAATGGCCGCCGGGCGGCGAGTGCAGATCAATCACGACCTTGAAGCCGTAAATGAGCGCAAAATTGAGCAGTCGGTCAAGCGCGGCCATTTTTTCTTCGAGCCAGGCATCGTACTTGATCGGATCCAGGGCGATGGGATCGTCCCACTTTTGTGTCATTTGATAGCGGACCAGATTCGCATTCCAGCCTTTAGCTAAGTCGCGAAGATCTTCCTCCTTGATCGAGTTCGGCAACATCGCGCCGCGTAGCCGCGGCAAGTCATGCCCCTTAAATACGGCAGGCGGATTTAACATTGGCGCCGGACGGCAAACCGGAGGATGGTCTTTCAGCATCTCGACTCGCAGGTCGTCAAACCACACTTCGCCGGCGCTCATCTCAAGGCCGAGATAGAGTTCCGCGTTCTTCGCATCCTCGTCAATAGACGCGACAAATGAGAGTTCCTTCCAGTCGAAAGTGCCGTATACATTGTTTTGGTTCTGATCATAATTATTGTACGGTGTTTGGTAATGCAGCCTATATTTGACGCCATTGTACGGTTGCGGCGCTTGGGTGACGTTTAGCGCTTTGGCACGGCACTTCAGCCACAGCTTCCGGCCCTGATAGCGGGACAGGTCAAGTGGTATCTTTACCATATGACGACCCGTTTTTTCACCGCCGGGAACGCTTATTTTCAGGACCGTGCGGCCATTGGGGCCGTCCTTGACCCAGGACGCGAAAGACGCGGTCGTCCATTTCGCGCGACCAACCGGATTTTCAAAATCCGAACGGAAAACCAAGTTGCCGGCCACCAACGGCGTTGATTGTTGCGGCTTAACCTGGAGCATGTTCTTCATCAGGTCGAAAATACCATCGGCTAAAACCTGGTTGCCGGCCGCGGTCAAATGAACGCCGTCATCCAGCGTATATTTATCGCTGCCGTCGATCCGGCCGCGGTTAGTAAGTTCGCGACCAAGGTCATAAAGCGGAAAACCGTTTTCATCAGCGAAATTCCTGGTCAATTCGCGGAATTTTTCCCCTCCCATGGTTGCAACCGATTGTTCGATATAGTCGCGATATTCCGGGGTTTTCCAGTAGATGTGCTTTTCCTTGATTACCGGGGGAAACGTGATGACAATGACCCGAGTCTTCGACGGAAGGGAATCTTTGAATTTTTTCAACAGCGAGTTGAATTCATCCGGCGGAACGCGTCGGGACGGATTTTTAGGATCGTTGTTGTTACCGCCAAATTGCAGCAGTACATAATCCGGGTTATAAGCCAAAACATCTTTATCGAAACGCGCCATTGCTTCCCTGGCGGAATTTCCTCCTATCCCGGAATTTATCACGTTGAAACTGTATTGGGGAAAAGCCGTCGACAGATTTTTCTCAAGAATTTTCAGCCAGCGTTTATTGATGTCCGGCATTCTGGTTACGGCTTGCGTGATGGAGTCGCCGAAACCGACAACGGTGATTTTCGGTAATGCGTTGGACTGGAAGATGATGGTTACTGGCCGGTTGGCCTTGGCGCCGGCCCTAACCCCACTGATGTCAATGCGGCTCTGAATACTGGCTCCCTGGACCGCCATACATAGGATTGTAATTATGAACACAATTGCCATTAACTTGACTCGAATGAACGTCGTCATTCCAGGATTCTCCAGTAGTAGTTGGGGTTGACCCAGTCGCCGAAACGCGTCCCTTTCGTGACGCTCTGGTAGTGCATATCGGCAAAAATCAGGTTTGCAGAACCGGGATGGTTGTAGAAGGCATAGTCCAAGGGGCCGTTCACATTAGACGGAAATGTGAACGGGGTGCCGAAAGCGTAATTAAAAGTTCCGCCTCCCGCATCCGGAGGATGAGGGGACCTGGCGTCGGAGGAATCGTAAGGCATTATGCTGATTCCGACGCTGCCGCCGACATCTGCGACCAGCGCGCTGTCCGGCGGCAGATCAGTGTAACGGCGAGACTTCCAGTCGGCGTTGGAAACCCATGCGTAAACGGCTCCTCCGTAACGCCCATCGGCGCTGAGGCCATTCATGGTGAGGGCATAGTTGGTCACATAAAAGTCGCATCCGGCGATAAGCCCCTGGTTGGGGCACATATACATTCCTTTGGGGCTTCTTCCTATGAATGTGTCGTCGCCGGCCACGGCGCGTATCCCGCCATGAATCCCACTCGGGTGGTGCGGACAGTAACCGTTATTGTCGTCGGTATAGATCACGAGGAGTTGGCCCACCTGCCTCATATTCGACGCGCAGGATATTCTTTTGGCTTGTTCCCGCGCCTGGGTCAGCGACGGCAGCAACAGTGCCGCCAGGATGGCGATGATGGTGATGACGACGAGCAATTCGATGAGCGTAAATGCCACGCTCCCCGGATGCCCTTCATAAACGACGGCGTCCCGCATCCTCATGGTCGTCCTCCATGCTTGGCCCCGCCGTCTTCACCGGTTCGGAGCCGGGACGCGGCAAGATTGCCAGAACTTAGTGGGGCAACGGCATTTTTTGTCCGAGGGTTATGCCATTGGCAACGTCAAAACAACCGCCGTGGATCCTGGCGTCAGTCGATCTCCACAAGCGGAGCAATCACCCTTTTCTGCCACGCCGCGACCGGAATCGCCGCCCAACCAGAGCGGCCCCCAGGAAAAGGAGCAAACCGACTGAGGGTTCAGGAGCGGGAGACTGCAAATAATAAGATAAGTTACCAGTATATCTTAGCCAACTAGTGCCATCATCACGAAACGCGTTTCCGGGCGCGCCGTCAGCAGCCAAATGGAAGCTAGCGTATCCGGTGGTGCTTGTTATGTTAAATAGAACCCCGTACTTTTGGCCCACGACGAGGGCGACATTCGTGATGTCAAAGGTCAGATATCCTTCCATGCTCCTAGCCGGATTCATCGCCGCCGGAAGCGCCAGGCCGGTATCCGTGGCCGTTGACAGGGGAGACGTTCCGTCGGCAGGGGCCGTTTGGGTGGCGGTCATTGTAAAGACAGTGATCGCGGCGACGTCGGTGGACGCAAAGGTTAATTGGGTCTTCTGAAGGAACAGGGTGACCTTGTCGAGCGTATAGTTCGAACTCGCCGTGAAGGTAAATCCCAATTGATGGCCGGGTACGCCAGCGGTAAGGACATTTTGAGGATAAGGGTTAATGGTGGGGAGGGATTGGGCAATATTCGCGGTCGGCGCCGAGGCGCTGTACGTGATGATGGCTGCATTACCCGGTGCCGCCAAAGAACACACCATGGCGGCTAGGCTGCACCAAACCCAACGCGATTTCTTGGAAGGCTGGATTTGTGGGAACGGGCGGATGTCGGTTTGCATGGCGGTTCTCCTGTGTTTTGGGGCTGGATCAAACGGCGGAATAGTACATCACATACAAGTTAAATGTACATCATATACAGGCAAAGTCAAGGGGCGAAGAGAAAAATCGGCGCCAATGAGCCAGAAAAGACACCGAGACGGGCTTACCCTGGATTATTCGGCGTGTGCTGTAGCTGAGTGCTCGTAGCGCGGCGGAAACGTCCCCGCCGGGCTAAAAGCCCGATCTACTCGACGCCTTTTTACCGGCGGCCGACCGTCTCACCAGGCACGATGTCCATGATCACCTGCCGCGTAAACCGACCGGCGCGGTCATTACGGCGCAGGCGCAGTTCAAGCCACTCGAAAATAGCCCGGCGCACCGCGGTTTCATCATCGACATAATCGGGACGCCGGCCATGGAAGAAATACGGGTCGGCCTTGCCGTAAACCAGATAGGAAAGTTGCGCCGGCACGGCAATGCCCGCATGATCCAAGGCATCAATGACACAAGGAACCAGTCCGACCACCGAGTAGAGCACGCTGAAGCCATGGATAAAGTCCGGGTCTTTCCGCAACCGTTCTTCCAGTTCAAGCAGTGAAACCACCCCGGTTTCCGCTTCGCCGTCGCCTGTCAATTCCCTCATGCGCAAGCAATAAGCGTAGTGAGGCGATTCTTTTCCGAACACTTCCTTGGGTTTGACGAGAGGGCTGTTATGAACGAACAACAGGTTCCGATGACCGCGGGTAAATAGATAATCGGCCATGAGTGTTCCCCGCTGTGCCGGGGTCGAAACCACGCTATCGATCTCCTTGTCGCACAGCGGGCTGTCCCTGTCGACGGCCAGCAACGGGATGCCGGCGGCACTAAGCGCGTCCAGATATTTGCCGTTCTCGGCAACGTGCCTGGCGTGGAACCAGATCACCGCATCGAGCCCGGCTTTGACGGTTTCCACCAGCCGCGCGGAAGAATCCGAATCCGGCAGAAAAATGATTTCAAATTTCATGCCGCTCTGAAAGATGCCATCGGCAATGGCCAGCTCAAGCGGATTGATCACGCAGCGCCCATCACCGAGGAGAACTCCCACCGTTGGCATATTCCGGACGCCCCGGCAGACTTTGTCCGGATTCATGAAGGTGCCAATGCCCCGCCGGGCGATCAGGTACTTGTCTTTGGCCAACCCCCGGATCGCCCCGCGAATCGTGATCCGGCTGACGTCGAACAGGCGGCACAATTCGTTTTCCGACGGGATCTGCATGGCCTTGCCATCCGACTTGGCAATCAGGTTATAGAGATACGCCCGCACCCGCATATATTCCGGCATGTTCATTCGGATAAGCCCTCGTCGTGCCGCGCCCCACCCGTTCACCTGATAGGAATTTTGATTTCAGGCGTTGGATCGGGCGGGGGGAATAAAAGAGTTCACTGCTCTTGGGAGACCGCAACCTTTGGGCCCCGTCACTAACGTTCCGGGCCCGGAAGAAAATATTGAATGCTGAATGTCGAATATTGAATGTCGAGGGT
>JBAZJM010000055.1:0-19630 GCA_041651315.1 Lentisphaeria bacterium | reverse complement strand
GACCTCTGGTGTTCCGGTTGTGCCGCCATGGCGCAGCGCCGGGTAGCTATGTCGCGACAGGATAAGCGCTGAAAGCATCTAAGCGCCAAGCCAACCCAAAGACTAGGTCTCCCTGAAGGATCATCGTAGATGACGATGTTGATAGGCCGGGTGTGCAAGACCCGTAAGGGTTTTAGCGGACCGGTACTAATAATCCGTTCGGCTTGACCACCTTTTCCCCACACTCCACTCCTCACGGAGCGGGGCGTGCGGAAGGGTATTTGACAAAAACACAACATATAAACACGCGCCTCGGAAGTCCCCTTCCGGAGCCGGTCAACGCAAACTCTCTTCCCTCTGCTGTTTCAATGTGGGCTGGCAGCCTTGGCGAGAAGGTAACACCCGTTCCCATCCCGAACACGGCCGTTAAGGGTCTCTGCGGCAATGGTACTGCGCTCAAGAGCGCGGGAGAGTAGCACGCTGCCAGCCCTTTTTACTTCAATAAAAAAACGCATCCCCAACCGGGATGCGTTTTTTTGTGCCCAAAATCCCGCGACCGGCCCACCCGTGCCCCCCTGCAACCGCGGCAAGCAACGGGAGCGGAGCCCGGGACCCCTCACGCCTCACGGGTCACGGGGCACGCCCCCCGATGGAGATTGGCCAGTTGGAGTCCGGCACGGCTGCGCCGTGCCCAGGTCTTTGGTATAAGTACGGGGGGCGTCTTCGTCCCGTAGGGACTGAATGAAAATAGGCAGGGGCTTCAGCCCCTGTTCCGAAAAATGAAACGATGGCGTGCCGTAGGTACGCCGCGATTCGCCGCGTACCTAATGGCACGCGAAACGGGGGGGGCAAAACACAGGGGCTGAAGCCCCTGCCTATTCCCGCCCCGTCCCGCTGGGACGGGAATACCGCCCCCGTGTGAGTCTTGCCAAACTCAACGTCACGGTTGTGCCGTGCCCTAGGCGGTGGGGCGCGTCGAAGCGCACGTTCAGTTCAGCAGGGTCAGGCGCGGCCCAGGCGGCTGTTGACGATCGGCGTGCCGGGCGGCACGTAGGCACCGTTGGAGGCCGCCGATTCGTAGAGGGCGGTCAGGATGGCGATGTCCTTGCGGCCTTCGGGGCCTTCGACCAGGCCGGGGGTGCCGTTGGTGATCGCCTCGATGACATGGCCGATATACGGGGTGTGGCCGTGTCCGTAGACGTTGGGGACGTCCTGGGAGAATTCGCGCTGGATCGCCTCATCCTCGGGCCGGGCGTCCTTGAATTTCCAGTACTGGAGCTTGTTGACGGCATGGCCGCCGATGATGACGCTGCCGTTTTCGCCGAGCAGGCTCAGGCTGCCTTCCAAATCTTCCGGCCGCGCCGCCACGGTGGCCTCGTAGGCGCCCAGGGCGCCGGAGGTGAAACGGAAGGTGGCGACGGCGGTGTCTTCCACCTCGATGTCCATCAGCCGGGTGGCGCTGATGCATTGCATGCTCTCAATGGGGCCCATGAACCATTGCAGGAGGTCCAGGTGATGGCTGGCCTGCTGCGACATCACGCCGCCGTCGAGTTCCCAGGTGCCGTGCCAGTTGTCCGATTCATAATATTCCTGGGTCCGCCGCCAGCGCACGCGCACCGTGCCCATGACCATTTTGCCGAAGCGGCCGGCCTCAAAGGCCTGGCGGGCGGCGACCACGGCGCGGTTGAAGCGGTTCTGCTTGACCACGAACAGGCGGCCGCCGTGTTTCTTGCAGGCCGCCATCATGGCGTCGCAGTCCTCGACTCGCAGGGCCATCGGTTTTTCCACGATGATGTGCTTGCCGTATTGGGCCAGGTCGATGACGTGCCGGGCATGGTACCCGGTCGGCGTCATGATGTTGACCACGTCGATTTCCGGATGCTGCCGCATCATCTCATGGTAGTCGGTGTAGAAGGGCACCTTGTACTCGGTGCCCTTGGCCTGGGCCTTGGCCGCATCGATGTCCGCCACCGCCACCAGTTGTGACGGGATGCGCCCGGAGGTGAGCGCCTGCAGGTGGTTTTTGCTGACGCGGCCGCAGCCGACGACCCCGAATTTCAAGGGAAGCGTGCTCATATATCTCCTTGGTCTGGTTGTTGTTCTGCTGAAAAATGAGGCCGATGATTGCCGCCGGCGGTGCTAGCCGGTGGATGCCGGTGGTTCGGCGCAGGCGGCCATGTCCTCGCGGAACAACCGGGTATACAGATGGACGCCGATGCCCGCCACCAGGAGCAAGGCGACGGCGAGCAGGGCTTGGGCGGCGGTTTTGCCGGCGCTCGGATGCAGCAGACCCGCTCCCAGCAGCACCATCGGCACGGCCTCCGGCAGGCTGCCGATGAGGGTACCCGTGAGAAAGTCGCGCTGCCGGACGGTGGTCACCGCCAGGCCGAGATTGACGAAGAAGCCGCTGATGGGCAGCAGGCGCAGCAACAGCACCGATTCGATCCCGCCCCGCTCGAACAGGCGGCAGAAGCGCCGGCAGGCGCTCCAATGGTCGAGCGAGAGATCGCGGCCGCCCCAGCGGACGGCGATGAAGGTGAGGTAATAGCCGGCCAGCGTGCCCAGGGTGACCGCGGCCAGGCCGGTCCAAAAACCGAAGACGAAACCGGCGAGAAAGCACAGGGCGAGCCGCGGCACGCCGATGGCCACCAAGCCGGCGATCAGGGCGGTCATGGTCAGGGGGGCCCAGGAGCCAAAACTGCCCATCCAGGCCCGCATGTTCTCCACTTCCCGCAGGTGCCCCCGCAACGGCGTGGCATAGACCACGACCAGGCAGACAGCCACTGCCGCCAGCAACACCCCGGCCCGGCGCAACGGCTGGCGCCAGGCCGGCGGGGCGGGGGAATCCTCGGTTGGCGGGGCAGGGTGCGGCATAAAAACCACTTACTATAACCGGCCTACCCCGGTCTGTCATGCGGGGGGGGCGCGCTTGCCCATTTATTGGGGGAATCGGATTATGTCGTGACAATTCGATCTGTTTCGAGATATGCCGACATCCGGAGGCTGGTTCCGGCCGGCCGTTACAGGCTCCTCACGCCATTACATTTGGGAAACGTCGAGCATCCCCAGAATTCCTGGCCGATATTCTTTCCCGATTTCGCCTTGCGTTTCCGCATGACGGCTCCGCATTCCGGGCACACGGGTGCCTGTTCGTGTCTAGCCATGGCTTCATGGCGGATAACCGAAAGCTTCTCCCGAAAACCGCCTTCTTCCTCGAACTTTTCCCCTTGCGACTCCATTTGGTGATTCAGCATGTTGATGACCCGGCCGATGAGGATCAGCAAGGCGTTTGCCATGACAACATCATCCTCCGAGGTCAGCCACGGGGCGAACTTGCGCTTTTGCGCCAGGATGTGGGTACAGGCGTCATGAAGCACATCTTCGCCGTAGGTTGGCCGGTCCAGGCGAAGCGAAAACACGGCCTGCGCTTCAGTTGATCGTTGTTCCCACGGAACCTGTTCTTTTTTTAGGAGCCAGTTCAGGTAGTCGCCCTGAAGTTCAGCCAAGCTCGCGCGGGCCACATCTGTCAGCTTCATCTCTGTTTCTTTGGAGGTGGCGGTCCGGGAGGCGCCCTCGGCATTGTTGGCGCACCCGGAACGGGCCGCTTGCGTCATTTGGTCAAACTGCCGTCCAGCAGGATCGTTCGTTCGGTTCAGGAAACGTTCGCAGAAGCGTTGCGTTCCAAGTTGCACGATGTTCGCCAGTATCCACGAATCCAGCCAGAAATGCCGCCCGGTTCCACCGAATCTGCCCATGGGGAAGCACCTTTCGAGTGATGTGGTAACGAGTCGGATTATTTCGAAATATATCGGCATATTTCGAGATATATCGATATGGCACGAGCCCCTTTCTTAAAAAAAATCGCGCCCGCCGGAGGGGGCGGGCGCGATGAGGGTTGCGAACTCCGCGTGCGGAGTCCGCAAGGCGGCGGGCAACGGTCAGGCCAGCTTTTTGAAGCCGTAGACGGCGTCGTCGCCGAGCATCTCCTCGATGCGCAGCAGCTGGTTGTACTTGGCCATGCGGTCGGAGCGGCTGGCGGAGCCGGTCTTGATCTGGCCGCAGTTGGTGGCGACGGCGATGTCGGCGATGGTGGCGTCCTCGGTCTCGCCGGAACGGTGCGAGAGGACGGCGGTCATCCCGTGGCGGTGCGCCATCTCGACGGCATCGAGGGTCTCCGTCAGCGAGCCGATCTGGTTGACCTTGACCAGGATCGAGTTGCCGGCCTTCTCCTTGATGCCCTTTTCCAGGTACTTGACGTTGGTGACGAACAGGTCGTCGCCGACCAGCTGGCACTTGGCGCCGACAGCGCTGGTCAGCAGCTTCCAGCCGGCCCAGTCGCACTCGCACATGCCGTCCTCAATGGAGTCAATGGGGTAGTTCTTGAGCAGCTTCTCGTAGAACTTGACCATTTCGGCGGCGGTCTTGCTCTCCGCCTTCTTGCCGGCCTTGGCGGCTTTCTTGAAGACGTAGAGTTTCTTCTCGCGGTCGTAGAACTCGGAGGAGGCCACGTCGAGGGCGATCTTGATCTGGCTGCCGGCCTTGTATCCGGCCTTGCCGATGGCCTGCACGATGACGTCCAACGCGTCCTCAACGCCGTTCAGGTTGGGGGCGAAGCCGCCCTCGTCGCCGACGGCGGTGCTGAGGCCGCGGTCATGGAGGACCTTTTTCAGGGCGTGGAAGACTTCGCAGCCGGCGCGCAGCCCTTCGCGGAAGGTCGGCAGGCCGACGGGGCGGATCATAAACTCCTGGAAATCAATGGGGGCGTCGGAATGGGCGCCGCCGTTGATGATGTTCATCATCGGCACGGGCAGCACCTTGGCGTTGACGCCGCCGAGATAGCGGAAGAGCGGCAGGCCGAGCTCGTTGGCAGCGGCGTGGGCGCAGGCCAGGGAGACGCCGAGGATGGCGTTGGCGCCGAGCTTGGACTTGGTGGGGGTGCCGTCCATTTCGATCATCGCCTTGTCGATGCCGACCTGGTCGAAGACGCTCAGCCCCTCAAGCTCGGGACAGATTTTTTCGTTGACATTCTGGACCGCCTTCAGGACGCCCTTGCCGAGGTAGCGTTTTTTGTCGCCGTCACGCAGTTCCAGGGCTTCGTTCTCGCCGGTGGAGGCGCCGGAGGGGACGGCGGCGCGGCCGGTGGTGCCGCCTTCCAGTTCCACTTCGACTTCGATGGTGGGGTTGCCGCGGGAGTCCAGGATTTCGCGGGCGTGGATGTCGTAAATCGTGCTCATCTTTGCACCTCAAAAGGTTGTGGTTGCTGATCGACGGCCGCCGGCCCGGTGTCAGTCCCGCACGGGCACGCATGCCGGTACTATACAGGGAGGAGTGGCCGCCGGCGAACCGACGATTGTATTCCCTTTGAGCCGGACATAGATTGCGTATGGCATCAGCGTGCCATGGGAGGACGTCCGATGAAGATACAGGTCAGGATCGCGGTTTCCGGGGTGGCGTGTGTGCTGGCGACGGTGGCCGTGTTATTGCTGCTGGTCATCTGGCAGAACACGCGGTATCAGGCCCGTGCGCAGGCGGAACTGGAGGACCTGGTCCGGGCTGACCTGGACCGCACCGTGATGGGGGCGTACCACCTCATTGAGGCGGAGAATGAGACGCTGCAGGCGCAAATCGACCACAACCTGAAGGTTGCCCACCGGATCTTGGCTGACGCGGGCGGCGTGGTGAACGCGCCGGAACGGGTCACTTGGCCGGAGGCCCAAAACCAGCTTACCCAGGCAACCCTGACGGTCCAGCTGCCCAAATTGCTGGTGGGCGGCAAGTGGCTGGGGCAAAATGCCGATCCGGCGGTGGCGACCGCGGTGGTTGACGACGTCCAGCAGCTGGTGGGGGGCACGGCGACCCTGTTCCAACGGATGAATCCGGCGGGCGACATGCTCCGGGTGGCCACCAACGTGGAAAACCAGGGGCGCCGGGCCATCGGCACCTACATTCCGGCCCTGATGCCGGATGGCAAGCCCAACCCGGTGATCAGCAGCGTGTTGAAGGGGGAGACTTACCGCGGGCGGGCCTTTGTGGCGAACTCCTGGAGCATCACCGCCTATGAGCCGTTGCGGGATGCGGCCGGGCAGGTCATCGGCATGCTCTACGTGGGGAGCCGGCCGGAGCAGGGGGAGGCGTTGCGCAACGCCATCCGGAAGATCCGGATCGGCAAGACCGGGTATGCCTACGTGCTGGGCGGTTCCGGTGAGCAGCGGGGCCAGTACATTCTTTCGCCGGGCGGCACGCGGGACGGTGAAAATGTCTGGGAGTTGCAGGCGGCCGACGGCCGGCGGTTCATTCAGGAGCTGATCTCCCAATGCCTCCTTCTCCATCCCGGCGAACTGGCCACGGTGCGGTATCCTTGGAAGACTGCCGGCGAGGCCGGCAGCCGCATGAAGTTTGTGCGGGGTGCCTATTATGCCCCCTGCGACTGGGTGATTGTGGCCGGCTGCTTTGAGGATGAAATGTCGGCGTCCCGCCTGGTGTTGGAGGCCGGACAGCGCCGGATGCTGTGGGGCATGGGGCTGGTGGGGGTGGTGGTCGCCCTGGCCGCCGGGCTGCTGTTTGTGTGGCTGGCCCGGGCTTTGACGGCCCCCGTCCGGGGGCTGGTGGCGGCGGCCGGCCGGTTGGCCCAAGGCGACCTCCGCCAACCCGTCGCCTACCAGGGGGCGGATGAGATGGGCTTGCTGGCCGGGGCGTTCCGGCAGATGGTGGACGGCTTGCGCCGGATCACCTTGCAGGTGCATGAGGCCACGGCCAACATTACCACCGCCACCCATCAGATCTCGGCGGCAACCAGCGAACAGGCGGCGACGGCCGACACCCAGGCTGCCGCAGTGGCGCAGACGACGGCGACGGCGGCGGAAGTCCAGCAGACGTCCGCCCAGGCCGCCGACCGGATCCGGCTGGTGTCCGAGATGGCCGCCGGGTCTTTGGAACTGGCGGAACGCGGCCTGGTTTCCGTCAAGGAAATGGAAGACGCGATGGATGTTCTCAAGAAACAGGTGCGCGACATTGCCGAGCTCATTCTGCGGTTGAGCGGACAGACCCAGCAGATCGGCGAGATCATTGCCGCCGTCACGGATTTGGCCGACCAATCCAATGTGTTGGCCGTCAACGCCTCCATTGAGGCGGTGCGGGCCGGAGAGGCGGGGCGCGGCTTTGCCGTGGTGGCCGGCGAAGTGCGCAGTCTGGCCGAACAGTCCCGCCAAGCCACCCGGCAGATTGGCGGCATTTTGGGCGAGATCCAAAAAATGGCGAACCAGGCGGTGCTGGTCACCGAGCAGGGATCGCAGCGGACCGAGGCGGGCGTGGGGCTGGCGCTGGCGACGGGGGAGGCGATCCGCCTCATCCGGGAGCGGGTTCAGCAGGTGGCGACGGCGGCCCGGCAGATCGCCATCAGCGCCGACCAGCAGCGGATCGGGGTGGAGCAGATTGCCACCGCCATGGCAAGCATCAATCATGGTGCGGCCCAAAGCCAGACGGTCACCCGCCAGGTGGAAGAGGCGGCGCTGGATCTTGACCGCCAGGCCGTGACGTTGCGCAAAGTGGTCAGTGCGTACAAGGTGGAGTGAGGCGGGGGGGCGAGCCGTGAAACGTGATGCGTGATGCGTGAGCTGGGAAACGTGAGCTGGGAAGCGGGAAAGGGCGGTGGTATGGCAGGTGGCGACTACACGGTGTTCCGGGTCGGCGAATTGTCGTTGGCCGTGCCGGTTTCCCTGGTGCGCCGGGTGGTGCTGGCGGTGGAACCGCGGCCCCTGCCGGGGGCGCCGCCTGGGGTGCGGGGGTTTGTGGACCTGGCCGGCAACGCCCTGCCGCTTTACGACTTGCGCCACCGTTTCGGACTGCCGCCCCGGCGGCTGGCGGCATCGGACCACTTCCTCGTCGTGTGGACCGGCCGTCGCGAGGTGGTGCTGTGGGTGGATGCGGTTGACGGTGCGCGGGCGGTCGGCGCCGAGGCGGTCAAGCCGGCCCCGGATCTTGGGGCGGGACTGGCGGCGGGGGACTTTTCGGGAGTGGCGGCCATGGCTGGCGGCTTGGTGCTGATCCAGGATTTGGAGCGGTTGCTGACGGCGGCGGACGATGCTCGCTTGACGGCGGCCTTGCGGGATCTCTCTCAGCCTTCAGCCTGACAAGCGTCAGTCTGGCGACGTATTAACGGCAGGACAACAGGAAGGGCAGACCGGCATGCGTCCGCACTCCGCGCCGTCATCGGTGGCGGCACCGTCCGAATGGATGGTGCGGTTCCACGCTGTGGTGGAGGCGCGCCTGGGGCTGCATTACACCGCGGCGCGCGCCCCGCAGATGGAAGCGGCGTTGGCGGCGGTGGCCGTGGAGACCGGCCTGCCGTCGGCCGTCGCCGTGGCCAATCTTTTTGTGGACGGGCGGGAAACGCCGGAACAGTTGGAGGCCCTGGTCGGCCAGCTTACGGTCGGCGAGACGTATTTCTTCCGGGAGATGCCGGGGTTCCAGCAGGCGGCCGAGCGCATTTTTGACAATTTTCCGGCGGCGGGGCCGGCGTCCGGCCGCCGGCCGGTACGGGTGTGGTGTGCCGGATGCTGCACGGGCGAAGAACCCTATTCGGTGGCGATCTTCCTGGCCCGGCGCCTGGGGGCGCAGGCCGCGGAACGGGTGTCGGTGATGGGCACGGACGTGAACCCCCGTTTTCTGGCCAGGGCGGTCCGGGGAATCTATCGGAAATGGTCGTTCCGCAACACCCCGGCGTGGGTGCGGGACGGGTATTTTCGGCCGTTGGCCGGCGAGCGGTGGGAGATTGCTCCGGAAATCCGGCGTCTGGTGACCTTTCGGCAGCACAATCTGATGGATCCGCTGCCTCCCCAGCCGGGGGACGGGTTCGATGTCATCTATTGCCGCAACGTGCTGATTTATTTCCGCCCGGAAACCGCCCAGGTCGTGCTGGGGCGGCTGCGGGACCTGCTGAATCCCGGCGGCTGGCTGGTGGTGGGCGCCACCGAAAGCGCCTGGGTGTCGGCGGAAGGGTTGACGGCGGAATTGCTTCCGGGCGTCCTGCTCTTCCGCCGGGCTCCGCCGCCGGACAAGGCCACCGGCGGGGAACCCTGGCTGCCGGGGTCGCCGCCGGCATCGCCCCTGGTGGCGGCCGCCCCGCTCCCGGAGGCGGGTGGCGTGACGGCCGGGCGGCCGTTCCCGTTGCCCCGGCCCCCTGAACCCGCCGCCGCGGTGCCGGAAGCGGCTGTCCGGCCGGCGGGTGAAGCGGTGTCCAGCCTGCCGGTTTCGCCGGCGCCGGTTCGGGAATCCGCCCTGGCGCACGCCTGGACCCTGGCCGACGCCGGCCAATTGGAGGCGGCCCTGCGGCTGGTGTTGCAGGCGGTTGAGGCGGACAAGCTGAACCCGGACGCCCATCTGCTGGCGGGGATCATTTACGAGGGGTTGAACCGCGCCGTGGAGGCCGGCGCGGCCTTCAACCGGGTGTTGTACTTGCGGCCGGATTCCCCCCGCGCTTTGCTGGCCCTGGGGGCCTCGGCGCGACGGCGCGGCGCCACCGCGGAGGCCGGCCGTTGGCTTCGGCGGCTCCTGCGTCGCCTGGCGGAACGGGCTCCGGACGAGGTGGTCCCGGATTGCGATGGGTTGACGGCGGGAGCTTTGCGTGACATGGTTCAATCGTGGTTGGGAACGGAGCAGGCAACATGAGGGAGACGGGCACCTTGGCGGCGTGGGACGACTGGTTGCCGGAAGATCCGGCCGGCCGGCGGCTGCTGCAGGAACGTGCCGTGCGGCTGGCCCGTCGTGAGGCGGACGCGGGGCCGGCGGCGGTGGAAGAACTGCTGGCTTTCCGCCTGGGCCGGGAAGTTTATGCCCTCGGCACCCGCTGGGTGCGGGAGGTGGTGCCTTTGGCCGCGCTGACCCCCGTGCCCATGACGCCGGCGTTTGTGGTCGGCCTCCTTCATGTCCGCGGGGAGATTTATTCGGTGCTGGATATCCAACGGTTGTTCGGCCTGCCGGAACGGGGGTTGAGCAACCGCAACAAGGCCGTGCTGCTGGGGGACGGGCGGATGGCGTTCGGCATTTTGGCGGATGAGATGGTCGGGGTGTTCCGGCCGGTCGCGCTGCCGGCGCCGCCGCCGGCTGGTTTGGCGGCCTTCCACGGGAGCGGCGCCTGGCTGGCGGGGGTGCTCCCGGACGGCACGGTGGTGCTGGATGCGGCGGCGTTGCTGGCGGATGAACGGCTGGTCGTCAAGGATGGGGGCGGAGGTTAACGATCTGGGAGGATTGGGCATGTTGTGTCATTTCAAGACCGGAACCAAAATCATCGGGCTGGTCCTGGTGGCCGCCCTCTTCATGGCGGGGGTGGTTGCCAATGTTTGGAAAGAACGGCACGAGGGAGAGGTTGAGTTGCGGCAGCTTGAATCGCACGAATTGCCGTTGTTTGAGGCGTGCCTGGAAAACGGGGAACGCCTGACGCAACTGTCCGGGATCTTTGAACAAACCGTCCGGTTGGCCGGTGCCCCGGCGGCCGACGCCGCGGCGTACCGTGAACGGGTGGGGGTGCGCGACCGGCTGGCCGGTTTGGCCGCGGACCCGGCCGGCGTCGCGGGATTGGGCTCCGTTTTGAAATTGCTGGACACGGCGACGGCCCAGGCGCACGATGTGGGGGAACGCCAGCGATATGGCCGGGTTCGGGACTTGTTTGAGCACCAACAGGCGGCGCAGAGCCGTTTGGTGGCGGACTTAGTGACGGCGTTGGACGACTTGATCCAGGGGCAGGTGGACAGGGTTCGGGGCAAGGAAACGGAGTGGCGGCAAGCATTGGCCGATTTGGAGGCACGCGGGCACGAGTTGCATGGTGCGGTGGAACAGGTGACCACGGCGTCGTTTGACAGTTTGAGTGGCAATTTGTCAAAGGGCGCCGAAGTCGGCATGTGGCTTGGTTTGGGCGGCCTGGCCTTGACCCTGATCCTGGGCTGGTGGATGGCCCGTGACATCACCCGGCCGCTGGCCGCGGCGGTGGTGATGGCGGAGACCATGGCGTCCGGCGATTTGCGGAGCGGGGAGGCGTCAACGCCGCGCCAGGATGAGGCAGGGGTGCTGCTGGATGCCTTGGGCCGGATGCGGGCCGGCCTGGGGGGGCAGATCGGGGAGCTTAAGGCGGCCGTGTCGGCGCTGGCCACCTCCGCCAGCGAGGTGGCTGCCTCCACCTCCGAGCTCGCCGCCACCGCCGCCGAAACGGCGGCCTCGATCAACGAAACCACGGCCACGGTCGAGGAGGTAAAGCAGACCGCCAGGGTATCCCAGGAAAAATCGCAACAGGTGGCGGAGCGGGCGCAAGTCTCGGTGCAGGCGGCGCAGGCGGGCAAAAAGGCGGCGGACGAGACCGGCAGCCTGGCCGGGCGGTTGAAGGACGAGATGGCAACGGTGGCGACGACCATGGTCACCCTCAGTGAACAAAGCCAGGCGATCGGCCAGATCATCGCCACCGTCGACGCGCTGGCCGAGCAGTCCAGCGTGCTGGCGGTGAACGCCGCCATCGAGGCCTCCCGGGCCGGCGAGCAGGGGCGCTGTTTTGCCGTGGTGGCCCAGGAAGTGAAGAACCTGGCGGAACAGTCGAAGCAGGCCACCGGCCAGGTGCGGGCAATTCTGAACGACATTCAGAAATCCACCGGCCGCGCGGTGATGGCCACCGAACACGGCAGCAAGACCGTGGACCAGGGGGTGAAGCAGGCGCGGGATTCGGGGCAGACCATCCTGCTGCTGCTGCGCAACGTGGAGGATGGGGCCGCTGCTGCCACCCAGATCGCCTTGTCGAGCCAGCAGCAGATGGTGGGGGTGGATCAGGTGACCCTGGCCATGGAAACGATTCGTCAGGCGGGGCAGCAGAACGCCGCCAGTGCCACTCAGCTCGAAAATGCCGCCGCCGGCCTCAACACCTTGGGATGCCGGTTGCAGCAACTTACGGAACGTTATCACGTCTAACACCGCCACGGCCGTGGCCGGGAGCAGACACCGCATGCCGGGAAACGAAGCTGATTTTCTTGCCCTGTTGCTGGCTACCTTCCGGGAGGAGGCGGCGGAGCACGTGCAGACGATGGCCGACGGCCTGTTGGCGCTGGAAAAGGCGCCCCCGGACGACGGCGTCGGGGTGTTGCGCCGGGTTTTTCGGGCCGCCCACAGCCTCAAAGGGGCGGCCCGGGCCGTCAATCAGAAGCCGGTGGAGGAAGTGTGCCAGGAGATGGAGGGGGTGTTCTCGCGCCTGGAAAAGGCGGCGGCGCTGCCCGACCCGGCCATGCTGGATGTCCTGCACCGGGGCCTTTCCATGATTGAAAGTTGCCTGGCGACGCCGGCCGGGGGGGCGCCGGTTGACCCCCGCGGGGTCCGTCAGGAATTGCGCGGCCTGGTCGTGGGGGGGGCGGCTGATCACCGGCATCTCGCCGCCGCCGCCGTTCCGGTGCCGCCGCCGGATCAGGTTTCTCCGGAGCCAGTCCGGCCAACTCCGGATCAGGCATCGCCGGTCCCGGCGGAACCCGTTGCCGGCCATGGGGCGGAGACGTTGCGGGTTCCGCGCGGCAAGCTGGATGCCGTCCTGCATTTGGCCGAAGATCTGGTGGCGGTCAAGCTGGCCGTCCGGCAACTGGCCGCGGATTTGCGGGAGGCGGCCGAGGCGGTGCCGCGGGGCGATGCTTCCGCCGCCAGCGGGCCGCTTGGGGAGGATCATCGGCAGTCCCTGGCACGGTTGGCGACTGCCGCGCGGCAGGACGCGCGGACCACGGACCGCATGGTGGACCGGTTGCTGGAGGAAGCCAAAAGCCTGCGCCTGGAGCCGTTTGCCGCCGAGTTTGGCGGCATGCCCAAGATGGTGCGCGACCTGGCCCGAACCCTGGGCAAAGAGGTGGAGTTCCAGCAGGAAGGCATGGAGCTGGAGGCGGACCGCCGGATCTTGCAGGCGCTTAAGGATCCCCTGATCCACCTGTTGCGCAATGCGGTCGACCATGGCATCGAAACTCCGGACATCCGGCGCGCGGCCGGCAAACCGGCCCGCGGATGGGTCTCGCTGCGCGTTTCCCAGGTGGACGCGGGGCGGTTGGTCATCCGGGTTGCGGATGACGGTGCCGGGATCCGGTTGGCGCCCCTGCGGGAGGCGGCGGTGCGTCTGGGGCTGATGGATGCCGCCCGGGCGGAACAGGCCGCCCCGGCGGAACTGCGGGACTTGATGTTCTCCCCCGGATTCACCACCAGTGCGGCGGTCACCGACTTGTCCGGGCGCGGTCTTGGGCTGGCGATTGTGCGTGAGAAAGTCCGGGAGGTCGGCGGCAGCGCGGCAGTCTTGGACGGGGCGGCCGGCGGCACGGAATTTGTGCTGGATCTGCCGGTGACTTTGGCCACGTTCCGGGGCGTCCTGGTGCGGGCGGGGGGGCGGACCCTGGCGGCCCCGACCCGACATGTGGAGCGGGCGGTGCGGGTGCCGCGGGAGGCCATCTTGCGGGTGGAGAATCAGCCGGTGGTGATGGTCCAGGGGCAGCCGGTGGCGGTGCGCTCCTTGGGCGAGGTGCTGGAATTGCGCCGTCCCCCCGAGCTCGCCGCCGCTCCGCAGGTGCATCTGCTGGTGTTGCAGGATGGCGCGCGCCGCGGCGCCTTTGTGGTGGAGGCCATCCTGCACGAGCAGGAATTGCTGGCCAAGGGGCTGGGGCCGCAACTGCTCCGGGTCCGCCACATCGCCGGGGCGGCCGTCCTGGGCGATGGCGAGGTGGTGCCCATCGTGAACGTGCCCGACCTGCTGCGGGGAAGGACCGCGGCCGCCGCCGCGGAACTCCCTGGCGAGTTGATGCTGGCCGGCCCCCCGCCCCCGGCGCGCATCATGGTTGCCGAAGATTCCATCACCTCCCGCATCCTGCTGAAAAACGTCCTGGAAACGGCGGGCTACGAGGTGGCGGTGGCGGTGGACGGCGCCGAGGCCCTGGCCCAGCTGCGCCAGGGCGGTTTCTCGCTGGTGGTGTCGGATGTCGACATGCCGCGCATGAACGGGATTGTCCTGACCAGCCGCATCCGGGCCGAACCCCGGCTGGCGGAACTGCCGGTCATCCTCGTCACCTCACTGGATTCGGCCGAGGACAAGGAACGGGGCATCGAGGCGGGGGCCAACGCCTATTTGGTGAAGAGCAGTTTTGACCAGGGCAATCTGTTGTCGGTGATCAAGGAGCTGTTGTGATCGGACAGGCGGAACATCCGACGGTTTTCGGCGTGCTGGTCGTGGATCCGTCCCCGATGGTGCGGGCCCGGTTGCGCGCCCTGCTGGAAACCCTGGCCGGTTGCCGTGTGCTCGGCGAGGCCAGGGACGGGGCCATGGCCGTCACCCTGGCCCGGGAGCTGCGGCCCGCGGTGATTGTCATGGCCGGCCGGCTTCTCCCGGGCCTGGACGGGGTGCAGGCCACCCGGCAGATCATGGCCACGGCGCCAGCGCCGGTGATCCTGTTCGGGGATGAGTGGGGGCCGGCCGATTCTCCCCGGGTCATGGAAGCGATGGGGGCCGGCGTGCTGGAGCTGGTGCGCGACCCGGCCGGTTTGCTGGCGGACGCCGGAACGGCCGTGACGGAGGAGCAGGCCCGTTTTCTCCGTCAGGTTCGTCTGCTGGCCGAAGTGAAACTGGTGACCCGCCGCGATTTTCGTTCATCCCCGCCGCCGCCACCATCCCCGTCGCCGTTGCCGGCCGGCCCGGCGGAGGCGGGGCGGCCGCTGGACGTGGTGGCCATCGGCGCCTCCACTGGCGGGCCGGTGGTCCTGCAAACTCTTTTGGCCGGATTGACGCCCGGTTTCCCCTGGCCGGTCCTGGTGGTTCAGCACATCGCGTCCGGATTTGTCGCCGGCCTGGCCGACTGGCTGGCCAAAACCACCGGCAAACCGGTCCGCCTGGCCGTGGACAATGAGGTGGCCGTGCCCGGCATCGTCTATCTGGCCCCCGAAAACCGGCACCTGGGCCTGACCCCGCAGGGACGGTTAAGAATGAGCAACGCCGCCCCCGAATATCACATCCGCCCCTCGGTCGGCTACCTCTTCCGCAGTGTCGCCGCGACGGGGAGGCGGGCCGCCGGCATCCTGTTGACCGGCATGGGCCGCGACGGTTCCGCCGAACTCGGACTCATCCGGAACCGCGGCGGCCTGACCGTTGCCCAGGACGAGGCCTCCTCGGTGGTGTTCGGCATGCCCGGGGAAGCCGTGCGCCTGGGGGCCGCCGAGTATGTTCTTGCCCCCGCCCAGATCATCCGCCTGCTCAATGCTTGCCGCAACGCCAACGCCTAGGAGCTTATGGACAACTCCATCCTTCCTTTGTCGCCGCCGCTCCACGAACCCCTGCTGGGGCTCGAGGAACGGATCCTGGTGGTCGATGACAGCCGGACCCAGGCCGCGATGCTGCACAACTTGTTGACGCGTAACGGATACGCCGCCGACATGGTGTTCGGCGGCCCGGAGGCCTGCGACTATCTGGCCCGGCAGCGCCCGGCCATGGTCGTCAGCGATATTGTCATGCCCGAGATGGATGGCTACGCGCTCTGCCGCCGCATCAAGAAAGACCCCGCCACCCGGGGCGTGCCGGTCATTCTCCTGACCACCTTGTCCGATGTCGAGGACATTGTCCGCGGCCTGGATTCCGGTGCCGACAATTTCATTGTGAAACCCTATGACGAGGAGGCCCTGCTGGCCCAGATCCAGTACGTGCTGGTCAACCGCCGCCTGCGCAAGGTGTCCGGCGGCGGCAGCAGCGTCGGGATCGAGGTCTATTTCGCCGGCAAGCGCCATTACATCCAGACCGACCGCATCCAGATCCTGGACTTGCTGCTGTCCACTTACGACAAGGTGGTGCGCCAGTACCGCGAGATGGAAGCCCTGCACCGGGATCTGGACCAGGCCCACGAGGAGATCCGCACCCTGAGCGGCCTGCTCCCCATGTGCGCCGGGTGCAAGAAAATACGCGACGACAAAAACGGGCAGTGGGAACCCCTTGAGAAATATCTGACCGACCATTCCGCGGCCACGGTTTCCCACAGCCTGTGTCCCGCGTGCCAAAAGCAGTTTGGATGGGACAAGGTTTCGGCCTGACGGCAGTCAGCATGGAGGCGCTTATGGCGGCCAGTAAGACGGTGGAAATTTTGATTGTCGAGGACAGCCCGACCCAGGCGGCCATGCTGGGGCATACGTTGTCCCAAAACGGCTACGGGGTGCGCACGGCCGGCAACGGCGCCGAGGCGTTGCGCCTGTTGGCCGGGTGGCGGCCGGCGGTGGTCATCAGCGACGTGGTCATGCCCGGCATGGACGGCTACGAGCTGTGCCGGAAGATCAAGGAGGAGCCGGCCACCCGTGACCTGGTGGTCATCCTGCTCACCCACCTGTCCACCCCCGAGGACATCATCCACGGCCTGGAATGCGGCGCCGACAACTTCCTCACCAAACCCTGTTCGGAGGAGGTGCTGCTGTCGCGCCTCCAATACATCCTGGCCAACCAGGACCTGCGCGGGGTGCGCTCCACCGAGGTGGGGCTGGACATCTTCTTCCGCGGCCGCCGCTATCGCATGACCTCCAATCACATGCAGATTCTGGACCTGATGCTCTCCACCTACGAGGAGGTGATCGAGAAAAGCTCGCAGCTGGAGCACGCCAACCGGGAGCTGCGGGAGGCCTATGCGGAATTGGAGGTGCTCAACCAAAATCTCAAGGCGGAGATCGCCGAACGCCAGCGGGTTGAAAACGCGCTGGTCTTGGCCAAGCAGCAGGCCGACGCCGCCAACCAGGCCAAGAGCGAATTCCTCGCCACCATGAGCCACGAGATCCGCACCCCCATGAACGGCGTGATCGGCATGGCCGACTTCCTGCAGGGCACCGCCCTGTCGCCGGAACAGCGGGAATGCCTGGACATCATCCGCCACTCCGCCGGCGCCCTGCTGACGCTGATCAATGACATCCTGGATTATTCCAAGATCGAGGCGGGCAAGTACGAGCTGCATCCGCAGCCGTTCGAGGTGCGCCCCGGCCTGGACGGCACCCTCAAGACGGTGGCCATCCGGGCGCAGCAGAAGGGAGTGGCGTTGCGGCTGCAGGTGGCCGAGGCGGTGCCGGCCCGCCTGCTCGGGGACTGGGACCGCATCCGCCAGATCCTCGTCAACCTGCTTGGCAACGCCATCAAGTTCACCGACCATGGCGCGGTCACCGTGGAGGTCGGCGTGGACGGCACGGCCGGCGGCACGGTTGACCTCCATTTGACGGTGCGCGACACCGGGGTGGGCATTCCCCCCGACAAGCTGGACAGCATTTTTGAGGCGTTCACCCAGGCCGGCGATTCGGTGGTCAAGCGCCACGAGGGCACCGGGTTGGGGCTGGCCATTTCGGTCCGGCTGGCGCAGTTGATGCAGGGCCGGATCTGGGTCGAAAGCACGCTGGGAACGGGCAGCGCCTTTCATGTGGTCATCCGGCTCGGCACGGTGGCCGACGCCGCCGCGCCGCCCGCCGGCATCCCCCTCGCCGCGGCGGCTTCGGAAGCCTCCGAGGCCGTGGCGCGCCTGTTGCGCCGGCCGGCTCCGGCCCGGGTGCTGGTGGTCGAAGACAATCCGTTCAACCAAAAGGTGGCCGAGAAGCTGCTGCGGCGGTTGAATTGCGAGACCACCTTTGCCGACCGCGGCATGCAGGCCTTGGAACGGGTCCGGACGGCCGCCCCCGACCTGATTTTGATGGACGTGCAGATGCCGGAAATGGACGGCTACGAGACCACCGGGCGGATCCGCCAACTGGAACGCGAACTTGGCCGCTGCTGCGTCCCCATCGTTGCCGTCACCGCCCACGCCATGCGCGGCGACCCGGAACGCTGCCTGGCCGCCGGGATGGACGGCTACGTCTCCAAGCCGTTCACCGTCCAGTCCCTGGCCGAAGCCCTGGTCAAGGCGTTGCCCGGCTAGCGCGGGAGGCGCCGGCCTCTGCCCGGGTGGCGGTTGGACGGTCAGACCTGTTCCCGGAGTTTGGCAAAACTCAACGGTTTGTTTCCCGCGCCGGCAGGCGCCGTGGAGTGCGGCGGGTCCTCACGCCACCCTCCTACTGGCCAGCTGCGACGGCCGCTCCCCAAGCCCCTTCCATCCGGGTCGCGCACGTCAGTAAGCGGTCATTCATACCAGGGCGGCGTCGAAGCCGCCGCACTCCGGGGGAGGCTGCCGCCTCAGGATAATCCAGTCTTGGCCCTTTTGGCTGTTTTCTGTGCAGTCCCTCCGGGACTAAACAGCCCCCCAATGGACTGGTCTGGTCTGTCCGTTATGTCCGTTCGGACAACGCCTCTTCCCGGGCACCCATCACCGGTCGTACGGCAGTTCCCCCTGCTTGACATGCATCAGGTTGTAGAAGATGCCGGGGACCGTGGCCTGGGTGAAGGTGATATACTCGGCATGCCCGTCCAGGAACAGGAAATTCATGCCGGTGCCGTGCCGTTGGGAGAAAGGAATGCAGCCGCCGCCCGCCACAAAGGTGCCGCTCAGAAAATACTCGCGGTTGATGTACCAGGACCCCTGCAGCCCGCCCGCCCCGTTGCTTTCCCGCGAATCCCCGATGGTGATCAGCCGCGACGGGCTGGACACCCGGGCAATGCTCACCGGGTCATAATAAACGCCATGATCGGTGTCGCCCAGGGTGGGCAGATTCATGCCGTAATCCACCAGACTTGCATGGTGGTTGCTTTCGCCCGGGCAAAAATACACGGCGTTGTAGGTGTTGCCGGCGTGGTGCACGCTGCCGCGGGGAAGCGTCGCCACCAGCAAATCCATCCAGTAGGGGGCGCCCCAGTTTTTCATGGCCTGGGGAGTGTAGTCGTTGTAGTCCATGGTGTACACGGCCAGGGCGACCCCGATCTGCTTGAGGTTGGAGGTGCAACTGGCGCGCCGCGCGGTGTCCCGGGCCTTGCCCAGCGACGGCAGCAGCATGGCGGCCAGGATCGCAATGATGGCGATGACGACCAGCAGTTCGATCAGGGTGAAGGCGGCTCGCTTCTTCATGGTGGGCTGGCTCCGTGCGTGCGGTCCCGGTTAGTGGCTAATCCACTGATTCAGTTGATGGCCTTATTATAACACACAAAAACGCGTTTGACAACTTGAAAAAATGGGGTATATTCTGGCTTAGTTAATGGATGATTTAGGCCCCGGTGTGGCGGATTAGTCTACGGTCAGTCTGGCACAGGCAGCTTCAACATGAGCCCACGCACCGTCAAAACCGGCTACCTCAAAGTCCAGGAGACGATCCGCCAGCGCATCCTCTCCGGCGAGTGGCCGGTCGGCGCGCAGCTGCCCTCCGAGCGCGAGTTGGAGCAGGAGCTGGGGATCAGCCGGCTGACCGTCAGCAAGGGGTTGTCACACCTGGTGGCGGAGGGGCTGCTGGAGCGCCGCCGCGGCCAGGGCACCTTTGTCGCCGACCGCAACCATCAGATCCGGACCCGCGAGGTGGGGTGCGCTTCATCTCCCCCATGCCGTTCAGCGGGAATTATGACATCCCCCGTCCCGGCGTCATGGAGGGCTTGTATGAGAGCCTGTCCAAGCACGGGTTTCAGACCGGGGTCGAGTTTTTTCGCAACGCCGGCGAACAGGTGGCCCTGCTGGGGCGCTATGAGGGGCTGCAACGCGGCGGTCTGGTGATCTGGCTGGAGCCGGGAACGGCCATCATG
>JBAZJM010000054.1:0-20453 GCA_041651315.1 Lentisphaeria bacterium | reverse complement strand
CGGACACGGAAAATGCAAAATGGATCAGGATCAAAACAAACCGCTTTACGCTTGGAATCTTAGGGAAATCGCATTTTTTGAGCACCTGTGGGACGGTAGTGTTTCGCAGACTGTCGCATATCCACATCCCGGACGGGTATATCCTACACACATTAACGCAAAAACCGGCTAATTATTGTGTGCTACCAGAAAAATATCCGATTGGACACATAACCCGGCCACGGCCTGGATATGCGACATTTGAACCCGTTCCCCGTGCGTGATACAGTGCTATCCGGGCAGGGCGGTTGGTGCATTTTCGGGACGGTTCCCGAGTTTTGCGATTGGACGCCCATATCACGGTGAGAACATAAAATGGCACTGGTCCACCCAGATATCATATGCCCAATCTGCGATAAACGGCTTGGGGAAGACGATTCTGATATCCTCAGTTTTACTTTTCTTGCCGTGGACGATCGTGATTTCGGGGCATTCGACGATTCCGCATGCCACCGGAGTTGTCTGAGTCGGTGGGCTCGCCGTGATGACTTCATCGCGTTCTGGAATGCCAGGATGATCTATAGTATCGGAGCAGACGCCGCACAACTGCGGGTAAACACTGATGGCCGTGTTGAGTGGCAGGACAGCGACACCGTCAAGCAGACGATTGCAATGTTCCTAGCCAAGAAGAAATAAAGACCCCAACAAGGACACTCCAGCGGACGGAGTACCGCCGCTGAGTGCCAGCGTTCGCACGAAGAAGCAGAATGAAGCACGCGCATACTCTACATAACGACTTCCGTAGGTGGAGAGTGTCGTCTCACTCCAACATTCTCGCGCTGTTGTGCTTGCTGTGTGGCGTGTTGGGGTGTGTTGCGACCCGCAGTTACCCGCCTCAACCGCCGCAGCGCGTCTTACAGACGATCTCGGACGCCCATATTGCAGAACGTTTAGTTCAGGATACGAATTGCAGCGCGTTCTTGGGACAACTTGATGTCCCTCTCGGCCCCTGTCATATCGAGGTACTGGACCTTCCCGCGGCCTATCAGCAGCCTGCCGACGAGAAGAGGTTAGAGTATGTCGTATCTGCTGGGGCAAAGACGAGCGAACTTGAGATCCGGTATCCCGTGCTGGGTAATGGCCGGTTCGTATCGCGAGCTTGGTTCTCCACAGACAAGAAGACGAGTGCGTTCCTCCTGTACAACTCTCTCGGGGACTTCATTCTTCTGTCTCAGGACGGCGGTGCCCATTGGTCCTTGCCCTTGTACCTAGGCATCCACAGGCTTCCAGAAGCGTGGTACGAGCCATTGGCGGACAGCAAGCAGCCCCTTGTGTCAGATGGCAAGATTCAGATCGAAGTCACGATCTGGAAACAGGACAAGACGCAGGCCGGAAGCCCTTTACTGGGATACAAGTATCTGTGGAAGAAATGGAACAAGTACCTTTCCATCCGACTCGACCACCTGCGGCGGGACTCGGACGGTGACGGCCTCACCGATCTTTTTGAGGAACGGATACTCACCGATCCGCATTCTCCCGACACGGACAGAGATGGCCTGCCCGATGGCGTGGACAACCAACCGTTGACCCCCTTCCCAAAACAGATGACAGACAGCGACGCAGTCGTGCTGTCGTTAATTCCCGGCGATAGGGGACCGCTGATCGGTTCCATTTTCCCGCTATGGCGAAGGCCTCAAGACCTGTCCGACTTCGATCACGCTTCCATGGCCGGAGCACTCACCAAGAAGGGAGTCGCCTACTTCACCGAGCCGCGACCACAGCCAATCGCCATGGATAGGACCAGCGTTGTGGTAGCATCTGGGGACAGCTTCCCCCACATAACGGGTGACGTTCGCGTGATCGTCCTCGACGAGAGTGCATTCCAGAGATACATGGAGAAGTTCCCGGAGGAATCACATCTTTACGCTGGCTCTTTTGACCTCCGGTTTGACCGCTCTCGAAAGGTTGCGGTCTTGAAGCAATTTGAGGGAAACACGGGATCAACAACTGTTCTGTGGAGGGAGCGCGGTCGTTGGATGAGCAGTGAAAGCCAGCATATCATCTGCGACTAGAGCAGACCTAGCAGAGTTGAAAGCAGAAGGCCAGGTGCGAACAACCGCGCGGAACACTACGGCGCGTAGCCGCGCCGAGGTTCACGCGGGGCGTTCGGCAGGAGACATGGAGTTGACGACACTACAGAAGACCGTTGCGATAATCACGGGGGCAGCAATTGTCGTCGCTCTGGCGTGCCCTTTGGGTAGCCAGTACTCAATGCAGAAGGCAAACCGTAGGGCGGAGGGGTACTTGGCTCACACAGATACGATGCCAGATCCACGAAACCTTGGGGATATGCCCAAGAATGAGTACAAGAAGCTCAGAGACCAGCAGACGGAGCGGATGAACGCAACTTTCAAGGAACTCAACCTTTCTCTAGTAATCGCGAGGGCCGGCAACTGGTCTGAGCGTGTTGCGCTCATCGGGTTGCTGCTTCTCTGGTACACCACAGCAGTCGGCCTGGGGCGCGCAGCACCGCTTCGACAAGAAGGAAAGCAACTTGCAGAGCCGAACGAATAGGTTCTGCCGACCTCGTGCCTCGGTGGCAGATCTTGAGGTTGGGGGCAGGATAAATCATGGACAAATATGAAATACTTGCTCTTCTTGTTCTTAGCCTTTTTTTGATTCCCATCGGCTATGTAGTTTATGTCATTATTTCGATTATTCGCAGTCCTAAATTGGAAATGCCTCAGTTAGAATTTGAACCATGGGAAGTTGGAGAACAGCAACTGACTATCACCTACCGAAAAGGAGCGAGGCCAGATCAGAATATTATCGACGAGATAAAGAGCAATATCAAGAAATACGACGAACTAATTGCTGAACACGCTAAGGAAACAGAAGGATGCAAGGATTTCAAAGCAGGTCTTTCTCTATCAGGAATATCGTTTCCGCTTGATGATGAAGAGCGGGGAGAGTATGATTTCAGAATTGACTATGAATTTGATGATAAGTCAGATATGGTACTTGAGGCATATTTCAAGAATGGGAAAGTACAGAAAATAATTTCAGGAGATTAACCCCAACCATTGGCATTCTCCTAACCTCGTTTCACTCGGTAGGAGATACCTGAGCGTTGGACGGAACGCACCGCATGAGCAGATCCCGCGTCAAAATCATGTTCTGCCTGCTGTTACTTTCGCCTGGGGCCGTTTGGGCGCATGCACTCAGCCCCACCTATTACCCTCTGGGCCATTTGCCGGTTTTGCTCGGATCGGAGTGGTGGCCTTTCTTCGTCCTAATCCCGCTCTCAATCACGGTCGAGGCATTTGTTCTCTGGGCGTGGGCAAGCCGCGTCGGCAAGCTGGGAAGTTTATGGCGAGCAGCGATCTTCTACGCTGTGGCCAGGGCAGCGGAAACCGCCGCTCTCTTTCTTTTGGAGTCTGATCCTTTGTTCCGGCATGCTGGCTGGAGTTCATCGACTGTTGAGAATTTCGGGCCACTGGCTCTGTTCCTCACTGCTGGTCTTGCGGTAGCCGTGCCCGTAGGCTTGCTCCTTTACCGGCGGTCGGCTGTGAAGGCCGGCGTGGTTGTCGCGGCGGTCGGCACAGCTTCACTGGCTGGCTACTTGGCCGCCTTTGGTTGTAGTCTCATGCTCATGTTGATTCGCGGATATTGAAAACACCGTACAACAAACCAGATGCAATGAACCCGGCGATGGCGCTCTGGTTGACAATCAAGGATCAGTGGCGTCGGGTCACTGATCTGGAACGTTACGACTATCCCACTGAATCCGGAAACCAGTTCCAGTATTGCTGCGGATGGGATCGAGGCCCCAGTCGTCTTGGCGGTCACGGAAGAGAAAATTCTGGAATCACTGCTGCCGGGGAATTTCAAGAAGGCGATCGAGCATCTGCTGGCGCGAGATTTTCTCGAAAGAACCATTTCCGACAAGCCCAACAGCCGCCTGCAAAAGTACCGCCTCCTGCTGATTGAACAGAAGGCAGCAAAGGGAGCGAAGGAACCCCCCAAACCGTTTTCTCCTTCGTTGCCTTCTGTTCAAAAAAAGACCGTGGGCAAAAGCGCGGCTGGGGCAACGGCGGCGGGTGTTTTTGTGCATGGAATGGGTGTTTTTGTGCATAAAATGCCGGCTTTTTTGAATGCCGCGCGGCGACTTGCTCCCCTAAGGTATTGACTGCGCCATTGCCTTGGCGGCAGCGGGTGCATGACATTTATGTTGGTTGGGAACCCCCTTTTGAGGGAAAGCGGTTTCCAAGCCCTCCGTCAAACCTGTTTGTGCCTTTTGCGGATTCCGCAGGCCGCTCATGTGTGGCAGGCCACGACTGGACGGCAGGGCGGCCTGCGGAATCCGCAAAACGTACAAAAGTTTTAGGAAGGGGTTTGGGGAGCACCCTTTTTCAAAAGGGTGGCCCCAACATCATCCGACAAAACTGTCATACACCCGGCGGCCGCCACAACACGGGAGTTTCTGTCATGTCTTCACTCTTGCGGATCGTCATCGACTGCCGGCAGGAACAGCCGGCCGCCAGCTATTTTGCCATGGGCGAAACCCGGGTGGTTGACAGCCCCGCCGGCACCTATCGCGAGGCGGAGGCCAAACCGCTGGCCCGCTTCGGCTACCGCTTCCAGATCCGGCACGTCGGCCGGCCCCATGTGGCCATCATCCGCTACCCGGACGACAAGCGCCGGTTCATGATCATCGGCGACGGCACCTGCTACGACCTGTCCACCGGCGTGACCACCGGGCATGCGTATCCGATCAGCGGCCAGATGTGCGAACTCCGCCAGCTGTTTTGGCCGCGCTGGCAGGACTGCAGCCTCTGCTTCATGACTTGGGGGCACGGGGAGCCGGCGGCGGTCGCCGGCATCGAGATCCAGGAGCTGCCCGGGGACGCCCTGGCGCCGCTGCCGTTGTCCGCCGCCGCGGCCGGTGCCGGGCCGGGGCGCGAGCTGGGGGTCCAGTACGAGGATCCCTGCGGCACCGCGGCCAGCGAGGGCGCCTTGGACAAGGCGACCTGGGTCGAGCGGGTCATCACCTACCTCAAGCACTCGGGGCAGGGGCTGTTCATGTACCCGCTGGTCTGGTACCACGGGCCCCAGGTGCCCTCCTGCGAGCCGGCCAGTTATTTTGACTGGATGGCCGGGCCCGGCCGGAAGCTCTACCAGCGCTGGACCACCCAGCCGCCCGACTGGGCCGCCGCCATGCTCCAGCGCTTCGATGAGGAGGGGCTGGATTTCATCGCCTCAATGACGTTGCTCCGCCTGGGCGGCCTGATGCAGAAGATGAACACCGACCTGGCCGCCATCCAGGCCGGGGCCGACACCCCCAACAACCTGCTGTGGAACGACCAGGTCCAGGCCGGCACCATGGACTGGACCACCCTCTACAACGTGAACAATTTCCAAGGCGTCCTGGAACGCCGGGAACCGGTTTACGCGGAGGTCAAGGGCTACCCGTGGGCGTATGGCGAAAAGAAGCCTTGCGACCTGGAGACCCCCTATCATCCGGGGCCGGTTTTCAACCCGCTGCATCCGGAGGTGCAGCAGGCGGTGATCGGCTTCATCCGGGATTTTGCCGGCCGCTACGCGCGCTTCCGCTCGTTCAAGGGAGTGAGCCTCAACCTGTGGGCGCCGACCCTGGTCTGGTTCGGCACGCTGCACGCCGGCTATGACGACGTCACCTGCCGGTTGTTCGAACAGGAGACCGGCATCCGTATTCCGGTCGGGCCCACGGATCCGCAGCGCTTCTCGAAGCGTTACGAATTCCTGACCTTCCATTGCCGGCCGGCCTGGATCGCCTGGCGCTGCCGGAAGGTGCATGAGCTGATTGGGCGCATCCGCGACGCCCTGGTGGCGGTCCGCGCCGACCTCCGCCTCATTGTCACCGCCTGGGTGGAGCCCTATGTCCCGCAATTCCTCGGCAACGGCGGCGCCCAGCACCAGATCGGCGCCCGCAAGAGCACGGTCGAGCTTTACCGCGAGGCGGGGTTCGATCCCGACCTGTACCTGGGCGAGCCCAACCTGGAGACCGATCTCCAACTCGACGGCGGCGGCCGTGACCGCACCCCCGGCAACGACGCCCAGGCGCCGCTGGAGAGCTTCTTCATGTTCCGCGACCATGACTTTCTCGACCGGGCGACCCTGGCGGCGTTCCGCCACTCCGGGGCCTTCATTTTCAACGACTGGCACGAAGCCTGGGGCGAGCACACCTGGTTCCCCTGTGCCGCGGATGATCCGGACCAGGACGCTTTGGCCGTGATCAGCGGCCGGCCCGCGGAGGGCATCTGCCGGATCAATTCCGCCTATCCCAAGGACGGTTTCTGGTGGGAGTCGCAGCTGCGCATCACCCCGGCCTTTCCGCCGGGCCCGCATTTCCTGGAGCCCTACGCTCATGCGCTGGCCGAGTTCGACGCCTGCCGGATCACCCGCGGCGGCCTGTTCCTCGACAAGTGCCACACCGCCGAGATCCAGGGGTTCGCCCGCGCCTTCCGGGCCCTGCCGGCGGTGCGGTTCGAAACCGTCGGGGGCAAAACCGACCCGGTGGCGGTGCGCACCCTGGTGCATGCCGGCCGGCGTTACCTGTACCTGGTCAACCGCGAGTATTATCCGGTGGCGGCCGAACTGCTGTTCGACCGGGCGCCGGGGCCGTTGACCGACCTGGCCAGCGGTGATGTCATTCCCGGTGCCGCCCACCTGTCGCTCACCCTGGCTCCGTACGAGCTGCGGGCGCTGGTGCTGGCGCCGGCGGCCGCGGTTGCGGAGTTCGCAGCCCACCCGCCGGCCGACATCCTTGCCGGGCTGGCCGCGCAGGCGGAGGCAACGCTGGCCGCCATCGCCGCGGCGTCGGCGGCCGGCCGTTTCGTCGCCGGCGCGGCGGAACTGGCCGCCGGCCTCCGGACAGCCGTGGCGGACGGGCGCTGGAGTTGGCTGCGCCACGCCTTGACCTCCTATCCGGCCGTCAAATGCCGGAGTTGACGTGACCCCCTCAGGGACTGGAATCCCCTGGGCGGGTTTGGTGAGCGTGGCCAATCGGCAACTTTCATCGGTTGAACCGTTGACCCGTCACTGGCGTTCCGGGCTCTGATGACCGCCGGACTTCGGAGGGTGTGCCGTTCCCCGGCCGGAACACCGAACCCGCGGCCGCCCCTACGGAACGGACCGGCACCCGCGGTTTGGCGGTGGGTGGGCAGGCGCCCGTTTGGGTGCTATTTTATGGCAAATAGATTTATGCTGTCATAAATAGGTTGATCCGCGATGCCCAGGCGACTGGTTGAAACCAAATATTTCCATCTCGCCCAAAAGCTGCGCGAGCAGATCCGGCTGATTCCGCCGGGGGGCAAGCTGCCCACCATTGACGAACTCCGGCAGCAGTTCCAGATTTCCCGCGGCACGGTGGACCGGGTGTTGGAGCGGCTTCAAAACGACGGCTTGATCCACCGGCCGTCGGGGCGGCAGCGGTATGTGGTCGCCAGCATTCCCGACCATGCCGTGCGGCGGATTGTCCTGGTGCGGCCGGACTATCCCTCGCCCGCCTTCGAGTCGATGGCGCGCAGCGTGGTGGAGGCCGGCAAGCGCGCCGACTGGGCGTTTGACCAAGTCTATTACCGCAGCCTGCAGACCTTGGATCTGCGCCAGGCGATCAACGATAACGACGCCGGTGTCTTGATTCCCACCTCGGAGGCCTTTCCACCGCATCTGCTGCGGGTGCTGAAGCGGCCGCATCATCCGATCGTGGTGGTACAGGTGCCCCTGGCCGGCCTGGCGGTCAACAACGTGTGCCTGGACGATTTCAAGATCGGCTTTATGGCGGCCGATTATCTGCTGTCACTAGGGCACCGCCGGATCGTGGTGGTCTTGGACCAGCCCCATATTCCGGTCACGACGGAGCGCCTGGCCGGCTGGCGGATGCGGCTGGAACAGGCCGGTGAAACCAACTTGGATGAGCTGGTCGTGGACAGCGATGTGCAACCGGGCGAAGACGCCAAGGACAAGACCTTTCAGCGGATTGGCCAGTGGCTGGACCAGCCGCGCCCGGCGTTCACGGCGGTCTTCTGCACCTCGGACTTTGGGGCCATGGCGACCCTGCGGGCCTTGAGCGAACGTGGCATCCGCGTCCCTCAAGATGTCAGCGTGATTGCCCATGGCGGGGAGAGCAATCTGGGGCCGTTCCTGTTTCCGCCCCTGAGCGCCGTGGAAACGGATTTGGCGCTGTTCGGGAAAATGGTGGTTTCCATCTTGGACGACCAGTTGAAAAAACCCGGCAGTGCCCCCCGGCAGATCCGTCTGGCTCCCGTGCTGGTGGCGCGGCAGACCACGCAGCGGCGGCGTCCGGTTTGAGGTTCTTTTTTTCGCGGCGCCCTTGTGGAATCGGCGCCGCCTGGTATATTCATCTTATGACAGCATAAGTAATGCGGTCATGGCGGCGGGCCGCGGGTGCGGTGACGGCCGGCACAACCCGAAACACAGGACAGGCAACACGGAGACCCGATCATGAAGACGAAACAGCTTCTGGCAATGGTGACGGTGTGGGTGGCCGGGCTGGGGGCGTCCGCCTTGGCGGCGACCATCTATGCGGATTCGCAGACGGGTTTCTCAAGCACCCAGGGGGCGAACGGCTGGAGCTACATGATGTGGAATCCGGCAGCTCCCTGGAGCCCTTTCGGCATGACTTGGGATGGGACCAACAACAAGTGGTACGACAGTGCCGGCGGCATTTGGGCCACGGGTACCCACCCGCACAGCACCGACTGGTATGTGGTGCGGGAATGGACCAGCACGGTGACCGGTATCATCGCCGTCAGTGGCGAGCTGCAACTCTATCCGGCTGAAGCTTCTGGGGTTATTGTTAAGATCCTCAAGGGGTACGATTTGGGGCAGACGCAATGGACCGAGACCCTGGCGGGGGGGATGAACACGCCCCAAGCCTATAGCACGTCTTTTGGGGTCGCCACGGGCGACAAGGTGCTGCTGGCGATCATCGGCAATGGTGGCATCAGCAATGACGGCACCAACTGGACGGCGCAAATCACGGAGGTCCCCGAGCCGGCCATGCTGGGGCTGATGGCGTTGGGCGGGCTGGCCGTGCTGCAGCGGCGGCGCCGGGCGTAACTCTCGCGGTGGCGACAACCGTCTTAACCTGAAAGTCAGTGTGATCGTTTGTTGTCTCGGCTTTAGCCGGGGGGGCTGTGACGGGGACCAACAGCCCCGACTAAAGCCCGGTACAACGAACTACGTTTGTGAAGCGTTGTGGCCAGGACGTGATTTTGAAATGTGCCTTGAGATGAATGGTCTTGTGTGCCAACCTGGAACCTTCCCCATGAAGCGTTTCACGCTCATCGAACTTCTGGTCGTGATCGCCATCATCGCCATTCTGGCGTCGATGCTGCTGCCGTCGCTGGGCAAGGCCCGGGGGAATGCCCGGAAGATCTCATGCATCAACAATTTGCGGCAGATCGGCCAGGCGTTCTATTTGTACCAGACCGAGAACAACGACCAGCTGCCGCCGTGTGTTGGCGGGCAGGAGGTCAATCCGCCGGATGGCCGGATGCGGACCTGGGACAAGGCGCTGGAAGGGTTTTTGGGCTGCGAGTTGAAGCATGAGGGCGCGGGGGCGGAGGCGACCGGCACGGACGTTTTCAGCTGTCCGTCGGACCAGGTTCCGCGGGATGCGGACGGCAGCCTGGGGGCCATGCGGAAACGGAGCTACAGCATGCTGATGTTTTTTGAGATGCCGGGCCCCAACTATTGGACGCAGCCGGTGCCGATGTCACGGGTGACCACCCCCAGCCAGACGTTTCTGGCCACGGAATGGTTCACCGCCCCCAACCGGCGGCATTACAACCAGCCGGGGTGCATCATCAATTTCACCTACTGGCTGATGTGCTGGTGGGAGCTGGCGCCCGCCTTTCAGGATTATCACGGGCCCGGGGAGAACTACCTGTTTGCCGACGGCCATGTGGAATGGCTGCAGCGCGGGCCGGCGGGGATGAACGAGCAGGCGCAGAACGGCGGCGCCCACTGGAAGCTGAATCCGTGAACAGGCTGGAGCGTTTTAGGCTGTAGGTTGAAGGCGGAGTCGGCGTTAGTCCAAGACCGGGAGCCGCCCAGCCTCGGGCGGACCGCGACGGCGTCACCCCTATTTCCGCCCCTTCCCAACCTGCTGACTGCTGGCTACTTAATTCTGACTACTTTTGCAATTCCATTTGGCCTCAAGTTGAAGTGGGTTTGGAATAAGGAACCCGTCATGGCGATGAAACCCGTTATTGCCGGCCTCGTGGTGTCTTCGGTGATGATTCTGTCGCCGTGGCCGGCCGCCGCGGTGCAGGTCGAGCTCGGCCGGGACGTGGACGAGCAGATTTCCGCCAACGACTCCCTGCAGGATGTTTTTCCCCAGATTGACGCGGCGCTTCCCGAAGGCCGGGTACCGGCCAGCCTGGTGGACGGGCGCCCCCAGCCGGACGGCAATCCGGTGCCGACGGAGGGCAACAGCGTGGTGCTGGACCACCGTGCCGGCCCGGTCCGGATCACCTGGGATCTCGGCGCCAATGGCGAAGATTGTTCCCGTGCCCAGTTGAAGGCGTTGACGCTCTGGCTGGTCGGCATTGCCTGCAAGAAAATGGACAGCTATCAGCAGCACCCGCCGAATTTTATCGGGCAGTTGTCCGTGTCAGTCAACGGCCGGGACTTCACGGTCATTCCCGGAAGCCGGGTTGAGTTGATCGCCCCGCACAGCCAGGAATTCAACCGGGTCGCCTGGGCGTTCCAGCCGGGCGAGGCGGCCGGTTTCCGGTATCTGCGGGTGGAATCGTTTGGCCACCAAGGGGAATCCGTTCGAATCGCCGAAATTGACGGCTGGCTCGACGGGATCACGCCGGCCAAATCCACCGAGATTGCGACGCGGGTGGCGCCGTTGCCGGCGGAGCAGGTGACGTTCCGTCTGCCGGTCCGTTCTCCGACCGAACCGCTGCCCGCGGTGGTCCGCGCCATTCAGTTCACGGGTGATCAATTGGTGCTGAAAGAGAGCGGTCGCGCCCTGTTGAATTTGGCCCCGCTGCTGGCCGCGCCGGACGCCCGCTGGACGGCGGTCTCCCGGCAACTGGCGCCGCAGGAGGCGTCGCGGGTGTTCCGGCGCGACGATGGGTTGCAACAGACCCGCCGGCTGGTGATCGGCCCGGACCAGCGGTTGACCCTGACCTGCGAGGTGACGGTGCCCGCCGGCGCGGCCCCGGTCGCCTACACCCAGACCGCGCTGGTCTTGGCCGAGGCTTTGCAGACCCGCTTTGACGGCTGCACCTACGGCGGCGTGCCGAGCTTCGTCCGCCGCGACCACGCAACCAGCGTGGAGATCGGGGACTGGGTGCCCTACCTGATTTTTCCCTGCCGGGAAGCGGGGGTGGAGGTGCAACTGTTCATGCCCGCCTGGTACGGGGTGGCGGGACGGATTGAGACCTTTACCGGCCGGGCCCTGGTGCGGCTGGAGTTCTTTGCCGCCGCCAACAACCGGCGGGACCAGCTAGCCGATCCCGCGCTCAAGCTGGATCCCGCTCGGTGGCATCCGGCCGCCCGGACCCTCCGGCCCGGAGAAACGTTTCGCCAGCAGCTGAACCTGGCGGTGTTCGACATCACCCCGCCCACGCTCGGGCAACGGGACATTGAAACTGGCGGCGGCCTGCCCCTGATGTTCATTGACACCGGCATCCCCAACCAAAAGGCGCCCGGCGTCGCCACGGTATTGCAGCGCGACAAGATGCTGTTCATGGGCTTCAAACTGCGGGAGCCGGTCAAGGCCAAAATCGGCCACTCGGCCGTGGACTGCGCCTCGACCTTGACCGCTCCCGGCATGGTTGAGCGCCTGCACAAGGCCGGCTTCGGCGCCGCCGTGCTGATGGCGGACGAATTCATTGACGTGTCCCATGGCGTTTCTTTCCAAGCCCGTTACGATCAGGCGCCGCCCAATTACCCCGCGCTGCTGCGGCGGCTGGCGGACCACGGCATCACGCCGGTGTGCTGGTTTTCGCCCCGCGGTTTCCTCAACAAAGACTGGCAGGGCCGGATGAAGGACCGGCTGGTGGAGCAGCATCCCGCGTGGTTTGTCTCCGGCGCGCACTGGTTCGGCAATTATCAAACCCTGGACACCTACAATGACGCCGCCAACCAGTGGGTGCTGGACAAGCTAACCCAGGATCTCCGAAACTTTCCCGGTTTGAAGGGCTTCGCCTTTGACAGTTTTCCGTGCCGCGGTCCGGTCCTGGGCGGTCCGGCCGAGACGACGATGACGCAACAGGAGCAGGATTGGCTGCGCCGCTTCAGCCAGGCCGTGCATGGCGCCGGCCAGGACAACCTGCTGATTGCCAACGGGGTACCGCCCATGGCGGACGACAGTCTCAGTTATGATTACATCGTCACGGAACATTTCCCGCTGATGTTCCTCAACCAAGTTCTCGGCGGGCGCGCGTTTGGCAAACCGTTTATCGCCCATTGCCAGTGGCGGCAGATGTACGGCTGGTACGTGACGCTGGGCCAGATGTACTACAATTTCTGCGATTACGACCAGGCGTTGGGGTGGACGCATATGACCTGGCTGGGGTGGCTGAACGAACAGGTGGCCCAGGCGCGGAAGCCGGTGGATGCGGAAGTCGTGCCGCTGTGGTACATCATGGGCAAGGGCCGGCGCGTTTACGCCGCGGAGATCGCACCCAAGGTCCGGCAGATCGAGGTGTTGATGCCGGACGGCGCTTCCGTGATCGTGGTCGCCAGCCTGGCCTCCTGGCCGGCCGACGTGCAGGTCGTGCCCCAGACCATCCCGCCGGGAACGTATCGGGTTGCGATCACCGCTGACACGGCCTTGAAACATGCGGACTTTCCGGCTCTGGAGCTGCCGCTGACAACCGGCTCCGGCCTGGCCCTGACCCGTGTGGCGCCCTGTTCGCTGACCGTGCTGCGCTTTGCGCCATGCCCATAACCTGAATTATTCATAAATTTGAACCGGAGAAATCAGGAGAGAACGGAGAAAAACTTCTCTGTGACCTCTGCGACCTCCTGTTCGAAATCCAATCCGTCCTCGGTGTCTCCGTGGTGAAGGTATTTGAGACTCAGTAATCATGCCATACAAAAGGCGGGTCATGCGGACAACCATCATCCTTGCCGAACGGCTGTTGCCCGTGCTGTTGTGTCTCCTGTTTCCAACAGGGCTGCGGGCCGTGGAAATCAGCCGCGGGGGCGCGGACACCGAGGCGGAAATTGCCACCGATGATTCCCTGCAGGATGTTTATCCCGAGGTTGATGCGGTCCTGCTTGAGGGGCGGGTGCCGGCCAGCCTGGTGGACGGCCGGACCCAGGCGGAACCACCGGCCGGCGAGGATGTGGTCTTGGACCACCGGGACGGCCCGATTCACATCACCTGGGATCTTGGGCGTGACCGCGATTTCGCAAAGGCGCAACTGGACGCGCTGACGGTCTGGCTGCTCAACCTCGACTGGCGGCCGCCACATTTTGTCGGGCAGTGGTCAGTTTCGGCGGACGGCCGGAACTTCCGGGGCATTCCGGGAAGTCGGGTCGAACTGACGCCCGTGCCGGGCCGGAAATTCAGCCGGGTGCGCTGGATCTTCAAGCCGGGCGAGGTGTCCGGCTTCCGTTATCTTCGGTTGGAATCACTTGGCTACAAGAACAATACGATTAACCTGGTGGAGATTGACGGCTGGCTCGGCGGCATCACGCCGGCCAAGTCCACCGAGATCGCGATGCGGCTGGCGCCGTTGCCGGCGGACCGGGTAACGTTCCGGCTGCCGGCCCATTCCCCGGCCGACCCGTTGCCGGCGGTGGTCCGCGCCATCCAGTTCAACGGCGACACGCTGGTGCTGAAGGACAGCGGCCGCGTCCTGTTGAATTTGGAACGCCTGCTGACGCCGCCCGATGCCCGCTGGATGGTGGTGTCGCGACGCCTGGAACCCCGGGAGCTTGCGGTGGTGGCCCGGCGTGACGACGGGTTGGAGCAGACCCGCCGCCTGGTCATCGACCCCAGCCAGCGCCTGACGCTGACCTGCGAGGTGGCGCTGCCCGCGGGAGCGGCGCCGGTCGCCTACACCCAGACGGATCTCCTCTTGGCCGAGGATCCGCGGACCCCGTTCGACGGCTGCACCTACGGCGGCGTGCCGACCTTTGTCCGCCGCGAGCACGCGACCCGTGTGGAGATCGGGGACTGGATACCTTACCTGATCTTCCCCTGCCGGGAGCTGGGAGTGGAAGTGCAGTTGTTCATGCCCGCCTGGTACGACGTGATGGGGCGGATCAACACCTTTGCCGGCCGGGACTTGCTGCACCTGGAGTTTTTTGCCGCCGCCAACAACCGGCGGGAACAACTGGCCGATCCCGCGCTCAAGCTGGATCCCGCCCGCTGGCATCCGGCCGCCCGAACCCTCCGGCCCGGGGACGTTTTCCGCCAGCAACTGAACCTGGCGGTGTTTGACATCACGCCGGCCACCCTTGGCCAGCGGGACATTGAGGCCAGCCGGATCAATCCCCAGATCTTCATTGACACCGGCATTCCGAATCAGGGGGCGCCCGGCGTCGCCACCGTGTTGCAGCGGGACAAGCTGCGGTTCATGGGCTTCAAGCTGCGGGAACCGCTCCGGGACAAGATCGGCCATGCGGCCGTGGAGTGTTCCGGCACGCTCACGGCGCCGGGCATGGTCGAGCGTTTGAGCAAGGCGGGGTTCGGGGCCGTGGTGTTGATGGCCGACGAATATGTGGATGTGTCCCATGGTGTTTCCAGCCACGGGCATTATGACCAGGCGCAACCGTTTTTGCCCGCCTTGCTGGAACGCCTGGCCGCCCATCAGATGACGCCGGTGTATTGGTTTTCGCCGCGCGGCTTCCTGAACAAGCCGTGGATGGACCGGCCGAAAGACCTGCTCGTGGAGCAGCATCCGGAGTGGTTCGTTTCCGGCGCCCACTGGTATGGCAATTACCAGAACCTAGATCCCTACAATCCCGCCGCCAACCAGTGGGTCATGGACAAGTTTATCCGGGACCTTCGGAACTTCCCCCGTCTGAAGGGATTCGCCTTTGACAGTTTTCCCTGCCGCGGTCTGGTCCTGGGCGGTCCGGCCGGCACGCCCCTGACGCAGCAGGACCAGGGATGGTTGCGCCGGTTCAGCCAGACGATTCATGGCGCGGCACCGGATAATCTGGTCATGGCCAACGGGACGCCACCACTGTATGACGACAGCCTCAGTTATGATTACATCGTCACGGAAAGTTATCAGCTCATGTTTTTGAATCAGGTTCTTGCCGGGCGGGCGTTCGGCAAGCCGTTCATGGCGCACGGCAAATGGCGGCAGATGTACGGCTGGTACGTGACGCTGGGCCAGATGTACTACAACTTTGGCGATTACGACCAGGCCCTGGGCTGGACGCACCTGACGTGGTTGGGGTGGCTGAACGAACAGGTGGCCCAGGCGCGGAAGCCGGTGGATGCGGAAGTCGTGCCGCTGTGGTACATCATGGGCAAAGGCCGGCGCGTTTACGCCGCCGAGATCGCCTCCAAAGTCCGCCAGATCGAGGCGCTGATGCCGGACGGCTCCACCGTGGTCGTGGTCGCCAGCCTGGCCTCCTGGCCGGCCGATGTGCAGGTCGTGCCCCAGACCATCCCGCCGGGAACGTATCGGGTTGCGATCACCGCTGACACGGCCTTGAAACATGCGGACTTTCCGGCTCTGGAGCTGCCGCTGACGGCCGGTTCCGGCCTGGCCCTGACCCACGTGCCGCCCGGTTCGCTGATCGTGCTGCGTTTTGCCAAGACCGCCACCCACTAACCTTCACATGATAACTCTAATGTCTTACGGTTTATGGAGGAATCTCTAGTGTCTTTACCCTTACCGTTGCGGATCGCCATTGATTGCCGGCGGGAACACGATGCCGACGAGTACTTTTCCATGGGCGCGACGCGCGTCGTGGACAGCCCAATCGGCGCTTATCGTGAGGCGGAGGCCAAGCCGCTGGCGCGCTTCGGCTATCGCTTCCAGATCAAGCAGGTCGGCCAGCCGCACGTGGCCATCATCCGTTATCCGGACGATAAGCGCCGGTTCATGATCATCAACGACGGCACCAGCTACGATCTCTCCACGGGGATCATCACCGGGCATGCTTACCCCATCAGCGGCACGATGTGCGAATTGCGCCAAGTCTTCTGGCCGCGCTGGCACGACTGCAGTATCTGCTTCATGACCTGGGGGCACGGGGAACCGGCTGCGGTTGCCAGCATTGAAATTCAGGAGCTGGCGGAGGGGCTGCCACCCCTGGCCTTGCCGGCCGGCGGCGCCGCCCCGGGACGCGAGTTGGGCATCCAGTACGAGGATCCCTGCGGCACCGGGGCCAGCGAAGGCGCGGCCACTTTCGGCCAATGGCTGGACCATGTCGTGACCTACGCGCGGCATACCGGGCAAACCTTGCTCGCTTATCCGCTGTGTTGGTACCACGGCCCCATCTTCCCGTCCCGCCGTGAACGGGCAGACGCCTTTTCCTGCGTGGTGGCGCCGGACCGCAAGCAGTACGTCGCGTGGACAGACGATCCCCCCGACTGGCCAGCCGTCCTGCTGAAGCGGTTTGAGAAGGACGGCTTGTCCTTCCAAGGCGTGCTGACGCTGCTGCGGCTGAGTTCGCTGATGGCCAAAGCCAACCACGATCTCAAGGCGATTCAAACCGGTGCCGACACCATCAACAATATGTTGTGGAACGATCAGGTCCAGGCCGGCACCATGGACTGGACCCCGATCTACAACACGCTCAATTACCCGGAACTCCTCAAGCGCCCGAACCCCTTGGATGCCAACGCGGATTTCCCTTGGGCCTATGGCGAGAAAACCCGCCAGCAACTTGCGCCCGGAGAAGAGTATCCGTCCGGCCCCATCTTCAATCCGCTACATCCGGTCGTTCAGGAGGCGGTGATTGGCCTGGTGCGCGAGATCGCCGAACGCTACGGCCGCTCGCCCGCCTTCAAGGGCGTTGCCATCACGATGTGGGCACCGACGCTGATCTGGTTCGGTTCCATCCGTTCGGGCTATGACGATTACTCCGTGGGGCTGTTTGAAAAGGAAACCGGCATCCAGGTGCCGGTGGACCCCAAGGCGCCGAACCGCTTTTCGCAACGGTATGAGTTTCTTACCTACGTCTGCCGGGCAGCGTGGGTGGCCTGGCGTTGCCGCCACCTGCATGCCCTGGCCTGCCGGATGCGCGACGCCCTGGTTCACGTCCGGCCCGACCTGCGGCTGACCTTGAACCTGTGGAGCGAACCATTCGTTCCTGCCGTGCTCGGCTCCGGCCAGGCGCACCACCAATTCGGCGCCCGGCCCAGCACCTGCGACTTGTACCGGGACGCCGGTCTTGATCCAGACTTGTTCCAGAATACCCCCAATATCGAGTTGGATCTCCAGACCGAAGGCGGCGGCCGTGACCGCACGCCAGGCAACCTCGAGCCGGCGCCCCTGGAAAACTTCTTCATGTTCCGCGACCATGACTTCCTGGACGGCAAAATGTTAGGCGCGACGGCCCGGCAGCACCACCCCGGGGTCTTCATCTTCAATGCCTGGCACGAAGCCTGGGGTGAACACAAATGGTTCCCCTGCGAGCCCGGCGATCCCAATTTGCCGGCGATTGCCACCACCTACGGAAAACCCAACGCCAACATCTTCCGCCTCAACTCCGAATACCCGAAGGACGGCTTCTGGTGGGATTCGCAACTGCGGATCACCGCCGCCTTCCCACCGGCTCCGCATTTCACGGAGCAATACGCCCACGCCTTGGCGGAGTTCGATGCCTGCCGGATCACCCGCGGCGGTCTGTTCCTCGACAAATGCCATGGCGACCAGATCCGGCGCTTTGCCCGGGCCTTCCGCGCCTTGCCGGCGGAGAAGTTCGATACCGTGGGCCACGCGACCGATCCGGTGGCGATGCGCACACTGGTCACGGGCGACCGGCGTTATCTGTACTTGGTCAACCGCGAGTATTACCCGGTTGCGGTGGATCTGGTCTTCGCACAACCTCCCGGACCGCTGACCGATCTGGCGAGCGGTGAAACGGTTCCGGGTACCGCCCGCCTCACGCTCACCCTGATCCCCTATGAACTGCGGTCACTGGCATTGGCCGCGGCCGCCGCCGTCCCGGAGTTCACCGTCCGGCCGCCGCCCGCGATCATCGCCGCGCTGACGGCCCAGGCGGCAGACGCGCTGACGGCCGTCCGGCAAGCCCAGGCCGCCGGCCATTTCATCGCGGGATTGGCGGAACTGGCCGCCGGCATCCAAGCGGCCGTGAACGAGCACCGCTGGGCTTGGCTGCGCCACGCCCTCGCCTCCTACCCCGTATGCAAGTGCCTGGCCATTCGGGAAAAGACATAACACAAGCAGACCGTGGATCGGTTGCCGACCCGGTCCCCGACGGAACCGCTTGACAGTTTCCCGTGCCGCGGTCCGGTCCTTGACGGGCTGGCCGGCACGACGATGACGCAACAGGAGCAGAGGTGGCTGCGCCGGTTCAGCCAGACCATTGTGGTGGACACCCAAAGCTGTCCGGCCTTTCAATTGACCGAGGTGCCGCCCGGTTCCATTACCGTCATGCGGTTTGGCCAGGCGCCGTAATGGGAGGATGTATGACCGTGTTATGCCTTTTGCGGATTCCGCCGGCCGCCTCCACCATCCCAATCGTGGCCGGTTGGCTGCTGTTCATGGGCATGGCGTTGACGCTGTGCGGATGCCACACGTCCTCCACCGGGCCGCTCCTGATTTTCAAGGACACGGTGACGCTTTCCAACGGGACGGTCAGGATTGGCGTGGCACCGTCCGTTGGAAGAATTGTCGATTTTGGATGGGTCGGCAGTGCCAACCGCCTCTGGATCAACCGTCAAGAAGTGATCGACCGGGCGATGGCCAGCGACACCTCGCAATGGCTGAATTACGGCGGGGACCGGATCTGGCCAACCCAGGAAATGGTTTTGGCCCTTGCCAACGGCGTTTCCTTTTCCTCCAGCGCCTATGACGGTTCGCCGTGGACACTGGTGGAACAGAGTGAGCGGCGGCTGGTCATGAGAAGCGCCGATTATCCGAACCTGGGCATCCGCATTGAACGGAGGGTGGAGTTGAAAGACGATGGAACCGTGGTGATCACGAATCGGATCGAGCGTTACCAGGACAACCCCGTTCCCTGCATGGTCTGGTCGATCACGCAGGTTCCCCAGCCTGAGTTCTGCCTCTTGGGCCTGTGGCTCACGCAACCGTTTCCGGAGCGTCCGCTGACCTGCTGGTCCCCGGACGTGAAGGCCAGGGTGATCGCCCGGGGCAAAGCGGCCAGGCTGGACTGGGCTCCGGGGCAAAAAATCAAGGCCGGCACCTTTGGCTCCTGGGTGGCCGGGGTTTATTCCGATGTCATCCTGCTCCAAGTGATGGACGACGATGCCAAAGCCTGCTATCCGGATTGTGCCACCGTGGAAGTCTACCGCTGCCCGGACTATGTGGAACTGGAAACCTTGGGCGGCTCCCGTCATCTCAAGGCGGGCGAACGCATGGAAAACACCGTCCGCTGGCGGCTTGTCGCGCGTCCGCCCGGCCGTACCGATGACGCGCTTGTCGAGTTTCTCGAACGCAAGGCCGCCTGCGGGCGTATGCCGGCGGCCAATGGTGATTTATAGTACCGTCCCAAATTCCATCACGCCGTAGGTGTTGCTGTCACGTTTCACGCATTACGCCTCACGTCTCACGCCTTCGTCCGCCATCCCATCACCCGAACAAGTTGCCATGCATTACCATAAATTTCCCTATCCCGCCAATTTCGAATTCCTCAAGGCCGGGGGCCGGCCGGGCCAGGCGCTCAAGCTGGGGCAGGCCGCGTTCAAGCTGGAAGTGTCCGCTTTTGACGGCGACCTGTTCCGGGTTTGTGCCGCCGGGGCGGCCTGGGGCGAAAACCGGCACCTGCTGACCTTGAACCTGCCGGCGAAGCGCCGCACCGCGCCGCCGTCCGGCGGCTGCCGGCTGGAAGTCACCGCGCCGTTCGGCTTGCGCCTGGTGGACGGGGCGGGGGAGACGCTGCTCGACACGGTGCCCGGCGCCACCTTCGGCGTCAACGGCGCCGCCAGCCTGTTCCAGTTTGTCCGGCCCGCCGATGCCCAGTTCTACGGCATGGGCGAGAAATCGCTCGGGCTCGAGCTTTCCGGCCGCCAGACCAAGTGCTGGAACACCGACGTGTGGGGCGATTTCGCGCCGGATGTCTACCTGAACGGCCGGCCCGACCCGATGTACGTGGCCATCCCCTATGTGATCCTCAAGCGGGGCAACACCTATGTCGGCCTCTACCTGCACAACCCCTATTCCACCTTTCTTTCCACCCGCGAAGTCACCCAGTGGGAGCCGCCGGTCGATGTGCGCGGCCCCGGCCATCCGCCGGCCTTCTGGTTCGGCTGCGAGGCCGGCCAGCCG
>JBAZJM010000053.1:0-20729 GCA_041651315.1 Lentisphaeria bacterium | reverse complement strand
AACAGCGCCGCCTGGGTGCCCACGGTGGTGCCGGTGATCTCGCCGCAGCCGTAGAACACCGCTTGCAGCCGGCGCCGCGCCACTTCCCGGGGATTGAACAGTTTCAGCGTGCCGGCGGTGGCGTTGCGGGCATTGGCAAAGGGCGCCTCATCGGCGGCGGCGCGCTCGGCGTTCAGTTCCAGAAAACGCTGCCGCGCCAGGTAGACCTCGCCGCGCACCTCCCACACCGCCGGGGCTGCGGCGTCCGCAACCGCAGCGGCACGCCTTGGATGGTGCGCACGTTGGCGGTGACGTCGTCGCCCTCCGTGCCGTTGCCGCGGGTCAGGGCGTGGACGAGGCGGCCGTGCTCATAGCGCAGTGAAATGCTGACCCCGTCGATCTTCGGCTCGATGCTGTAGGCGATGGCCGGCACGCCGAGCAGGTCACGGGCGCGCCGGTCGAACTCGCGGAGCTCGCCTTCGTTATAGGTGTTGTCCAGGCTCATCATGGGCACCGCGTGGCGGCGGGTGACGAACCCGGCCAGCAGGTCGTTGCCGACCCGCTGGGTGGGCGAGTCGGGCGTGATCAGGTCGGGAAACGCCTGCTCCAATTCCGCCAGATCGCGGTGCAGCCGGTCGTATTCCAGGTCGGAAATCTCCGGCGCGGCCAGCACATAATAAAGATGGTTGTGCCGCTCCAGCTGGCGGCGGAGTTCAATTATCCGGCGTTCGGCCTCGGTGCGGTCCATGCCGCGTACTATACTTCGTTCGGCTGAAGCTTTTTAGACGGTACGCCTGTAGCCGCGGCTGTGCGGCGCATGGCACTTTCGTCGGGGGTTCCTTGAGGATCCGTTCGCCGGCATGACTGGGGTGACGCCATTCGATGTGCGATGATCGAACGCGAGCGCGAAAAAAACCAAGCCAACCGGCCCTTCGCGCTCAGCGTAGCGGCGCTCGCGCTCGTCTCTCGCACGCGAATCGTCTTGGGGTGAATTATTGAGGGTGTCGCCCGGCCTCGGGCGGACCGGGGGCGTCCGTCGCGCCGCAACCCTGCGGAAGGCCAGGACAGGCAAGATTGCCTGTCTCACCTTGGGTGACGAGTTTCATTCCATCGTGGGGCGCCTGGCACCGGCGCCGCTCCAGTAAAAATCCATCTCCCGTGAGTGGCAGAAATCAGACCGGGCGGCAAGCCGGCGGTGAGGCGGTTACATTATCCCCCGTCCCTGACGCCCCACAGGCCAGCGTAGCTCAGTTGGTAGAGCACTTGATTTGTAATCATGAGGTCACCGGTTCGATCCCGGTCGCTGGCTCCATCTTTCTCCCTGCCTCATGCGGCGCCGCCACAGAAGAGGAAAGGGGTTCCTGTAGGCACGGGCGTGCCGCCTGTGGAGGGGGCTGCCATGGGGCAGGCGGGGCGGGGCGATGGCATGCGGCGCGCGGCGGGTGTATGGTTTCCCAACACCACGGCCGCATGCTTCACCGGTTCTCCGGAAGCCCGAACCGAATCAAGGGAGACCACGGTCATGCCAGCTTCCCGCCCGCCGTCGTCCGCCGCCCCTCGCGCCGTTCATTCCCCGGCCGGCATCCGTACCGGCCTGACGACGGCCGACCTCAAGCAGGCCTTCCTCGACAACCTGTTCTGTGCCATGGGACGGGCGCCCGTCGCCGCCACCCGCAACGACGCCTACACGGCGCTGGCCCTGACCGTCCGCGACCGCGTCCTCAACCAAGGCGTCCGCACCCTGGACACCTACCATGAGCAGGATGCGCGCGTGGTCTGCTACCTCTCCGCGGAATTCCTGCCCGGCCCGCATTTGGCCAACAACCTGCTCAATCTCGGCATTACCGAACAGACGCGGCAGGCGATGGCGGAATTGGGCCTCTCCCTCGACGCCCTGATCGAACAGGAGGAGGAGCCGGGGCTGGGCAACGGCGGCCTGGGCCGGCTGGCCTCCTGTTACCTGGACTCCCTCGCCACCCTTGAGGTGCCCGCCATCGGCTACGGCATCCGCTACGAGTTCGGCATCTTTGACCAGGCCATCCGCGACGGCTGGCAGGTGGAGACCACGGACAAGTGGCTGCGCCACGGCAACCCCTGGGAGATTCCCCGCCCCGAGATCGCCTACGATGTTCCGTTCGGCGGCCACACCGAGGCCGGAACCGACGACCGGGGGCGCTACGGCGTCCGCTGGATACCCAACACCGTCGTCAAGGGCGTGGCCTATGACACTCCCGTTCTCGGCTACCGCGTGGGCACTTGCAACCGCCTGCGCCTGTGGAAGGCGGAAGCGGTCGAGTCGTTCGACTTTGCCGCCTTCAACCACGGCGACTACTACCGGGCCGTCGAGGACAAGATGGTCTCGGAAAACATCACCAAAGTGCTGTATCCCAATGATGACGTGATCCAGGGCAAGACCCTCCGCCTCCAGCAACAGTTCTTCTTCGTCTCCTGTTCGCTCCAGGACATGCTCCGCGTCCACCTGTTCCTGAAACGGCCGCTCGATCGGTTCCATGAGAAGTGGGCAGTTCAGCTCAACGACACGCATCCCGCCATTGCGGTGGCGGAACTGATGCGGCTGCTGGTCGACACCCACCGGCTGGACTGGGACACCGCCTGGAACGTGACCCGCCGCACCGTCGCCTACACCAACCACACCCTCATGCCGGAGGCGCTGGAAAAATGGTCCGTGCCGCTGTTCGGCCGGCTGCTGCCGCGGCACCTGGAAATCATTTACGAGATCAACCGGCGGTTCCTCGACGAGGTGCGCGCCCGTTTCCCCGGCGACGACGCCCGGGTCGCCCGCATGTCGCTGATCGACGAAGGCGGCGAACGCTACGTCCGCATGGCCCACCTCGCCACCGTCGGCGGCCACCATGTCAATGGCGTTGCCCGCCTGCACTCCGAGCTCCTGAAGGAGACCGTGCTGCGCGATTTTGCCGAGCTGTGGCCGGAAAAATTCCTCAACGTCACCAACGGCGTCACCCCCCGGCGCTTTCTGGCGGTCAGCAACCCGCCCCTGGCCCGGCTCATCACCGAACGGATCGGCGAGGGCTGGCTCAGCGACCTCGACCGCCTGCGCCGGCTTGAGGCGGCGGCCGGGGACGCCGCCTTCCAGAAGCAGTGGCGCGCGGTCAAGCTCGCCGCCAAGCGCGGCCTGGCCGCGCTTCTCCGCGAGCGCACCGGCGTGCTGGCCAACCCCGAATCGCTCTTCGACATCCAGGCCAAGCGGCTGCATGAGTACAAGCGCCAGCACCTCAACGTGCTGCACATCCTGACCCTGTACCTGCGCCTGAAGCGCGAGCCGCGGGCGGACGTGCCGGCGCGCACCTTCGTCTTCGGCGCCAAGGCCGCCCCGGGCTACGCCATGGCCAAGCTCATCATCAAGCTCATCCACGCCGTGGCCGACACGGTGAACCACGATCCCGTCACCCGCGACCGGTTGACCGTCGCCTTCTTCCCCGATTTCAACGTCAAGAACGCCCAGCACATCTATCCGGCCGCCGACCTGTCCGAGCAGATCTCCACCGCCGGCCTGGAGGCCTCCGGCACCGGCAACATGAAGTTCTCGCTGAACGGCGCCCTCACCATCGGCACCCTGGACGGCGCCAATTTGGAGATCCGCGAGGAGGTCGGGGCGGAGAATTTCTTCCTGTTCGGGCTCGACGTCGGCCAGGTGGCGGCGCTGAAGGCCGGCGGCTACCGGCCGCGCGACCGCTACGAGCAGAACGGCACGCTCCGCGCCGTCATCGACTTCATCGCCTCGGGCGCCCTGGCCGGCGGCGATGCCGCCCTGTTCCGGCCGCTGGTGGACAACCTGCTCAACCACGATCCCTTCCTCGTGCTGGCCGACTACCAGGCCTATGTCGACTGCCAGGACCAGGTCGCCGGCCTGTGGCGCCAGCCGCGGGAATGGACCCGGAAGTCCATCCTCAACGTGGCGCGCATGGGCAAATTCTCCTCCGACCGTTCCATTCGCACCTATTGCGAGCAGGTGTGGCAGACGGGCTCGATGGCGGTGACGTTGGAGGAGTGACGCCGGTCCCGTTCTCCACTGTTCGGCACACGGTCCGGGTGGCCGTCAGTAGCGCCGCCTGCGGCGTGCCGCCGCCAGTCCGATGGCGGACACCCCCAGCAGCAGGCCGGCCGCCGGTTCCGGCACGACGCCAAGGTCAAGGTAGGTCAGCTTGGAGACGACATCGCCGGCAAACCGCTCGCCGTCGTTGAAACGCCAGTGGTTGAACTGGTCGAGGTGGACCCCCGACTGGTAGAGGATCGTCGCCCGGTCATCGGAATCGGTGATGTAGAGCCAGTAGGTCCCCTGTTCGGTGTCGTAGCCGCCGCCCCACAACCCGATCGCGTGCCCGCCGATGCTGAGCGTCATCCCGCGGTCTTTTTCCACGTTGGTCTTGATCAAGTCGAACAGGTATGTGGTTGGCTCCGTCTGGTCGACATTGACCATCGCCCCGAGATAACTGCCCGGCGGCACGTAGTCCGCCCAAAACCCGCCCGGCGCAACCGGCCCCGCGACTTCCGCAACCGGGTCGACCGGCGTACCGGGAATGTTCTGGCCGGTGATCCACCAGGTGAAGGCGCGCAGTTCAAACCCCGTTCCCTTCTCCCATGACTGGGCGAACGTGTGGGCGATGTCGAGGGAGTAGACCGACTGCATGCCGGAATGGCCGTTCGGGATGCCCTTCGCCGCGATGATCGCGGGATCCTGCTTGTCCTGCCAGCGCTGCAGCTGGTTCGCCGCCGCGAACGACCAGCAGAACAGGTCGTCGTGGCCGTCAAAAACCTTGTTCACGTCGTAGTAACCGGTCTGGTTCGCGTAATCGACGCCCGGAAGCAGGTAGTCGTAAACCACCGCGTCCACGCGGGGCGCGGCCAGCACCACCGCGAGGCCGCACAGTGCCGCCACGGCAACCCCGGCCGGCTGGTGCCGCCACCCTGTGTGCCCGGTGCCGTTCAAGGTGAGATACCGCATGTTTTGCCCCTTTTCAACGGCGGAGCGGACGCGCCCCGCCTGACGTTCTGCCGCTGAGGTAATCTTATCTTGGGGGCCGCTGGCTGTCAAACCCCGCCCAAAGCCAGGAACTGCAGCCATGGGGCGTCCTGAGATTTCCGCCGGCGGCGCCCGCACAAAAGAACGGTGTCCACTGTGCCAAGCGATTGCCTCGCGCTCTGGGTTCCCCATGTTTTTAGCCACAAGAAGCACAAGGAAAGCTCCGAAGTCCGGCACACCGCCGAATTTTCTTGTGCCTCCTGTGGCTAGAATTTCGGCCCCGGACCGCATCCCGTCGGCGGCAATAGCCTTCCGGGACAGATGGGGGGAGACCACGCGTAGACCGGCAACGCGGGGAGCCAAAGTGAACAGATGGCAGGTTACGTTGGCGGTGATGGGAGTGGTTGCCGCCCAGGCGGTGGCCGGGGTTGACACCGTTCAAGTGGTGGCTGACGCCCGCGCGCAGGTCGGCGTCACGGTGGGGTATGATCCGGCCTACCGGAAACTGTCCTACATCGGGAATGGCGCCCAGGAAGAGGACATTCTCTTCACGTACCCGATTACGGGGCATTACCGGCTGCCGGCCGGCGGCGGCAAGCCGGCACGCCGGCCATGAAGCGGCGCGCCGTGTGACGGGCGGGGCCGGGGTAACGCCAGCGTTCCGCCCGGGACGGGCGGCTCCAGGCGGTGGATTTTTGAGGTTACCGGATCAGCAGGGTCTGGATGCCGTGGCGGTGCAGCTGTCCCTGCCATGTGGTTGCGGCTTCGGCGGTCGCCGCGGTGGGGCGTTCGAGGAGGTCGCAGGGCGTGACCTGGCGCGGGGACGGGAAGTCGAGGCGAACCGCGGTGCCCGCGCCGCTGGCGTCTTGCAGGCGGAGCACCCAGGCATCACCCCGCTGGGCCAGTTTCCAGGCGGTGACCACGACATCGCCGGCGACCGTGAACGGCGGCCGGAGGGGGGCGGGCTGGTTGTAGTCATAGCCCATCCGGACCACGTCGCCGTGGGACAGCGGGGCCGTGTACGGCAGGATGGCGTATTCAAAGGCATGGCGTCCCGCGTCGCGCTGGCCGTCGCTGTCCCAGAATTCGTAGCTGCCCGGTTCGACACAGGAGAAATTCCATTCCGGCGAGCGCAGCAGGGAGAGTTCCAGGCGTCCCGGCACCCAGCGGTTGCACGGGATGCCCCGGTTGAAGAGCACCACCCCCGAGGACGGGTCGATCTCCTTGCGCACCCAGTGGAGGGCGCCGAAATCGCACTGGTTGGCCTGCCACTGGGAGTAGTCGAATTTTCCGGCGTCATAGGTCCGGGAGATGAAGCCGAACGGAACCTCGTAGAGCGCCTCCGGGGTTTCCGAGGCGACCGGGACCCAGACGCGGATGCGCCGGCTGCCGGTGTCCCAGGCGATCTCGGTGGCGAAGTCCAGGCGCCGCCCGTCCGCCGCCGGCGACAGGGTGACGGTCCAGGTCAGCCGCCTGACCTTGTGGTCGCCGCCCCGGTAGCGTCCGTGCCAGCGGATGGCGTCCCCGGCGGTTTCGACCCGGGTATGGTAGTCGCCGAGGAAGACGTCCGCATAACCGTTGCCGGGGCCCGCGCCCGTGAAGTCCGGCGCGATGCGCGTTCCCCAGGCGTCGCCGAAATCCGGCTGGAGGATGAGTTCGGCGATCCGGTTTTCCCGCCGCAGGGGGTTGAGCTGGCGGGGCGGGCGGCCGAAGACATTCCGGCCGCCCGTGGTGATCTCCAGAATACCGCGCAGGTCGAAGCGCAGGTCATGGCCGTTCAATCGCAGGGTGTGCTCGCCGGTGCCGTCCAGGGGCCGGAATCGCCGTTTCGGCGGCCCCTGCCGCGGCGGCCGGGGCAGCCGTTTGCCGGCGATGGTGTCGGCCTGGTCCAGCAGGGCCATCAATTCACGGTAGGCGGTGTCAATATGGGTTCCGGTGATGGCGTCGTGGAATTGGTTGAGACAGACCCCGCGCCAGGCCTTGGCCAGGTCAGCCGGGGGGCGCCGCGGGCGTCCGGCCTCCCACGCCGCCGTGGCCAGGGCCGCCTCCGCCGCGACCAGCCGGTACGCCGATGCCCGGGTCCGCTGCTTGCATGTGATGCGGGTCACCAGGCAGCCCGGCATGGCCGGATTGAGGTCGCACACGGGGGTGCAGCCGGCCGCCGCGCCGGCTTTTTCCGCCGCCGGCTTGAGCCGGTTCCAAACCTCGTGCCAATTGGAGAACACGATCTGGTCGGTGTGTCCGGCATTCCACTGGCGCACCAGTGCGGGCAGTTCGGGGCAGGGCAGCTGTTCCTCCGCGAAGAAGCGCAGCACGCTCCAGCCGCCGTCGGGCGTCTTTGCCAGTGCCTCGTCAACGGCCGGTACGAATCCCGCCATGTCAAACGGGGCAAAGCGCATGCCGGTCCCGGCACAGGCGTCACATCCGCGCCCCTGGCATTCAGGACAGGGCGGATGCTTGGCAAATGAACCAAAGGTGGTGGCCGGATGACGGTCAAAGTTCGGAATGGCCGAACCGTCGAGTCCCGTCCAAATGTCCCCTTCCACCGGCCGGTAACTGATGAAACAGGCCGCTTCGGCGCCGACGCCCTTGAGCACTTGCGGATAGTTGGGGCTGTGCCCAAAGGCGTCCTCCACCCAGGCCAGCTTGAGGGCGGGATGCCCCGCCCCCGCCAGGGCCTCGTACAACGGCATCGCGGAGAGGAAATTGCGGATCAGCCCCTCGGCAGCCGGCATCACCGAGTCCTGGACCGTTTCCCCGGCCAGCACAATATTGAGCCGTCCCGAAGCGGCATGCTGCCGGAGGGCGGCCTTGGCCCCGGGACGCCGTTTAAGATAGGTGCGGAGGATGGCCGCCTGTCCTTCGCTGTAGGAATAGCCGGCCCCGGCAAGTTCCAGCCAGCGGTCGAGGCAGGCGGCCTCAATGTCGGCATAACTCCGGACGGTCCAACCGTTGCGGACGGCAGGCCGCTGGAAGCACCGGCGCCAAGTCGGATCGAAATGGTTGTGGGGAATGAGCAGGAGTTCTTTGGACATCAAGTCATCCTTCGCCGGTTTTCAGGCCGAACCTGAGGGTGTCGTAATGGCCGCCGGCACAGCACCGGTCATGGCTTGGGCAGCCGCCGCCAGCCGGAGGGGGGCGGCGGGGGAATATGGCATCATGGGATGGCGGCTGGAACGGGAGAGTATCAGGCCGCAGGCCACCACCTCCGCCGCTTCAGGGCCAGAGTCGAGGTTTTTATCACTGTTCTCCCATGGATTGGCTTTGGAAAAACCACACAACGGAGGTGTTTTCAAAAATCCCGGCAAGGGGGGGCTGGCCATTTCGGTTCTACGCGCTGTGCGCCATGGAGTGCGGCATGGAATGCCGCCTTCCTCCGCGGCTCTCCACAAGGGGCGCTTCCAGCGCCCAAAACCAAGGCGGTGATCCTCACCGCACTCCATGACATGCTTTCGCATGCGGTTCCGGCAGCTTATATACTTTTGAAAAACACCTCAACGTCTACAAATAAAAAGACTATACCAGAGGGGAGATCATTGCAACATTGCAAAAACTGCAAACCCGATAGCAAATCGAGGGAACCCACCATCCGGCGTGGCGGGGCGGGTTTCGAAATGCGATAGGAATGCGATAGGGACGGGGGATTCGGGACTGTGATAGGGACGATACACCTGCCCCAGCTTCCCGACGTGACAGTGTCGACCGGATGTTCCTGCCCCGCTTGCCACGGGGCGCTGGCCCAGGCGGCTCCGCTCCACTATCTGGAGGGGCTGACGAGTGGCCACTTGGCCCGGATTATGGGCTTGAACAAGAGCCCCCTCATCGAGTCCCAGCACCGCTTGGCAGAACTGCAGGAACCCGTGCTTCCCCGGCTGTTGGCCGAGATCCGTGGCGCCGGGGGCATCTTTGGCGACGAAACCACCTGGCGCAACAACGGGGACAACGGCTACGCCTGGATGCTGAAGAGCGTCGACACGTTCGTCTATGCGTTCCGCGGCACGCGGGCGTCCAAAGTTGCCAAGCCATCTTCCGGGAAAACCCCGACAAACTCTACCACTGGGCAGACGACCCGCTGATCCCGGCGGAAAACAACACCGCCGAACGGCACCTGCGGCGAACCGTCATCGCCCGCAAGCTCAGCTGCGGCTCCCAATCCGCACGCGGCGTGAAAACCCGCGAAATCATCATGAGTGTCCTAGGCACCTTGGCCTTACGCACCCCAGCCCCCTGGCTCGTCCTACGAAATGCGCTCAACCGGATTGCTGAACAACAGGGCCGTGCGAACGGTTGATTTTGTCCACTTCTCGTTGTACTTTCCCATTGAAGATTCCTTATTGTTCTTGTCACACACTGGAAAAACGTATTCCCGACAAGAGGAATCTTATTTTTTGCACCTAATTCTTGTTTCGTCTAGCGTCAACGTCCCGCAAGGCGGGGTGCGCAGGTGCTTTTAAGGAGCACCATTTTTTTATAGGGTGGCCCCAACGCAACAAAACGGTCCGGCCTTGATATTTCCTTATGGATATTTGGATCACCGCGATGCAGTTGTTTGGGATTGGCCTCGGCCTGGGGCTGGCGGGGCCGTGCGCGCTGGGGTGCGGCGCGCCGCTGCTGCTGGGATGTGCCGGGGCGGCCGGATGGCGGGTGGCAGCCCGGTTGGCGGCCTTTGGCGGCGGCCGCGTCCTGGCGGCCGCGCTGGGCGGTGCCCTGGCGGGGCTGTCGGGTGCCTGGCTGCGCGGCCTGCTTGCGGGGCCGGCGGGGCGCTGGCTGCCCGTCTTGGGCGGGGCCGCCCTGGTCCTGCTCGGCCTCTGGCTGTGGCGTCGGGTCGGTGGGGCGGCGCCGTGCCGTGTCGGTGGGCCGGCCGGCCCCGGGGAACGCGGACTTTGGCTGCCCGTGTTGGCGTTGGGCATGGCGGGGTTTGGCTGCGGCCTGGCCCCCTGCGGCCCGTGGCCGGCGGTGTTTGGCGAGATCGCCCTGGCGGCCCGGGGCTGGCCCGACGGCGCGCTCTACGGCGCCGCCCTCGGCCTGGGCGGCGCGCTGAGCCTGGCCGGGGCGGCCGGGGCGGGACTGGTGCTGTGGCGCCGTTTGGGGGCGGCCCGCCTGCGGACCCCGCAGGCCCGGCTTTGGGGCCGGCGCCTGGCCGCCGTCCTGCTGGCCGCCTGGGGCGCGTGGGAAATGCTGCGGTGATTCCAAATATTAACCGCAAAGATCGCAGAGAGCGCAGGGGAGTAAGCGGCCATTTCCCGCCTGATCCCCAACTCCGGTCCCCCGAGTCCCTCAAGTCAATCGAGTCCATTCCCCGGAATGGCGTGCCCGTCACCCAATAACCCGCCCGTCGCCCGGTTCGCGCGGGAACGACCGAGCCTCCCCTCTGCGCCTGGCGCCGCCTCCGGCCGGCGGCCGGTTAACCGTCCCCATCGTGGTGGCCCAATGCCTGGACACTGTTTTCTTTCGTCTTCCATCTCACGAGGTCGTACGGGAGAAAAATCGTATCGAATCCGATGCATAAAATATTGTCTGCAATCCAGAACGGGGTGACAAGAATTCCAAGCGTAATGGCTCCCCCCACTCCTCCCACCTCAGCGAGATCGGCTTCGGAATTGCCGTGTTCAGCCGCATCGTCTTCTCTGAAGATGGGTGCGTAGTATGACCGTACACCAGGATAAGGGCCTCGGTCATATGCCCATATACTTTGGCCTATCACCTTGCGATCATCACTTTTTCTTTCCATGATGGAAGCACAGCCCGCCAAGAAGATGCAAATGACCCCAAAAACGACTATTGGCGGCATCTTCATTATTAAACCCAACATCACGGGGTTTGCACGGCGGGTACGCCATCGTGCGTACCCCTTTTTTTGCTTCTGAGCAACTCAACCAACTTTAACCATAAGAAGCCACTGGAAAAGAGGGTTCCTAAAGCGAACAGAGACCAGGCTGGTAACTTAACCCACCCCTCGACAAGCCCCCGTATGCAGACTATTGTCGGGTAGGTGAACAAGGAAAAAAGGACTGAGGCAATCGACAGACCATAGCGAAGCGGCAGACATTGCGCTGCCACGAGAAAAACGACCATTCCAATCAGGTAAAGAGCCGCATTGACAAATCCATCTCGAATCAAACACTCAGCAGTCGGATGTGTAATTCCAACCGAGGAAAGAGCAACATGGACGAAAATGTTCATTGGTCCCAAAGTCGCTGGATTCTGAAAAATTGTGGTCGGAATACTACCGCCGTCGCAAAGGCCCTCTGTGAGAGGCGCAAAGGCGAGTAGCAGAACTGTGGCGATCAAGAGTCCTGCAAGAACCCAGGTTGCGATGGTCAGATTATTGGCTTTCATTTTTATTGGTTGTATTCGCCTTGCCTCCCCGTGAGGCAATGAGCGCAATAATGGGTTCCGGATCGAAGCCATATCGACGTGCGTTCATGCGGCACAGATCGATAGGAGTGTTGCCTCCCTCAAGATCCTTTACATTCACATTTGCGCCCGCATGGATCAACATCCGTACCGTTTCAATCTGTCCCCCTTGTGCGGATCTGGACAAAGAGGTGCCACCAAATTTATCCTTTGTCTCCACATCTACACCCGCATCCAGCAGGTATCGGATTACCTTCAATTGCCCATTCCATGCAGCAGACACAATCAGAGGGCCTCGACCGGATACCGGTCTGTTAATATCAACACCCAGCAGTCGGGTGATGCGGAGTTTCAGCATGTCGCCAGAGTAAGCCGCCGATGAGGCGGCGTAGCTGATCTGATCATCGACAGGCCCGGTGAAGCGGATTGCCACAAAAACGACAAGGATGCTTACTCCGATGATCCACCGTTTTGCTCCTTGTTTTTTCATTTTGCGACCATTTTACCGTCATCCAAACCCCATGCCCCATCCCGAAGCTGCATCAGCCGCCGTGCCTGGGTGGCACTGTATCACGCAAGGAGGGCGAGGGCAATTGTCGCAGATCTTAGCGGTTGGGCGGAGTCGGGACAGGCGGAGTCGGGACAGGTGAATGGTGCGCCACCCCCTCGCGATTCACCCGTCCCCATTGTCGCTTTTGAAAACCATGCTGAACGGAACTAAGCTATTGGCCGCCAGCAACGGTGTTGCCGCCGTTTTTTATGAGCTTGCACCGTGTTTCCGGAACCGTGCCGGCTCATGGGCTGGGCGAAAAATGGCGCGCCGGGCACCTGGAAACGTGAAGGGTTGACGTGATTATCTTGCATATCGCCGAAAAGGTGCACTGGCTGAACCAGCAAAGCCAGCCGTTTTATCGTGATCCGTCGCTCGAGTCACTGGGGTTTTTGCATTGCGCCCAGATCAAGGACGTGGTTGACGCGGCCAATTGTTATTACCGCGGCAAGCCGGATCGGGTGCTGTTGTGCATTGACACCGCAAAGACGGTGCCGGAGATCAAATGGGAGATGTCCGAGTATGGCGTGCAATACCCGCATGTCTGCGGCGCCTTGAACCGCGACGCCATTGTCGAGGTGCTCGATTTCCCCATTGATCCCGAGGGAGGGTTTGTCCTTCCGGAAAAACTGCGCCACTCTTCCCAATAATCTCACGCGGAGCCGCGGAGTCCGCGGATAAATCCCAATAGTCCGCCCCCCCTGGGAACGCCGAGCCCCAGCTCGGCGTGGCTGGTTGGGGTGACGGGTGGCCCGCGCCGTCCGCCGCGCGGACGCGCTCTGCGGAGTGACGGCGTCACAATTCACCCGTCCCCATCTCCACATGCCATTCACTTCGTTTTCGGAAAAACCACCCGAATCCAAGCAAAACTACTGCGAAATGATGAATTGTCCGAAAAAACAGATGCTGAAGATGTAGTTATCTGAATAAACTACTTCGGCCTTGATGGGGAGTCAAGCCCGATTCATCTCGTCCCGGCTCATTGCCCCCGCAGATCTCCCGCCCGTCTTCACCCGACCTTGCGGGCTTTTCGGGGGCGGCGAGGGGCGGAGTAGGGACACGCGGAGTAGGGACAGGTGAATGGTGCGCCAATACCTCGCGATTCACCCGTCCCCATTGTCGCCGGATTACCTATCCCTTCACCGGAGCACGTAACATCGCTGTGGATCGTGCCCACTGGGCCGCCGCTGCCGTTGCCTGGAGACGCGAGGACATGCGGCGGCATTGGGGCCGATGAGGTAAGTGTTAAATGGCTTATTTATTGGGATTTTAAATGCCATAGATAAACGTACTTATTATTAGAGCATTTCAGCCCGATCTCCTTTGTGAAAAAGATATATAGGCGTTTTATCAGAAAATCCGTTCATACGCGGAATACTTTTGGGGTTACCAAGAGACATTAGTGCAATTCCGTATGCCTCTGTCAATGATGTTATAGCAAGCGAGCCACATGTATCTTCCGGTAATGGTGATCCATCATTAGTACGTATTTCCTCGTTGATAATGAATGCATTTTCGCCAATTTCAGCAGTAGTTTTTCAGGAAAGTAGAAGATTTAGTGATGCTTCATCTTTAATGCGAATACAAACGATCGAAAAATCGTTAGTTAATTCACCGACTTGGTCCCCAAATCCCAGCTTTCTGCATTGGCCAATTAAGATTACATCAGTGGTCATTTTTTTACCCTCATTTTAACCATTTTAATTTATAGGTGGATAGCGGTGATTAACCAAAATAATTACATAGCCCATAATGCAATCCTTACACGGACGGCAATGCGCGTATCATGAAAATTGTTATTGTGTCTCAAGTCGTTATGGATGCAACAGGAGCGATGGCGAGGTCGTTTAATATGCTAGCGGCCTCATGTTCAGTAGTCGTATTAACCTGAATCGTATCATCTTTGATAAGATCGCGTTGTGCTTGTGCCTCCAGTGCTGCGACCACTTCGATCACGGGGAACTCTCGACGCATCTCAAGTTCTTTAGCTACTTGTCGGTCTGCAGGTGTTGGAAGATTAACTGGTTGAGGAACGGTAGCATCTGCCATTATGAACTGCTGTACTATCCTCCATCCGGTGTAGAAGAGTTCCATAAATGAACCATCGTAAGGAATTGGGCATACAATAAGATTTTTTACGTTATCTTTATAGATTTTGTCAGAAGAGCCCTGAGAAGCGGGAACGATCCCGATTCGAAGCCCCCTAGCCCCTTCAAGATCCCGAGTGTTGATTTTAAGAGTAGTACCGAGCCATCGATCTCTGTCCGTTGTTCCAAAGAACAGATCGGCCTTCCAAAGGCCATTGATAGATGATGGCAATGCAGCTCGTGTGTCGGGTCGGTTGAATGCAGCCGCAAGCATGTTCATGTACGACTTGAGTTTCGGTGGTTGGGCCTGAGCGCCCGTGAGGATTCTGGATTCATTCGTCAAGATGCTATTAGCAGTGTCAATGATTCTAGTCTTACCGCTCTTTTCTACACCAAAAAGAATGGAATGGAAATCGTATCCTGGCATATGGCATTGCCTCGATGCATCGATGAGTCTCTGCATGACCAATGGATCTTGGCGGCGGATAGCGTCATGAATAGCCCATTCGAAACAGAATCCAACATCTCCACATCCGTGCCGATACGCTCTAGGAAGCATGAATAGCTTCACGTTATCAAGTCCCCCCATTTCATGGAGGACCTCTTGCTTTATCCCGGTGAGCAAGGCCGTAAGGATTGGTCTAACAATAGAGATCCGCGCTAAAACTTCACTGCCAACAGGGGTTGCTTGTTTTTCGATCAGTAGTTTCATTAGTTTATCCTGCCTAATTTATCGGGTCTCTTAACTCGTATTTTACATCAATCGCTTTTTCTTGGCTGCGCTGTATTACACAGAGGGGAAGGTCTAACCGGCACCGGCTTTGACTGTAGTTGGGAGGTTACAGTTCCCGATCCAGGCGGGGGTGAAAGGGCATTGGGGTAGGTTGTTACCGTGTTTGCAATGTTGGCTCGGCCTTGCTTTTGATGGTCTTCTGTATTTCCGTGTCGTAGTCACGTAGTAGCTTTTCGGCTACCCCAAGTGTGGCTTCTGCTGTCCGTATGTAGGGATTGCGTTTGAACTCTTCTGACTCTGGCCATGAAAATGACTGCCATGAATGGTGGATATTGCGCTCGTCATTCTTAAGGCCAAGTTCGGAAAGAAGAGAAGGCGTGACAGTCAACATGCCGATCCGCCATATTTCCGTGACCGTGCCTTTTGATTCAAGCACAGAATCCCCCTCTTTTCCTTTTGGGATGTGGTCTCCCGCCTGCATTTGATCAAACAACTCACGCAAGTTATTCGTAAGGACTCGTACAGTTGGCCAATCCATGGAGTTTCTCCAAAATTATTTTTTGGTTTGTGTCAACCCAATAAATTTATTATTCGATACGAAGGTGATATCTTTTACATAGTCATCGGGTGTCGATGGGGGAACTTACGTAACTTACGCGGTAATGTGGCACGGCTTGATCTGTTTGGCAATGGTGGCTGATGTGGGGCATGGCGTGTCCCCACTGGACACGGCTTGACATGTTGGATGACTTGGTGACTTGGGGACAGGTGAATGGTGCGCCACCCCCTTGCAATTCACCCGTCCCCATTGTCGCGAGAGAAGGGATGGCAGTTCGGGCACGGGCACGGGCACGGAATGAATTGTGGCCTCCCAGGGGACGGCGATGTTTATTTGACCCGTCACGTTGTTCCGGACTCGGTCAATCCCCAGACCCCCAATCAGTGACCGGTTACTGGCCTTGCGGTGTGGTTGCTGGACGATTACGGTAAATGCCTCTACTGGGGGACGTTTCAACCGTAACGGGGGGTGAAAATGAAATTACGAGATTTTTTGCGAAATACGTTTCTGCTTTTTGGATTGTTACTTTATTGCGCCGTTTTCGTTCTGATACAGGGTTGCCAGGAATGCAGCCCAAGAAATGGCCAAGGAACATTGACTTGGCTGGACGGACAGAAATACGTCGGGGAATGGAAGGATGGCAAGGCAGTTGGCCAAGGAACATGGATTTTGCCGGACGGGACGAAGTACGTCGGTGAATTCAAGGACAGCAAGTACAATGGCCAAGGAACATTGACGTTGCCGAACGGGCAGAAGTACGTCGGGGAATGGAAGGATGGCAACTACAATGGCCAAGGCACATTGACGTTGATGGACGGGACGAAGTACGTCGGGGAATGGAAGAATGGCGAGCAAAATGGTCAAGGAACATTGACTGACCCGTACGGGGAGAAGTACGTCGGGGAATGGAAGTATGGCGGGCAAAATGGTCAAGGAACATTGACTTATCCGGACGGAAGAAAAGAAATCGGCGAGTTCAAGGATGGAAAATTTGTGGGCAAATAACGATCCTGCTGCCCTGTCGTTGTTATGACATAGGCGTTTTGCAAAAAAAATGAAAACACCAAAATTTCCACGGAATACGCTCCTATTATTGGGAGGGTATTTTGCTTGCGTGGTTTTTACTTGCGCTGCCTTCCCCTATGTGCAACGATGGTGGAATGAATCAATAAAAGGTGAATGCCGTGCGACTTATTGGGGGGGGCGACATTATGTCGGCCAAGGTGAACATAGTAAACCGGACGGCCGTGGAACAATGACCTGGCCGGACGGGAGCAAGTACCGGGGGGAATGGAAGGATGCCATGCGCCATGGCATGGGAACCATGACTTCCCCAGATGGGACCCAATACGTTGGGGCATGGATGTACGATAAGTGCGGCGGAAAGGGAATGCTGACTTTTAAGGGGCTTAAATACGTTGGTGCGTTCAGCAATGACCAGTTCAATGGCCAAGGAACCCTGACTTACCCGAGCAAGACGGTATACGTTGGCGAATTCAAGAACGGTAAGCGAAGCGGCCAAGGAACGTTGACCTCTCCAGACGGAACGAAATACGTCGGGGAGTTCAAGGATGACGCACCTGATGGCTTGGGAACAATGACCGCTCCAGACGGAACGAAATACGTCGGGGAGTTCAAGGATGACGCACCTGATGGCTTGGGAACAATGACCGCTCCAGACGGGACAAAAGTCGTCGTGGAGTTCAAAGATGGTAATCCCATACCTAAGTAACGACTCGCCGTTATCCGGCGGTCTTTCCGTGATTGGGGGATCGTTGCTTGGCCATTACGCATAATGCCGTTGCCGATGGAGGCTTTCATGAACATTAAAGTGCGTAAAATGAAATCACTGAATTTTATGCGGTATGCTGCTTTGTTCCTGGGGGTGATCCTTACCTGTGCCGTTTCCCTTCTGATACAGGGGTGTCAGGTGTGCGGCCCACGAAACGGCCAAGGAACATTGACTTTACCGGATGGGGCTAAGTACATCGGTGAGGTCAAAAACGGTAAACCCAATGGACAGGGAACGGTGACTTTTCCTGACGGGAAAAACTACGTTGGTGAAATCAAAGATGGTAAAGCAAATGGCTTCGGAACAATGAGCTATACGGATGGGAAGAAATACATCGGAGAATTCAAGGATGGCAATAAAAATGGCCATGGGGAAAATACTTACCCGGATGGGGCAAAGTACACCGGGGAGTTCAAGGATGGTACATACAGTGGCCGAGGAACATATGTTTTTCCGAACGGAGAGAAGTACGTCGGGGAGTGGAAGGATAACAGGTACAATGGCCAAGGGACATTTACTTTTCCCGACGGAGAGGCATACGTCGGAGAGTTCAAGGATGGTAAGCCGAATGGCCAAGGGACAAAAAATTTTCCGAATGGGGCGAAGTATGTTGGCGAATTCAAGGATGGCAAAATGGATGGCCATGGAGAATATACTTACTCCGGGGGGTGGAAATACACCGGGGAATTCAAGGATGGCAAACGGAATGGTCACGGAACAATGATGTTTCCGGACGGGGCAATGCACGTTGGGGAATGGAAGGATGGTAAGCCCAATGGAAAAGGAACATATATTTTTCCGGACAGGGCAAACTACGTTGGTAAATTCAAAGATGGTAAACCCAATGGCAAATTAATACTGACACTTCCGGATGGGACTAGTCATGTCGAATAATTGTTCACGGATGGCAAAAGCCTACCGTTATCGCTGCCCTAAGTGCCATCCGTTGCCGTCCTGCGGCCCCCGGACCATATGGTATTCGTTCAGGCCTAATCACGATGAAACCACGCTCATAACGAAAAAACAGAATAATCTCCCGCAGGAATCTCCCCTGATCGAGATCTTCTGGCAGGCGAGCGCCACGCCGCTCTGACGCATCTCCAAAGCGTCTCCCTGCACAAATAGAGCCAAACGGTAGGTGCCTGCCTGCGATTGGTGTCGGCCAGATCCTACTTGTTTATGCCCGCCTGACTAAAAGCGCCCGCCGTGTTTAAGGCACAAACAGGTTTGACGGAGGGGTTGGGAACCGCCTTTCCTGAAAAGGGGGTTCCCAACGTCCGCCTGCGCGTCCCGGGACGGCTACGGCGGGACATCCTTCGCTTGGCGCTCCGCTGCAAGCGTCAGAAGTGGCGGCGGGCGAACTCCCGGCCAGAGCCGGACTTGAGGTACGCCTCGAAATCAATGGCCTTCTGCTGGTCCCGGAAGGCAATGGCGGTTTCGATACGCCAGGGGCGGTACTTGGCCGTATGCGGACAGCCGCCGGCGTTGTGGGTCATGAGCCGGGCGTGAAGGTCAGCGGTGCAACCGGTGTAGTGGCAGGCGGGATCGGCTTCGCTGACCAGGACATACACGTAATGGAAGCCGGAGGTTGGCCTGCCAAGCCGTCTCCGAGGGGCGGTGACGCAGACCTGTCGCACCCCGGCTCATGTCCCCAGCCAATCCGGTGCGATCAGAAGGTCTACTTTTGTCGAAAAACCTCCCGAATGCACGTTTCCATTGCCGTGATCTCCACGTCCGTCAGTTTCCCGAAGAACCGCTGCCGCTTTCCCCCCGTGATGTGCCCCTGGTTTGGCATACACAGCCGGATAAACAGGTCAATGCTGTGATCCGGCATGTCCACGATGTTCTGGATGCGTTGCTTGGCCTCGTCGTATCGGGTCAGGAAATCGAACTCCGAGGACAGCTCCGTCTCGATGGTTTGCTCGATGAAGCGGAACAAGTGTTCCGCAATCACCGTGAAATCGATGTAACGGTAGTAGACCCCCGTCTCGTTGGTCACCGTCATCTCACCGGTCTGCTCGTCCAACCGGTAGTCAACGAGGGGCATCAGAGGCTTCGAGAATAGTTCCAGCGTTTCATCGTATGCCGCCCGCTGTTTCAGCATGGTGGCCGAAACCGGGAAGATGACGCCCTCCGGACTGAATCCGCTCCGGGCCAGGATGTGATGGATCAGAAAACGGTGCATCCGGCCATTCCCGTCGTCGAACGGGTGCATGAAGACAAATCCGAACGATGCCACGGTCGCCGTCAGCACCGGATTCACCTTGGCCTGCTCCATCTGCCGGCACGCATCGAGCAACCCCGCCATCAAGTCGGGCAAGTCCAAGGGGCAGGGCGACACAAAGTGGACCCGTTCCTGTCCGATTCTGACCGTCTCGCCAACGTAGTTTTGCGTGGCCCGGTAGTCGCTGTTGGCGAACCGTGCGTCAACGATGGCATGTTGCAGGTCAAGCAGAGCGGCTTTGGTGAGATATTCCTCCCGACCCGCCCGCCGCAGAAGCTCCACGAACCGACCCGCCCGCTTCTGGTCGGGAGTGACTCGTTCAATCTCAAAGGATGACTTCGTTTCTTTGGTAAAGAGGTAGTCGAGTGCCCGCTTCAGCACATCGTCCGGGTATTTCTTCAAGACGGCCAGGCACCGCTGATCGAGGTTGGCTCGGATGAACCCGTCCAGCGCCGTGGTTTTGCGGATGACCGGGCAGAAGGCTCGATTTCCCAAGAGATTGTTCCGGATCATGTGCCTGCGGCTCAAGTCACCCGGTCCGGTGAAATACGTGTCTTCTGGCAGCAGGTCGTCATACCGCCCCTGATTGAGATCGGCAAGCGGCAGGCGTTTGCCCGTGAGGAATTCGTACAGGAACCAGGCTCGCCTGGCATACTTGCCGGTCGGCGTGCTGCGGATGTACTCAACCAGTTCGGCGGTTTCGGCCTTTTGGAAAACCAGAGTCAGGATCGTCAGGTTTACGCCTTCATTTTTAAGGGCAAACTCAAGCTGGTCTCCCAAGGTTTCGCCGGTCCGGTAGCGTGGCGGGTAGAATTCGTCGTTACCCGTTGGGCCAACCACCGTTTTCCGCTCGCCCCTGGGATGGATGAAGGATTGGCAGTGGTGCGGCACGGAAGGCAGGGAAAATCGTTTGATCAGGGCACCGTACCCAACCGCATGGAGTTCGTCAGGGCTGGTGATTTTCTTGGGACGCGCCATGGAAACCCTCTTGATCGCAGAACTGTTTCCCGAACAAACCACTGCAAACTCCACAGAACTCCTGCCATTCACTTCGTTTTCGGAAAAACAACCCGAATTCAAGCAAAACTACTGCGAAATCATGAATTATCCGACAAAGCAGATGCTGACGGTATAGTTATCCCAATAAACTACTGCGGCATCGATGGGGAGTCAAGCCCGATCCATCTCGTCCCGGCTTATTGCCCCCGCAGATCCCCCCGTTTTTACCCGATCTTGCGGGCTTTTCGTTTGGGAACCGCCTTTCCTGAAAAGGGGGTTTCCAACGTCCGCCTGCGCGTCCCGGGACGGCTCCGGCGGGACATCCTTCGCTTGGCGCTCCGCTGCAAGCGTCAGAAGTGGCGGCGGGCGAACTCCCGGCCGGAGCCGGACTTGAGGTACGCCTCGAAATCGATGGCCTTCTGCTGGTCCCGGAAGGCAATGGCGGTT
>JBAZJM010000052.1:0-20738 GCA_041651315.1 Lentisphaeria bacterium | reverse complement strand
GCCTTTTGTTGGACGACCTGCCGGAGGCGTTGCGCAACGGCCTGAAGCTGGACGCCGGCGCCCTGGAGGCGCGCATCCGTGAACTGGTGCTGCTGACCGCCGAGGCGCCGCCGCTGCTGCAGCCGGCCATCGAAAAACACATGGTGGCGTTCAAGGCGCTGGCGGCCGGCGACCTCAACCGCGGCCGGCGCGAACTCCGGCTTGCCCGCACGACATTTGCCGCCGCCGTCGAACGGCAGCGGCAGATTGATGCCCGGCTCGATGCTTTGGCCGGCACGGAACCGGCCGCCGCCCTGGCCGGCCCGGCCGGCCGGCGGACGTGGGAGCTGTTCCGGCTGCTGGCCGCTGACAGCCGGGCCCGCCGCCAGGCGCTGGATCCGGCGCTGGCCGGGGTGTTGGATCGGGCGGACGCGGAATAACGGGGGCGTCTCCTTCCCCGGGGGCGGGATCATGGTTGGGCCTCCGCGTCCGCCGCCGATTACGCCCTGACGGGGATGACGCGGCGGATTTCACTGAACAACTCGTTGATCCGCAGTGGCTTGGATACGTATCCATCCATGCCGGAGGCGAGGCAGCGCTCGCGGTCGCCCTTCATGGCATGGGCGGTGATGGCGATGATGGGGATGGCGGTGCGGGCTTCGCCGGCCTGGCCGGCGCGGATGGCGGCGGTGGCGGTCAAGCCGTCCATTTCCGGCATCTGCACGTCCATGAGCACAAGATCGCAGGGCTCCGGCCGGCGGAGGAGTTCCAGGACGCTGCACCCGTTGGTGGCGACGGTAACGGTGTGCCCCTGTTTTTCGAGCAGGCGTCGGGCTAGGGTCTGGTTGATGAGATTGTCCTCGGCCAACAGGATGTGCAGGGGGGGGGTGGGCGGTTCGGCGGCGGCCACGGGCTGGTGCTGGAGGCGGGAGGAGGGGGCCAGGACGCGGCGGACGAGCAGCAGCAGGTCGCCCTGCAGGACGGGCTTGGACAGGAAGGCGGTGACGCCGAGGGCGGCGGCTTTTTCCTTTTCGTGGCCGCGGCCGGTGGCGGAGGAGAGCATGATGACGGGGGGCATGGAGAGGTTGGGGTCGCGTGCGGCTTGCTCAACCAGCATCAGGCCGTTCATGTCGGGCATCATGTAGTCCACCAGGGCGAGGTGGAAGGGGCGGTTGTCGCGGGTGGCCTGGCGCAGGACGGCCAGGGCGGCGGAGCCGTCTTCGGCGGAGGTGGCGTCCATGCCCCAGTGGAGCAGCATGCCGAGGAGGATGCGGCGGTTGGTGGCGTTGTCGTCGACGATGAGAACGCGGCGGCCGGCGAGGTCTTCGACGCGGGTGGCGGGATCGAGGGCGTCTTCCGACATGCCGAAGCGGACGGTGAAATGAAAGATGCTGCCGGTGCCGGGGGTGCTCTCAACCCAAATCCGGCCGCCCATGAGGGCGACCAGGCTGCGGGAGATGCTGAGGCCGAGGCCGGTGCCGCCGAAGCGGCGGGTGGTGGAACTGTCGGCCTGGGTGAACGCCTCAAAGATGGCGTCCTGTTTTTGCCGGGGGATGCCCATGCCGGTGTCCTTGACCTGGACATGGAGGTTGACGGCCAGGCTGCTGGCGGCGTCCAGGGCGACATCCTGTTCGGAATGGAGGGCGACGCGGATTTCGATTTCGCCCTTCTCGGTGAACTTGATGGCATTGCCGACGAGGTTGAGGAGGATCTGGCGCAGGCGGCTGGGGTCGCCGACCAGGTGGTCGGGGACTTCGGGGGCGATGTCGGAGAGCAGTTCCAGCTCCTTTTCGTGGGCGCGCACGGCCATGGTCTTGAGGGCCTTGCCGATCTGTTCGCGGAGCGAGAAGGGCAGGTGTTCGAGGTGGAGTTTGCGGGCTTCGATCCGGGAGAAGTCGAGGATGTCGTTGACGATGCTGAGGAGGGCTTCGGCCGAATCGCGGACGGTGCTGGCGTATTCGTGCTGTTCAGAGGAGAGGCGGGTGTCGAGGAGCAGGCCGGTCATGCCGATGACGCCGTTGATGGGGGTGCGGATTTCATGGCTCATGTTGGCGAGGAATTCGCTCTTGGCCAGGTTGGCCGCTTCGGCGTCCTTGGCGAGGCGGTTGGCCTGTTCCATGGCCTGGCGCAGTTTTTCCAGGGCGTGCTGGCGCACGGTGATGTCGAGCAGGCTGACGACCCGGGCCTCGCGCCCCTTGTACTCGATGGAGCGGACGCCCATTTCCGCGGGAAACTCGCCACCGTCGTGGTGGAGGCAGCGGACGGTGGCGGGGGCGCCGCCATGTTGGACATGGTGGAGCGCCTCGGCACGGTTGTCCGGGGCGAAGAGGGTATCGACGGGGGTGCCGAGCAGGCTGTGGTCGGGGCCGCCGAAGATCCGGGTCGAGACGCTGTTGGTGTCGCGGATGGTGCCGTCAAGGGTGATCAGCAGGGCCTCTGGTGAGGCCTCCGCCAGGCAGCGGAAGCGCTCCTCGCTACGGCTGATCTCATCTTCGGCCCGTTGGTGGCCGGTCATGGCGGCGAAAAAGCCGATCAGGATGGCGACCAGGAGGAGGCAAATGCCGATGGGCAGGAGGCGTAGGCGGATGATGATGGCCCGCCAGTGGTCGGTGGGCATGACCATGCGCAGCAGGGCGACGGGGCGTCCGGTGTCGGGGTCCAGAACGGGGGCCAGGGCGGCCAGTTGTTTTCCGGGTAGGAGCCCGTAGGGGGCGTCAATCAGGGGAGTGCGGGTGGTGAAGGCCTCGGTCATGGCGGGGGTGCTGTCGCGATAGGGGGTGCCGGGGCGGGAACCGCGTTTGGCCCCCAGCTTCTTGGAATCGGCGATGAAATGGAACTGGTTGTCGGTACGGCCGAGCAGGTGGACGAACATGCAGTCCAGATTGACCATGCGGATGGCCAGTACCTGTTCCTTGACGCGGCGATAGGCGGGACTCGTTTCGGCTTCCGGGCCGGGGGGGATCTGATTGAGGTCAGCGGCGAGGAAGGCGGCGGCGGCGGTGCGGGTGCGGTAGAGGCAATTGTCTTCGAGAAAGCGGCGGGCAAGGCGGTCGGTGAGGTCGGTGGCGGCCCAGCCGGCGGCCAGGACCAGGACGAGCAGCAGCGGGGTGCCCACCACCATGCGGCGGCGGCGCACCCACAGCACCGTGTCAAGGCGGATGCCGAGGTTGGATTCGGAATAGCGCCAGACGGCGACCAGGAAGATGCTGGCCAGGATCCCGCGCACCGCCTGAATGGGAAGATGGAAGGCGGCGCGGAAGATGTCCTGGTTGATCAGGTTGGCGGGAAAGAAGGGGGCGGCCGGAACGGCCAGGCAGGCGGTGATGCCGTAGAGGGCCAAGGCTCCGCCGGCGACGGCCAGGCTGTACCGGTTGCGGCAGTGCTTTCGCCGGTTGAGGAAGAAGAGCGCGGTGGCGGCCAGGGCCGTGCCGGGAATGACCATGGCATAGCGGCCGACGGCGTCCACGCTGTCCGGCCCGAACACGCTGCCCAGGGCGGTCAGGCCGAGCAGGGGCAGGCCCAGCCATTTTCCCGGCATGCCGACCCCCAGGTTGTGCAGCCCGCGGCGTCCGAACTCAAGCAGGAACCAAAAGGCCACCTGGGACAGCCAGACGCGGATGTCCTGGAAAACGGTGTGGTCGCCGATGGAATAGGCGATGAAGTCGAACCACTTGTTGATGCCGTAGACCAGGGCGAACCAGCCGAGCCAGCGCCAGGGCAGGGCGGCATCCTGCTCCTCCAGTTCACGCCGGTGGAGCGCCAGGCAGATGGAGGCCAGCAGCAGGAACAGCAGCCCGTAGGCGAAGTAGATGAAGTCGAGGTGGGTGGCGTAGAATTCGGCCAGCATGGGTCAGTCCGTGCGGGGAGGGGGGGCGGTGGTTTCAGGGGCCCGGACGAGGATGGCCTGGACCTTGGCCAGCATTTCGGCGGCGGTGAACGGCTTTTGCAGGAAGCCGGCCCACGGCCGGCCGGCGAACAGGCGGTGGGCCTCGTCCTCGGAATAGCCGCTGACCAGGAGCACGGGGAAACCGGGCGCCTGCCGTTGGATTTCGGCGAACGCCGCCTCTCCGTTCATGTTGGGCATCTTGAGGTCGAGGAGCACGCCGGCGATGTGCTGGCGGTGTTCCTGGAACACGGCCACCGCCTGGTTGCCGTCGCCGGCCTCCAGCGTTTTGAAGCCGGCGAGGGCGAGGTGCCGGCACATCACGAAGCGGGCCTCCGGGTCGTCATCCGTGACCAGCAGGGTGGCGCCGGTGGTCCGGGCCTGCGCCGGAGTGGGGAGGGCGGCCGCCGGCGCCGGCAAGCTCAACGGCGGAACGGGACAGGGCAGGTAGACGGTGATGGCGGTGCCGTGATCCTTGGCGCTGCGCACCCGGATGACGCCATGGTGGCCGCGGACAATGCCGAGCACCGCCGCCAGGCCGAGGCCGCGCCCGGTAAACTTGGTGGAAAAGAAGGGGTCGAACATGCGGAGCTGGGTTTCCGCGTCCATGCCGGCGCCGGTATCGCCCACTTCCAGGAACAGATAGTCGCCCGGCTTGAGGGTTTCGCCGCCCTGAAGGTCGGCCAGTTGTTCGGCGGAGAGGCTGGCCACGCCGGTGGTGACCGTGATGCCGCCGGGGGTGTCGCCCAGCGCCTCGACGGCATTGGTGACCAGGTTGACGATCATCTGCCGGGTCTGCCCCTCGTCGGCAGCGATCACCGGCAGGCGCGGGTCGAACTGGCGGTGGATGCCCTGCTGGGCCGGCAGCGAACTTTCAATCAGGGCGAGGGTTTCCTCCAGCACCGTGTTCATCGCCAGCGGCTTGGGATTGATGAAGGAACGGCCCGCATAGATTAGCATCTGTTTGCTCAGTTCGGCCGCCTTGAGGGTGGAATGTTTGATCTCATCCAGGGCATGGGAGGTTTCCGTGTCGGCCTTGACCTCGAGGCGGACCAATTCGGCATTGCCGAGGATGATCATCAGCAGGTTGTTGAAGTCATGGGCGATGCCGCCGGCCAGCAGGCCGAGGCTTTCCATTTTTTGGGTGTCCTGCAGCCGTTGCTGGAGCCGTTTGCGCTCGGTGACATCGGTAAAAATGACGGCCAGCTGGTTCGGGAACGGTCGGTAGACGACGATGTCCAGGTGGCGCTGGAACACGGGGGAGAAGCGCTCCAGCCGTTCGGAAACGCCGGTGGCCATGACCCGGTTGGCGATCTCCAGCCAGTCCGGATCGAGGTTGGTGAACAGCTCTTCCGGCCGGTGGCCGAGCAGCGCCTCCCGCGGCTTGCCGGCCAGTTCCTCGAACGCGGGATTGACTTCGGCGAAGCGGTAGGATGGGGAGTGGCCGGCCGCCGCCGGCACCGGTTCCAGGAGGAAGAAACTGGAGTCGAGCTTGGAGAACAGGCGGCGGAAGCGGTCGGCGTTTTCGCGCAGTTCCATGGCCCGGCGGCGGTGGGCCAGGGAGAGGGGGAAGAACACCCACAGCAGCCAAATCAGCACCAGCAGCAGGGACAGCAGAATGCCGAAGGAGCGCTGGGTCTGGGGAGCGGTGGCGAGCCAGGAGCCGTCCACTTCGATGCCGACCATGCCGGCCAAGTGTCCATCCGGCTGGCGCAGGGGGGACAGCACCACGACATCCGGGCGTTCCGTCGGGGCGAGGGGAAGCCAGACGGGGGTGGCGGAGCCGGCTTGGAACTGTTCCCAGGCGTTGCGAAGCAGCGCGTCGGACCGGCGTTCCCGGCCGCCGTCGCCGGGCGCCGGGCGTCGGGCGTCAAACAGGCGGTGGAGCGCCCCGTCACGCCAAAACCAGATGATCAGGTTCCTGAACATCGGCTTGCTCTGCATCAGCCGGAGGCTGTCGGCTTTGGGCTGGGCCGTGGCGTTTTCGTTCAGGCCCGTGGCGTCAAGCTTGGCACCGACCGCCGTGGCCGTCAGTTGGACGGTGGTGATCCAGTTGTTCTCCTGCTTCTGCTGTTCGCGCTTGCCGAGCGTGTTGGTGATCAGCCAGCCGGCGCCCAGGACCGGCAGGAGCAGGACGAAGACCAGCCAGCGCAGCCAAAGCCAAATGCCCCATTCGCCCGTTTGGAAGGCGTTCTGGCGCCGGATCCAGTCCCAAAACCCGAACAGTCCCACCAGCATCAGCGACCAACAGACGATCCACACCATGAGCAGCCAGTCGGTGTGCATGGCCCAGACAGCGCCCGGTCGGCCGGCCACCGCCTGCACGCCTTCCCCGAGCATGTTGGGGAGGGTGAACACGATCAGGCCGGCCAGGCCGGCGGCCGCCGGCCACAGCCAGGCGGCGCCGGGGCGTTGCCGCCACGCCGCCGCGGCCAGCCCCGCCGCGCCCAAGGCGGCGGCGGGCAGGAACAGGAAAACGCGCAACGTCCAACTGGCATGTTCGGGGACGAACCAGGCGGAAGCCAGGGCGACCAGCAGCCAGGGTGCGGCGAACCACGGTCCGGGGCGCCAGGCCGACCACAGCGGCACGGCGCGGCGGCCGAACTCAAGCAGCGCCACCAGGGCGCTGATCCGGACCACTTGGGCGCCGGATTCCAGGAACGGTGCGGTGGCGGGGAACACCACGACGGCCAGTTTGCTCCACTGGTAGAGCGCCTGCAGGAACCCAAAACCGGCCAGCCATGGCCAGGCCAATGTCGTTTCGCGGTCTTCACGGTTCAGCAACAGGGCGGTGACCGCGATTCCCAGCAAGGCCAGGCCGCCCAGGAAGATGCAGTAGTCGCTTTGCGCAACCAACGTCATGCGGACCGCCTTTCCTTACCGTCCAGGGAAACCCCGGGGCCGCCCGTTGTCATGAGCGGGGCAACCAGGGGCTCCCGGTCTCCGTCCTCCTTCGGCACACCGGAACGTCCCGCGTTATTTGGAACATGAATACAATCATCCGTGATGCCGGTTTGTCAAAAGCGCGGCGTTCAGCACCGCAGCTGGCGGACGGGGATCTGGCGGGCAGCCAGGAATTGCTTGATGCCGGGAACGGTGTAACCGCCGAAATGGGTCATCGACGCGATCAGGGCGGCATCGGCGCAGCCGTCGGTGAGGACGGCGGCGAGGTGCTCCGGCTCGCCGGCGCCGCCGGAGGCGATGACCGGGATGCCCACGCCGGTGGACACCAGCCGGGTCAGGGTGAGCTCGTAGCCGGCCTTGGTGCCGTCGGCGTCGATCGAGTTGAGGCAGATTTCGCCGGCGCCGAGGGTTTCGGCCTGGCGCGCCCAGGCGAGGGCGTCACGGCCGGTGCGTCGGCGCCCGCCATGGGTGACGATCTCGTAGCCGCTGGGGGTCTCCGGGGTGATGCCGACGCGCAGCACGTCCATGCCCAGCACCACGCACTGGCGGCCGAACGCCTTGGCGCCCTGGCGGATGAGGTCGGGATTGGCGACGGCGCCGGAGTTGAGGCTGACCTTTTCCGCCCCGGCCAGCAGCACGGCGCGCATGTCCTCAAGGGTGGCCAGGCCGCCGCCGACGCTGAAGGGGATGAAGATTTCCCGGGCCACCCGGCGCACCACATCGAGCATGATGCCGCGCCCCTCGGCCGAGGCGGTGATGTCGTAGAACACCAGTTCGTCAGCGCCGTCCGCGTAGTAGCGGCTGGCCATCTCCACCGGGTCGCCGATGTCCACGTTGCCCTGGAACTTGACCCCTTTGGTGGTTTTTCCCGCCCTGACGTCGAGGCACGGGATGATCCGTTTCGTCAACATGATGTGGCCTGCGGTTGAAAGCTGCGGGTGACCCGGCATGGCCGGCCGGCCGGCGGTCGGGTCATCCGGGAAGCCATTGGCAGAAGTTGCGGAGAAGGCGGAGCCCCGGCGGCCCGCTCTTTTCCGGGTGGAACTGGAAGCCGACGAGCGAACCGCTGGCGGCGCCGGAAGCGAAGGTGACGCCGTAGTCGGTGGTGCAGGCGGTGACCTTGGGGGCCGCCTGCGGGTAATAGGAATGGACAAAATAAAAGTCGCTGCCGTCGGGAATGTCCTTCCAGACCGGATGGGGGCGGAGGAAGGTGGCGCGGTTCCAGCCCATGTGCGGCACCTTCAGGCGCGGTCCGGTGCCGGACGCCAGCTCGGCGAAGCGCACCACCCGGCCGGGCAGCAGGCCGAGGCAGGGGACGCCGCCGTCTTCGTCGCTGTGCTCGAACAGGATCTGATAGCCCAGGCAGATGCCGAGGAACGGTTTGCCGTCGGCCACCGCCTGGCGGAGGGCCGGGGCGAGGCCGAGTTCCTCCAGGTTGCGCATGGCCTCCCCGGCGGCGCCGACACCGGGGAACACGATGCGGTCGGCATCGGCAATGACCTCCGGGGCGGAGGTGATTGTTCCGGGATGTCCGAGATGGTCAAGTGCCCGGGCCACACTGGCCAGATTGCCGGCCCGGTAATCCACGATCGCGATCATGTTCGGCGGTCCTGCAAAGGGATGAAGGAATAGCGGTGGGGGAACGCGCATAATGTACCCTGCTTCCAGCGCCTCGCTCCTGGCCCGGCGGCGACTGGCCCCGGAAACGGACACAACGGACACAACGGACACAACGGACACAACGGACACAACGGACACAACGGACACAACGGAACGGGGCCGGCGGGCAACGACAGAGTGGTGGGCCGGGGCGGTTGCCGGGCCGCGGCCAACGGTGCCAAGGGGGCCGATGCCGGCAGATCCGTTATGTCCGTTATGTCCGTTGTGTGATACAGGGCAACCTTTCGCGGGGCGGTGTTCCCGTGTTATGGTAAAAGCTTTCGCTTGCGGTCCGCCGGGTGGCGGCCACCGGTCCCCACAGGTTTTTTAAGGAAAGACTCCCCCATGCCATTGATCGACAAACCCTTGGCCGAACTGAAGCAGTACGAAGGGCGCAATCCGCGTCCGCAGGATTTCGACGCCTTTTGGGACCGCGAATTGGCGGCGATGCACGCCCTGGACCCGCAGGTGGAAATGAAGCCTGCCGCCTTCCAAGCCCCCGGTGCAGCCTGTTTTGACCTGTTCTTCACCGGCGTCGGCGGGGCGCGGATCTATGCCAAGTTGCTGCGGCCCAAAACCCTGTCCGGAAAGCGGCCGGCGGTGGTGATGTTCCATGGCTATTCCGGAGATTCCGGCAATTGGTTCGACAAGCTGGGCTATGTCGCCGCCGGCTATACGGTAGCGGCCCTCGACTGCCGCGGCCAGGGCGGGCGCTCGGAGGATGTCGGCGGCGTCAAGGGCAACACTCTGGGCGGCCACATCATCCGCGGCCTGGACAGCGCCGGCCCGGAGTCGCTGCTGTTCAAGTCCATCTTCCTGGACACCGCCCAGCTGGTGGGCATCGTCATGGGGCTGGACGGCGTCGACCCCGACCGTGTCGGCGTCTGCGGCGGCTCTCAGGGCGGCGGTCTGACCCTGGCCTGCGCCGCGCTGGAGCCGCGCATCCGCCGCGCTGCGCCGGCCTTTCCGTTCCTCTGTGACTACAAGCGGGTGTGGGAGATGGACCTGGCGGTCAACGCCTACGCCGAACTCAAGGATTATTTCCGCCATTTCGACCCGAACCATCTCCGCGAAGACGCGGTGTTCGAGCGGCTCGGCTACATCGACATCCAGTTCCTGGCGCCGCGCATCCGTGCCGGGATCATGATGGGGGTCGGCCTGATGGACACCATCTGCCCGCCGTCCTCCCAGTTCGCGGCCTACAACAAGATCCCGGCGGAAAAAGAGCTGGTGATCTATCCCGACTTCGGCCACGAGGGGCTGCCCGGCTTCGACGACCGGGTCTTCCAGTTCATGATGGGGCTTTAAACGCCCCCGGGGGCCGCGGCCGGCGTTGGCAGGGGGCTTTCTTCAGCCACCCAGCTCCCGGAGGCCGCGGCTGCCGGGAGTGGGGTCAGGGAACAATCCGGTTGTCGGCGTCGAGCACGACCTTGACCGGGGTGAAGCGCGAGGCTTCCTCGCGGGTCATGGAGCCGAAGGCCATGATGGTGACGGTGTCGCCCGGAGCCCCGCGCCGCGCGGCGGCGCCGTTGAGCAGGAAGGTGCGGCTGCCGCGGGCGGCGGGGATGGCGTAGGTTTCCAGCCGCTGGCCGTTGGTGGCGTTGACCACCAGGATCTTCTCATACGGCAGGATGCCGGCGGCATCCATCAGGTCGAGGTCGATGGCCAGGCTGCCCTCGTAATGGAGGTCGCAGCCGGTCAGCCGGGCCTGATGGATCTTGCTCTTGAGTAATTGCACCAGCATGGCGGAATATCCTGACTTCCCTGATCCGGCGCCAAGGCCCCGGACCCGTTGTTTTTGGCGCGATGCCGTCGCCCGTTCAGCGGGCGGCGGCCTGTTCCGCCATGGCGCGGACGCGCAGGCGCAGGGCGTTCAGCTTGATGAAGCCGGTGGCGTCGGCCTGGTTGTAGACGTTGTCCTTCTCAAAGGAACACAACTCGGGGTTGTAGAGCGATTGGGGTGACTTGCGGCCGACCACGGTGAGGTTGCCCTTGAACAGCTTGACCCGCACGTCGCCGGTGACGGTCTGCTGGCTGTAGGTGATCGCCTCCTGCAGCATTTCCCGCTCGGGGGCGAACCAAAAGCCGTTGTAGACCATCCGGGCGTAGGCGGGAATGAAGCTGTCGCGCAGGAACATCACCTCGCGGTCCATGGTGATCGACTCCAGGGCGCGGTGGGCATGGTGCAGGATGGTGCCGCCGGGGGTCTCGTAGACGCCGCGGCACTTCATGCCGACGTAGCGGTTCTCGACGATGTCGATGCGGCCGACGCTGTGGTTGCCGCCCCGCCGGTTCAAGTCGCGCATCAGCGCCGCCGGGGAGAGCGTCTTGCCGTTGACCGCGGTGGGAATGCCCCGCTCAAAATGGATCTCGACGTACTCCGCCTGGTCCGGGGTGTCCTTGATCGCCTTGGTGAGCACGCGCATGGCGTCGTCGGGCTCGTTCCACGGATCTTCCAGGATGCCGCCTTCGAAACTGATGTGCAGCAGGTTGCGGTCCATGCTGTACGGCTTGGCGGCGCTGACGGTGATCGGAATCCGCTTTTCCTCGGCGTACTGGATCAGGTCGGTGCGGCCACGGAACTTCCAGACGTCGGGCTGGCGCCACGGGGCGATGATCTTGATGTCGGGCTTGAGCGCGTAGGCGGTCAGTTCGAAGCGGACCTGGTCGTTGCCTTTCCCGGTGGCACCGTGACAAATCGCCTCCGCACCTTCGGCTTTGGCAATCTCGACCAAATGCTTGGCGATCAACGGCCGGGCAATCGAGGTGCCCAGCAGGTAGGTGCCTTCGTAGATGGCGTTGGCCTGCATCATCGGGAAGACATAGTCGCGGGCAAATTCCTCGCTCAGGTCGCGGATATGGCACTTGAGGGCGCCGGTGCGCTTGGCCTTGTCATCCAGACCGTCCAGCTCTTCTTCCTGGCCGACGTCGGCACAGAAACAGATGACCTCGGCGTTGTACTGCTCCTTGAGCCAGGTGAGGATGACGGAGGTGTCCAGTCCGCCGGAATAGGCCAATACGACTTTCATGGATGCAAGCTCCCGGATGGGGGTAATATGGGGAAAAACAAGTAACATAATCCGTGCGCCCCCCCCGTTCAACGCCGGGGGGCTGTTTTGCGCGCATGTCACTTCGTCGGGATTCCTTGGTGATCCGTTTGGCAACTCCCTGACCGGCCGCGCCTCTCCGCGGGGTGCAAACCCGCGCCTGGAGTTTGGCAAAAGTACGAGGTTTAGGGGCGGCTTCGTCCCATAGGGACAGAATGACAATAGGCCGGGGCTTCAGCCCCTGTTCCGAAAAATGAAACGAGGGCGTGCCGTAGGTACGCCGCGATTCGCCGCGTACCTGACGGCACGCGAAATGGGGGGGGCAAAACACAGGGGCTGAAGCCCCTGCCTATTCCCGCCCCGTCCCGCTGGGACGGGAAAACCGCAACCGTTAAGTTTCGCCAAACTCCAGTCCTGGGGCGTTGCCCCAGGCTGGTATGAATGCGCGCCGTTGGCGCTCAAAAACGGCTTAACCTGATGGCTATGGGCGTGTCGCCCGTGGGGGGACTGCCGTGGCAGACGGGGATGAGGAAGGCCCTCGGGATCGGGGTCGCCTTGTTTTGTGCTTTGGGTGAATTTTTGAAGGGAGCCACCCGGTCTCGGGCGGACCGGGGGCGTCCGTCGTGCCGCAACCCTGCGGAAGGCCAGGACAGGCAAGATTGCCTGTCTCACCTTGGGGGCGAGTTCCATTCCGGTCCAGTTGCCGCCGCTCGGCGGTGTGATATATTTCTCGTATACAAAAAATATATAAGACCGCGGCGGAGCTGGGGGCCGCGGCCGGGTTTGAGCTGAATCCCCACTCCCCAAGCACGGTCATTCAAGGAGATCGGTAGCATGACGCAGGAATCCCCCAAAAAGCAGGCCAAAGTTGTCCATCCCGAAAAAGTGATGCCGTTCATCGCCCCCGGCTGCGAGGGCATCTACGACTCCCGGATGCTGATCGACCTCTTCAACTGCGGCAGCGACAAGATGCAGCTGAACCACGGCACCATCAAGCCCGGCAAGGGGCTGCCCGGCGCCGCCCATGAGGGGCATGACGAGGTCTACATCGTGATCAAGGGGCACGCCGACCTCAATCTCGCCGGCCAGCATTTTGCCCTGCACCCGGGCAGCGTGGTGTTCATCCCCGGCGGCACCTTTCACGCCCTGACCAACGCCAGCGCCACCGAGGAGTTCGAGCTGATCACCGTGTGGGCCGGCCAGCCCGCCAAGGGCGCCAACGAACTGTACGACCTGCGGAAAGAGCAGTGGGGCACCACCTACCGGGAAGTCTGAAGAATCCGTGAACCGTGACGCGTGACCCGGGAAGTTTTGAAGGAGCACGACTGATGGCCGGCAAAATTGTCATCATGGGCAGTTGCCTGACCGCGCTGTCCATGCAGGGGCCGCGGTTTCCCGTGGTCGGCGAGACGGTGGTCGCGGACACCTGCTTCGACGAGGTGGGCGGCAAAGGCACCAACCAAGCGCTGGCCGCCGCCCGGCTGGGCAGCGAGGTGGCCATGGTCGGCTGTGTCGGCCACGACCTGTTCGGCGAGCAGGTTGTCCAGGTGCACCGGGACTTCGGGGTTCGGGTGCAGGGCATCCGGATGACGCCGGACGCCCGCACCGGGGTGGCCTTCGTGATGATTGACGGCGGCGGCCGCAACATGATCATGGTCGCCCCCGGGGCCAACGCCCTGCTGGCCCCGGAGGATTTTGAGCGGAACCTGCCGGTGGTCCAGGCCGGTGACATCATCGGTTTCCAGCTGGAGGTGAGTCCCGCGGTGGTGGAATACGGCATCCGCCGGGCGTCTGAGCTGGGGGTGAAAACGTTGCTCGACCCCGCGCCGGCCCGGCCGCTGGACCCGGCGATTTACCGCCACCTGGATTACATCAAGCCCAACGAAACCGAGGCGGCGTTGCTGACGGGGATCCCCGTCAGCGATGCGGACTCCGCGTTCCGCGCGGCCCAATGGTTCCTGGATCATGGCGTGAAAAACGCCCTGGTCACCTTGGGGGAGAAAGGCGTGGTCGTCCTGAACCGGGAGGTCCGGGAATATCTGACGCCGCCCACGGTCGCCGCCAAGGACCCCACGGGGGCCGGCGACATTTTCAGTGCCGGGCTGATGCACGGCCTGGCGGCCGGCCGGCCGTTGCTGGAGGCGGCACGCTTCGCCGTTTATGCCTCCGCCTGGTCGGTGCAGACCCTGGGGGTGCTCACCGCCATGCCAAACCGGCAGCAAGTTCTTGATTTTCAAAAAGAAGGAAATTGACCATGATGTGGACCCGGGAAAAAGTCGCCGCGACCATTGACCACGCGGTGTTGAAACCGTCGATGACCGATGAGGACATTTTGCAGGGCTGCCGGCTCGGCAAGAAGTACCAGGTTGCCAGTGTCTGCGTGCGCCCCAGCGACGTCGCTGCGGCCAGCCGGGAACTGGCGGGCAGCGGGGTCAAGGTCTCCATGGTGGTCGGGTTTCCGCACGGCGCCAACCGCAGCGAGGTCAAGGCGCTGGAGGCGCGCCTGGCCATCCAGGACGGCGCCCAGGAACTGGACATGGTGATGAACATCGGCAAGTTCCTCTCCGGCCAGTACGACTATGTCCGGGACGACATCCGGGCCGTGGTCAACGAGGCCAAGCCGCACGGCGTGCTGGTTAAGGTCATCTTCGAGAGCTGTTTCCTGACCTTGGAACAGGTGGCGAAGGCGACCGAGCTTTCCATTGCGGCGGGAGCCGATTTCGTCAAGACCTCGACCGGCTTTGCGGACGGGTCCGCCACGCCGGAAGCGGTGGCGACCATGATCAAGACCGCCGCCGGCCGGATCAAGGTGAAACCCTCGGGCGGCATCCGCGATTACGCCAAGGCCGTCGCCTTCCTTGAGCAGGGCGCCGACCGGCTGGGCGTGGGGGCCACCGCGGCGGTCCTCGACGGCGCCCCGGCCAATGCGGATGACAAGTACTAATGCGTTGTAACACGTAAACCGTTGGATTCACCACGAAGTCACGAAGCACACGAAGATAAATCGAAGGTGTGTTTTGAGCTGTATTTGCCAGTGAAACGCTTCGATAGAAAAAAGGCAGGAACCATGTCAACCCAAACCACCTTCAACCTCCAAGACAAAGTTGTCATCATCACCGGGGGCGCTTCCGGGATCGGCAAGGCGACCGCCGCCCTGTTTGCCCGCAACGGCGCCAAGGTGGTCATTGCCGACCTACAGGCGGAGGCGGGCGAGAACGCTGCCCGCGAGGTGGGCGGCGTCTTCCTGCCGTGCGACATCAGCCAGGCGGAGCAGGTCAATCGTCTGATCGACCAGGTGGTGGAGCGGTTCGGCCGCCTGGACGTCATGGTCAACAACGCCGGCATCAACAGCATGAGCAAGGAGGACCGGGTCACCGCCGAGCTGTATCCGGTGGCGACCTGGCAGAAGATCATCAATGTCGACCTGCACGGCACCTTTTATTGCTGCCAGAAGGCGGCTCAGGTGATGGTGGCGCAGAAAAGCGGCAGCATCATCAACCTGTCGTCGGTCGGCGGGGTGGTCGCGCTGCGCTTGCAGATCGGTTTTGTGGCGGCCAAGGCGGCCATCATCAAGATGACCGAGGCCATGGCCTGCGAACTTGGCCCCAAGGGGTTGCGCGTCAACTGCGTGTCGCCCGGCTCCACCCTCACCGAAGGGACCCGCAAGCTGTTCTACGGCGAAAAGGGGTCGTTCCGGGAGATGGCCGACCGGGTGGTTTCCTTTATCCCCCAGGGGCGCCCCGGCGAGGCGGAGGAAATCGCCGACGCCATCGCCTTCCTCGCCTCCGACGCCTCCAGCTACATCAACGGCCAGAACATCATCGTCGACGGCGGCTGGACCTGCGGCTTCAACCGCGATTTCTGATGCCCCGTTGAATCCCATGTGGAGTGCTGCGCCTCGGCGCCGCTTTTTGGAGGGCGGCTCGACGCCCGTCGCATGGCCGGTCGAGACCGGCCATCAAAAACGGCGCCGAGGCGCAGCACTCCAAAATTAACCCATTCACCCGAATACAGTATACGGTACCGGGATGCAATACTCTTTCCCTTACGACTCGTTTGCGCCGATCAAGGTGCCGGACGCGATGGTGGACGGCGTCTACGAACTCACCCCGGGCGCGGCCGGCGGCGACGACCTGGCGCTGATCCGCGACGCGTTGGCCCGCCCCATCGGCTGCCGTCCCCTTCGGGAATTGGTTCGGCCGGGGCAGCGGATTGCCATTGCCGTGGACGACAGTTCGCGCAGCACCCGCACCGACCTGATGCTGCCGGCCGTGCTGGCCGAGCTGGCCGCCGCCGGCGTGGCGGATGGGGACATCACCGTTTTTGTCGCCCTCGGCACCCACCGCAAGATGACGGACGCGGAAATGGCCGACAAATACACCCCGGCCGTGGTCGCCCGCTACCGCATCGTCAATCCCGACTGGCGGGAGGCCGCCGCCTACCGGTCGGTGGGGAAATCGAAGTACGGTTTCGACATCCGCATCCATCGCGAGATCGTGGAGGCGGACTTCGTGATCGGCGTCGGCCAGACCATTCCCCACATGATCGCCGGCTTTGGCGGTGGCTGCAAGATCATCAATCCCGGCTGCAGCGATGGCGACACCATCGGCCACATGCACTGGATGTGCAGCCGCGTGCCCGAGGGACAGTTGTTTGCGGTCCGCGACAATGCCGTCCGCGAGGTCATTGACGAGGCCGCCCTCAAGGCCGGCCTGAAGTTCATCATCAACGAAGTGCCGGGTGCCCAGGGCCGGTTGGCCGGGGTGTTTGCGGGCGATCCGGTCGCCGCGCACCGGGCGGCCTGCGATGCCGCCCGCACATCCTGCCTGGTCAAGATCCGGCGGCGGACGGAGATCGTGATTGCCGATGCCTACACCGCCGACCTCGATTTCTGGCAGGCGCTCAAGGGGCTCAATGCCGCCTATGGCGCGGTCAAGCCCGGCGGCACGGTGATCCTGGTGACGCCGTGTCCCGAGGGCACCAGCTCACAGCACGAGGAACTGACCACCGTCGGCTATGTCGAGGTGGAGACCGTCCAGCGCCTGCTGGCCGAAGGCCGCATCGACCAGGCCGTGGCCGCCAACCTGGTGCTGGGCCGGCGCCTGCTGGAGTCAGCCCACGCCATCCTGGTCACCCACGGCATCTCCCGCGAGCAGACCCTGGCCATGCGCCTGGAATGGGCGCCCACGCCCCAGGCCGCCTTGGACCAGGCCATTGCCCGCCACGGTTCCGTCGCCCGCATCAACATCCTCCACAAAGCCGCCAAAATGATTTGCTCTTGTTAAACTGATAGGATTTTGATTTCAGGCTTGGGATCGGAAGAGGGAAATAACGACGCCATCATGGCCAATCTGTTTTTACCGCTTCCCCGCCCGGACGCCACCGTTCCGACGGCGCCTGTTTCCTGATGACCTCCGGTCTGCGGTCGGTGCGGGACAAGTCCATCACCTACATTGATCGGCTCATCGAGAACCGCCAGGAGCCGTTCTCCTATTCCATCCTGTTCGCGCTCAAGGTCGGCTGTCTGGCCTTGAACGGCATGTTGTGCGCCTGCAGCCACGCACCGGCGGCGGCCAGTTTCTCCGTCGGTTTGACATCGCGGTCAGTTCCGCCCCCGTCGTGCAGGCCGAGGTCGTGGACCTGGCGGGCAACGCCCTGCGCCTCTTCTGGTTTTTGGGGGCGACAACCCGTCTCGCCATCACGACCCGTTTCGAAGTGGAAACTCGGCTGATCAATCCGTTCGACTTCATCCCCTCGCCGGCTTGTCCGCCGACCCATGCCATCGCTCTCAGGGCCGGCTAGGGCGGTTTTCAGCCCGGTTCTCCCAAAATGGGGGCCGCGGCGGACGGGAGGTTGAGGATTTTCCGCCCACCCGATGGCACACTATAGTGGCCGGCGGACAGCGAAGAGAAGCAGGCTATGCCCACAGACCAAACTTGCGACCTCCCAAGCCGGTTCGGAAAAATCGTGTTCACAGCGGCCGTCGTGGTGGTTTATGTCCTGCTCAACACCGTGCTGCGGCTTCATCTGCCGGGTGTTTCCAATGTGGATCTCCGCCCGCAGATCGTCCTTATCTTCGTCATCGGCTATCTTTATGGGCCGGGTTATGGTTTTCTGGCCGGGGTTGCCGGCAATTTCGGCACGGACATCCTTTTGGGGTATGGGGTGCGCTATCTGCCGAGTTGGACCGTCGGTAACGGGCTCTTCGGTGCCCTGATCGGTTTTTTCCCCTACCGAAAAGAGCGCCAACTTGACCGCATTGGCCAGTTGGTCGGTTTGGCCTCGTTTCTGATTCTTGTCAACGTGGTTGCCCTCACCTACGCCGCGGGAATGGAGCATGTCCTGGACCGGCAACTTCCCTCGATCGTCAACTTTCGCTATTTCTATCTGCCGGCCTTGTTGTCCAACGTGCTGAGCACACTCCTGTTGTTCCCCGCGGTGCTGTTTTTTCTGCGGCGCCTGAAGCCCAATTATCCGGTCAAGCTGGCTTTGGGGACTTATTACCTTACCGCGGTTCTGCTGATCGCCTCCTGGATTACCTTCCTGCCGAGCTACCTGGGCGTTACCGCGGTGCTTCACTCTGCCGATTTGGACCTCGCGCAGGGCAATGCCTTGGTTGAGGCGTTTAACCATTGGGCCCTCCTGCTGGTGATCCTGCTGGTTTTAAGCTTTCTCGCCGCCGGCTGGATGTTGAGAACCCTTGTCACTCCCATCAAGCGGCTTGAGACCGCCGTTTTTGCCGTCCTGAAGGGAGATCCGTCTTCAGCGGACCAGTTGGGGCGGCTGGCCAAACGCGAGGACGAGATCGGCATCCTGAGTTATGCCGTCAGACTGTTGAGCGAGAAGTTGTGGGAAACCCAGAAATTGTCGCAAAACGAGCTGGAAAAACGCCTGCGCTTTCTGGATGCCCGCGACTCGGGAACGGATATCTTCCTGGTCGCGTTGATTTCCATCTTCGGCAAGGACGCCTTGGGCGATCCGACGGACGCCGGGGCCGCTTCCGAAACGACCGGGGATTTGAGCAATCTGGCGGCCATTTCGCGCCTGCTTGCCGCGTGCGGTCTCAAGGAGCTTGCCGCCACCTATTCCGAGGCCAAAATCGAGAAAAGTTTTTCCAACCTGGATTTGCGTGCCACGGATGCGGCGTGGTCACGAGAGGAACGCCAGGCGTTGGCCCTGGCCATTGATTTGAACCTCCTGTTCAAAGGACGGTTGAAAGTGCTGGATCTGCACGCCCCCTTGAGTCGTGAGCTGGCTTTCCACCTGTTGGAGCGGGCGCGGTCGTTCGTCAAAAGCAGCAAAAACTACATTGGTTACGTCACGGAGCTCGACATTGTCAGCAAGGTCTGCGACCGCTGGGAAAAAGCGGGCAAGATCAGAAACGACACCGTGGAACGGGTGATGCGCACGGCGATCAGCCAGCGGGTGATCACCGGTTACCAGATCAAGAAACGGGACAGTCTGGCCCAGTTTGATGCCAACCTGGAGATCGTCTACAGCCACAGCAGCGTCAGACATCTCAAGCAGGTCATTGGCCTGCTGATGGGCGAAGCCCTCCAGGCCAAGCTCCAGCTTGAGCCGAAGCATTCCGTCTTTTATTACCGCCAGGAATGGGAAAAAACGCCGGAGCTTGCCCTGGAGTCGTTGGATGGCGGGGCAACCTGGGTGGCGCACAAGGACGAATTTGACTTGGTCCTGGAGTTCACCGCGCCGGAATTCCGCGACCGTTTCCGCCAAGTGATTGAGGCCCATGCCAAGCGTGAATTTACGGGCGGGCAAAAGGTTCTGGTCGAATCGTGGTATCAGCCCCTGTACCATTCCGTTGTCCCCCTTGACGGATATGTCCGGATCGCGGACGTCATGCTCCGGGCCGGCACGCACATCGTTCAGACCTATGTCAAGGAGGATGAAATGGCGGACGTGCAGGCATGGTTCAAGGCGGCCTTGCCGGGGCTGGAGGTGTCGTCTTCGGCCATTTGGGTGAACGCGGCCTTCTTCCGGTACTTGAACGGCGGCAGCGCTGATTAAAAGTGTAGACGCGCCCCAATGACCCCTTAACCTGGATTATTCCCGAGCACGAATCTCGCGCATGCCGTAGCTGAGCGCTTGTAGCGCGGCGGCGACGTTCTGCCGGGCTACAAGCCCCGAGCTACAAAGTAGCGCGATTTCCCCGATCACCGGGAGCCGCCCGGCCTCGGGCGGACAAACCCGTCATCGTCGGAGACGCATGACTCGTTGCCAGGTGGTATAGTCTGAGGTCGCCTTTTCGGGCGGAAGAACATGCGTGGAAAAATGACGGGGGAAGGGGGCGATTATGGGCAACGTGGTGGAAACGCCGGTGGTTGCGGACGTCAAGGATCGGAAAACCGGGCTGGTTGTCTTTGGCATCTTCGAAATTCTGTTGGGCGCGTTTTTTCTGCTCCTGCTTCTCGTGATGACGGTTGGCATGGCGGCTACGGCCGCTCTTGGCCGCCAGCAGGGGGCCGCATCTCCTTTGAACGCCGGCGCCATGCTGGCGGTTTTTTTGTTTTACGCCTTGCTGGCCACCTGGTTCATTTGGATGGGGATCGGCTCGATTCTGGCCCGGCGCTGGGCCCGGGCGCTCCTGCTGGTTTCGTCCTGGTTGTGGCTGGTCTGCGGAATCATGGGCTTGGGTTATTTGCTGATTTTTTTACCCGCCATGCGCGAACAAATGAGCGGCGGCGGGCAGTTGCCTCAGCAGGTGGTCGCCATCATCCAATATGTGATCATCGGCATCATGACGATTTTTTATCTCATCATTCCTGGCGCCTTTGTCCTCTTTTACGGCAGCCGGCACACAAAGGCGACTTGCGAGCGGCGGGATCCTCGGATCCGGTGGACGGACAAGTGTCCCCTGCCGGTGCTGGCGGTGAGTTTGATGGCGGGAAGTTGGGCCGCCTGCATGCCGGTCATGGGCGTTTACGGATGGGCAGTGCCTTTCTTTGGAACTATTTTGACCGGCGGTGCCGGCGCGGCGGTGGCGCTGGCCTGCCTGTGCCTGTTCGGCTATGTGGCCTGGGGGACGTACCGCTTGCGGATGGGCGCCTGGTGGTGCGCGGCGCTGGCCGTCGTGGCCTGGAGCATTTCGGGCGGCCTGACCCTTTCGCGGGCGGGCGGCCTGCTGGCGCTCTATGAGAAGATGGGGTTTTCGGGGCCGCAACTGACGGCTATGAAACCGTCCATGCAACTGATAGAGCCATGGATGATGGTGTTTTCCGTGGTCTGGGTCGCCGTCGCCTTGATCT
>JBAZJM010000051.1:0-20835 GCA_041651315.1 Lentisphaeria bacterium | reverse complement strand
ACCAGGCCCAGTCCAACCGCCGCCAGCAACCGGCCGGCCACACCGCCGTTTCGCGTCCAGAATCCAATCATGTACTGCACTCCCGATGGGCTTTTTAGACAACACCACCACACCCGGATCGGAGCTGTCCGATCCGTCGGATCTGTCGGATCTGTTCGACCCCATTATTCCAACCGTTCCCAATACCAGCCGTAAAGCGCTTTCGGCCACGGGCCGACCCCGTTGGTGTACGCGAAGCGGTAACTGGCCGCGTGGCCGTCCGCAAACAGCACACTTTGGTTGCCGTCATGCATGGCGTCCAGTTCATAGGGAAAAACCGCGTCGTAGGGAAAGTAGGTGACCGCCATGCTGATGTAGCCGTCCGGCAGGTTGTCGATGGTGCCGTCCGCCTGCGGCCAGCCGGGACGCGACCAGGATTCCATGCGCAGGCCGATGACCGAGGGCGACTTCAGCCCCGACATCTTGCTGAACGTCATGTATTGGAAACCATACCCGCTGCCATCCGACGAATGGACCGGATCCTGGTTGACGTAGGGATTGGCGGTATAGCTGCGCAGTTTTTTTTCATCAGCACCGTACCGCGGCTTGTGGGCGGGACAGCGAAACACCCCACCGCTCCCAATGTAGTCGCCAAAAATCAGGGCTTTGGAAAACACCACGTTTTGCGTGCTGCCATAGGTGTAGTACACCGGGCCGCCCCAGCCCTCGGCCGGCTTGTCCTTGTGGTCACCGGCATAACTGAACTCCGCGATGCCGATCTGCTTCAGGTTGCTGATGCAGACCGCGCGGTGCGCCTGCTTCCGCGCCTTGCCCAGGCTCGGCAGCAGCATTGCCGCCAAAATGGCGATGATGGCAATGACGACCAGCAGCTCGATCAGCGTAAACAGGCGGGCCGCTCCCCGTCCATTCCGGAAGCACAACCGTTTTTTCTGTTTCATCATTCTGCTCCAGTGATGGTTGCGTGGTCCGCGAACAAGGTTATTGGGTGGCCGGGTGCTTGTCGCGCGGGGGCGGGTCGCCGCCGGGCGGCAAGCCCGGAGCTACAACAGAATTTCACGCCTCACGTATCACGCTTCACGATTTATCGGGTGATGCCCGGCCAGTCGTCGGTGCGGAACGGGCTGGCCGGCAGGCCGGCCCGGTTGTACAGGGTGGCGTCCGGATTTTGCGCCCAGGCGTAGCGAACCGCCACCGGCCGGGGCACCGCCGGACTCCACACGAGCACGCTGTCACCCACAACTTTGGCCTCGGCCCAAACGAATTTCCGGTCGGCACCGGCAATGGCAAACCCCTTCAACACGCCGTCCTTGGCCACCAGCCCGCCGGCCGTGTCCGTGAAACGCAGGCGGAGACGTTCGTTCTCCGCCTTGAGGCCAATATACCGGGGCCCCGCAAAGTCCACCCGTTTCCCATACGCCGTTCCCAGCGCCGCCAGCGCCAGTCGCCGGCCCACGTCCTGCTTGTTCAGCGGATGAATGTTCTGCGCCTCGCCAAGATCGATGGCCACGGCCATCGCGGTGTGGGGAGTCTTCAGGGCCAGCAGCTGCGCCTCGCGCAGTTCCGCCCAGTCGCTGTCGCCCGGCGCCGCCGCCCGCGGCCCGAAATTGGCCAGCTGCACATACAGGAAGGGGAAATCGCCCTGCCCCCAGGCCCGGCGCCAACCCCCAATCATGGCCGGGAACAACTGCCGGTAAAACCGCGCCTCGGGCGTATTGGTCTCGCCCTGGTACCAGATGACCCCCTTGAGGCCGTAGGGCATGACCGGCGCGATGCCGCCGTTGAACAGCCCGGACGCCTGGTTCGACACGGTCACAAACTCGCTGTCGTTGTTGGCCCGGTTGGGATGCACCGACGCCCGGCCGGCCAGGAATTCCGTCCACACCTTGTCCCACTGCGCCACCACCGGCCGCGTCCGCGGTTCGGCCAGCAGCACCGCCCGCGGACACCACGCCTGAATCCCCGTCGCCCCCCAGGAACAATGGATCAGCCCGACCGGCACGTCCAGATCCCGGGCGAGTTGGCGGCCGAAATAGTACGCGATGGCCGACTGGTTCACAACAGTCTGCGGCGTACAGACCTGCCAGCCATACCCCTTGCCGCCAAAGTCGCCCTGGGGCCGGTTGGCCAAGTGCTCCAGATTGTAGCCGATGTTAAAGAAGCGCAGGCGGGGATGTTCCGCCTTAGCCGCCTCCGCCGCGCCGTCCCTGGCATCCTTGACCGGCACGGCCATGTTCGACTGGCCGCTGCACAGCCAGACCTCGCCCACCCAAACATTCTTGACCACGATGCGGTTCCTGCCGGTGACCGCCAGGTCGTACGGCCCGCCCGCCTTCAGCTTGGGCAGGAACAGCTTCCATGTGCCGTCGGGCTTGACCACGGTTTCTGCCGACACCCCGGCGACCTCGACGCGAACGGTTTCGCCCGGCTCGCCCCAGCCCCACACCGGCACCGGCATGCCGCGCTGCAAGACCAGGTTGTCCGAGAACACCGTGGGCAGCCGGACCGGCGCCGGACGGGGGTCCAGGGCGGCCTGGAGGCGGGGGGTCATCATCACGGCCAGCGCCGCCGCCGTGGGATGAATGCCGTCGGGCACATACGCGTGGAAGGTGGCCGGATCTTTTTGCTGCAGCCCGGCCCAGGCCGGATAATGGTCGACCAGCAGCAGGCCGCGGGCCGCCGCCACCTCGCGATACCCCTGATAATAGTCGGCCAGCTTCGCCCGGGCCGTGGCGCTCTGCAGGCCGCCCGGCACATCCCAGGCGGCATTCAGGGTCTGCACGATGATCTCCGTCTCCGGCTTGGCGGCCAGGATGCGGTCGATCAGGGTGTTGAGATTGGCCTTGGACTCAGCCACCGAAATGTTGGCAGCGTCATTGACCGCAAACTCGAGGAACACCGTGCCGGGCCGGTACGCCAGCACCCGCGACTCCAGGTTGGCCAGCCCCGCCGTCGAATGGCTGCCGCTCATGCCGCTGTCGATCACCACCGCCCGCCCCGGATATCGGGCGTTCAGCCAGGCGCGCAGCTGGGCGACCCAGGGGCCATACTCGGGGGTGCTCAGGCTCGTTCCATAGACCACCACGGTCTGGGTGCGCCCGGCGGCCAGGTTGTCCATCAGCTGGCTGGCCGCCGCCCCAACGGCAAACAACGTCAGTACGGCCATCGCCTGACCAACCCATTTGTTGACCTGACCCCACGCCATCGGCCTGCACTCCAAGGAAATTTCACCAAACCAAAGCTCAAACGCGGCTCAAATATGGTAGCACGCGGCCCGCCCGGCGCATCACCGGCGCCGCCGCAGCAACGCCAGGCCGCCCAGCAACAACAGCCCCAGCGAGGCCGGCTCAGGCACCGGGGTGCCCAAAACATCGATTTCCTGATAAACCGTGCCCAGCCACAGCGAATAATCGCTGTTCGCAACGGGTGTCATGTTGATCCGAATGGCATCGCAATTGGAGATCAAATTGACGCCGCCCACACTGTTGTAGATGATAAATTCATTGCCCAAGGTTTGTCCGGTTCCCCGGGTGCTTGGACTATACGAATAGAGCGTCACCCAGTCCGCCGACCCGACCACGCTGTAATCTACCGAGAAACGGGTGCCGCCACGATCGTCCGGCCACCCCGAGAAGATCCGGACCTGCGAGATGTTGTAGCCTTGCGCACAACCGCCCGTGCCACTGTCCAGATTGAAATAAACATCGGCGCTGGTGCCCCAGGCATCACCACGGGTGTTGTAGGCGCCGCCAGCGCCGCCATCGCAGAACGCCGCGGCGCCGTCGCTACCGCCTTCCGTGTTGTCAAACCCGCCACCGTCGGCATTGGCGCTGTACGAGGCAACGGTGGCCTGGCCCTGGTTGGCCAAGTCCGTGTTCAGAATCACATCTCGATTGGTGTAAGCATTGTAGGTGTCCGATTTGTACTCCATCGTCACGGCGGCACCAGCTGATGCGGCCAACGCCCCCACCAGCAGTCCCAGCAACCCCGTGGTCAGTTTTGTTGTCTTGCTCATGGTGCGCTTCTCCCAAACGAGTGCTTGTGTTGTCCGACACCGGGGCAGCCGACTGCCGCCACCAAGTCCCAATACATAGCACTATAAACCGCTATTATAGCACTGTCAAGCAATTCCCAAAACAAGGGTGCCGGAGCCATGAGCGGGGAGGACCGGCGCGGCCTTAGCGAGCCCGGAACGGCGCGATGGCGCAGAAGAATCCACTCCACTATTCAAAGGGGGCCACCTTAGCCCCCCCCAGTTTCCCTACGGCCGCGACGTTCCCGGCTCGCAAAATCGGAGATTATGAGATTGGGGACAGGTTCCAATCGAGATTCTGGACAGACTCCAAAACAGGGGTGGCCGCCCCCCAAAAAAATCGCGCCCCCCAAAATCGGCGATTGCATTCTCAAAAGCAAAAACTATAGTGCTATACCATGGGAGCAGAAAAACAACGCGACGCCAACCCGCGAGTGCGCCAGCCCTCCTACCAGCGGGTGCGCCAAAGCGTGCTGGAGATGATCCACCAGGATCAGTTCCAGCCCGGCGACCGCCTGCCGTCGGAGCGCGATCTGGCCGGCCGCCTGGGGCTGAACCACCTGACCGTCCGCAAGGGGCTGGCCGCCCTGGTCCGGGAACAGGTGATCGAACGCCGGGTCGGCGCCGGCACCTTTCTCCGCAATATCCCAAAGGCGGAACAGCCCGGCGCCCCGGCCGGGCCGGCCGCCGCCGGCCCCTTGCTGGCCGGCCTGCTGGCCTTTCCGAATGAAGACGACTTTGCCAACGAACTGCTGGCCCAGTTGCACCGGGAAGCGGAACGGCGGGATATGCAGCTGGCCATCCGTGCCGTCAGCGACCTCGGCCAAAAAACCGAAGAAGCCATCCGGCAACTGGCCGCCCACGGTTGCTTCAGCATCCTCGTGCCGGGGCTGCCAGAGGCGTTTTCCCTGGCCGACCTCAGCCGGCTGATCCAGGGCGCGCCGGTGCCGGTCATCCTGTCCAAACCGTACCCCGGCTTGGAAAGCAACTCCTACGACCAGCCCAGCACCTTCGGGCGGGGCGACTACCTGGCCATCGAGATGGCCTGCCGCTATTTCCGCAGCCTCGGTTACGGGCACATCGCCTTTTTCGGCCCCGATTCGTTGTACAACGACACCCTGGACCGCCGCATCCTGGCCTACAGCCGTTTCATGAGTCGGCAGGGGCTGGGAACCCTGGTGGGGCTGGCCACGTCCGAGGCCAAGGATGTGGACCGCCTGGTCAAGGGCTGGTCCCGACTGGCCGGCGACCTGGCGGTGATCTGCTACGATGATGACTTCGCCATCCGGCTGATGACCGCCCTGCACAAGGCCGGCCTGCGGATTCCCGAGGATGCGGCCATTTTGGGTTTTAACAACATCCCCCTCGGCGTTTCCAGCGATCCGCCGCTGAGCAGCATCCAATTCGACTACGGGTATGTCGCCCGCGGCATGCTCGACTACGCCCTGGCCATGACCGGACACCCGCCGGCCGCCCCGTTGGCCCAGACTGCCAACGAGAGCCTGGTCGTCCGCGCCTCCTGCGGCGGGCAACAGCGGGCCGGTGACCGGCTACCCCAAGTCATCGACGATGCCCAGGCGGCCTGGCTGCAGGAAGACGGTTTGCTGGCGCCGGCCGCCACGGCATAACGGCCGGTCACTCACGGCGCCGGAACGTACTCGGACGGCTTGACGCCCAGGTGGCGCCGAAACAAGCGGGTAAAATGGGAAGCGTCGTGGAACCCCGTGGCCTGCGCCGCCTCCTTGACCGTCATCCCGCGGTCACGCAACAGGCTGGCCCCGCGCAGGAGGGCGCGCTGCAGGCGATAGGCGCCCGGCGCGCTCCCGGTGGCGCGGCGGAACACCCGCCGGAACTGGTTGACGGACAGGTGGGTGCGGGCGGCCAGTTCGGTGACGGACAGCGCCTGCCCGGCATCGGCCTCCAACAGGCGCAACACCTCCGCCAGCCGCACGGTGGCGCGACTGACCGGCGTGGTGACGTCCTGGTAATGGCGCGACAGGCGCAGCACCAGCTGCCAGAACAATTCCTTCACCGCCAGCCGCCATCCCGGCGGTTCGTCCCAATATTCGCGTTCCATGGCCGCCAGCAGCGGCTCGAGGCCGCGCAACAACTCCGGCGACAGCCGCAGATGCCCAAACGCCCCCCGTTCCCGGCGGTGGCACGGCTCCCAGTGGAAGAGCGCATAATACCCCGGCAGGTCGCCCACCAGGTCGAGCGGCGGCAGCAGGGATTGCGGTTCAAAAAGAAGATTGTACATCTCCAGCCGCCGGGTGTTGCGGAAACCATGCACCTGGCGGTCGTTGACAACAAAGACATCGCCCACACACAGCGGCACCGTCTCGCTTTGGCTCAGGTACAGCCCCTCGCCACCGACCACCACGAACAGCTCGGCGCCGTCGTGGCAATGGCGGAAAAACTCAGCCGTGTCCAGTTTGGCGCGGTCGATGATGAGAGGCATGCCATCGCCCTGCGGCGGGCCAAAGGCGGGAAAATCGCGCCGGGGGTCGGCGGGCGGACGCAGATACCGTACTTTGGGGACGGGCATGGTTGAAACATACCATGAAATGGGTGACTTGTTCTCTATACGAACCGCAAACGCGATGGTATTTTAGCATCATCTCCACCCCATCAAGAGCACACAGGAAAGAGCCGACATCTCTGCCACCGGCTCAACACACGAACCCATGTTACACACTCAATCCCTCAACGGCACCTGGCGCGTCCGTCCCTGCGACGGCGAGCGCGGACGCCTGGAACATTGCATTGGCGACACCGTTGATCCGGTCCGCTATCTGGACGCCCAGGTGCCGGGCGAAATCCATCTCGACCTGGTCCGCGCCGGCCTGATCCAAGAACCGACGCTGGGGATGAACCATCTGGCGGCGCGCTGGGTGGAGGAGTGCTACTGGAGCTACCGCCGCGAGTTTGCCGTCCCCGCCGCCGCCCGCCGGGCAAAACGGGCGTGGCTGGTGTTCGACCAGCTCGACCTGGCCGCCACGGTGGTGCTCAACGGCGCCGAGATCGCCCGGCACTGCAACGTCTTCTACCCCTGCCGGGTGGAGGTCACCGGCAAGCTGCGCGAAACCGGCAACTTCCTGGTCGTCAACGTGGAGGGCGGCCTGATGTGGGCCGGCAACAAGAGCATTGAAGCCTACGGGGCGGCCAACCGTTTCGACTGGAACCTGCACAAGCGCGTCTGGCTGCGGAAACCGCAATGCCAGTTCGGCTGGGACTGGAGCACACGCCTGGTCAACGTCGGGATCACCGGCGGGGTGCGGCTGGAATGGTGCGACGACGCCGTGCGGCTGGACCGGGTCGTGCCGCTGGTCACCCTCGCCGACAACCTGGCGGAGGGCACGGTGCGGGCCCGTTTCTGCCTGGAAAACCTGACCGCCGAGGAGCAGACCGTCACTCTGGAGGCCGCCATTCCCGAGCTGAAGGCAACGGCCCGGGCCACGGCCGTCATCAAGCCCGGCCAGCAGGTCGCCGAATGCGTCCTCGCGGTGCGGAGTCCGCGACTGTGGTGGCCGGCCGGCCAGGGCGAACAGAAGCGCTATGCCTTCCACGCCGTCCTCAAGCAGGGGAAGCGCGTGCTGGCGGAGTCCGCGGCCAAGCTCGGCTTCCGCCATGTCCGGGTCAACCAGGACGCCCACCCGGACGGCGGACGGTACTGCCATTTCGTCATCAACGGCCGGCCCGTGTTCGGCAAGGGCGGCAATTTCGTGCCGGCGGACATGATCTTCTCCCGTGCCGACCGGGCCTATTACGCCGACCTGGTCGACCGCGCCCTGGAGGCCAATTTCAACTTCCTGCGGATCTGGGGCGGTGGCCTTTACGAAAGCGACGATTTCTACGACCTGTGCGACGAAAAGGGCGTCCTGGTCTGGCAGGAATTCATCTTTGCCTGCGCCAAGTACCCGGTGACCGACCCGGCCTTTTACCAGAACGTGCTGTGCGAGGCGCGCCATAACGTCCGCCGGCTGGCCGGGCATCCGAGCCTGGTCGCCTGGTGCGGCAACAACGAGATGGAATGGGGCGCCTGGGACTGGGGCTTTGACCATTTCGGCGCCGTCCTGCCCGACTACGGGCTGTTCCACCTGGCGCTGCCGCGGCTGGTGCAGGAAGAGGACCCGACGGTCTATTATCAGCCGTCGTCGCCGTTCTCCCCCGACGGCGCCCATCCCAACGCCGACCACACCGGGGACCAGCACCCGTGGAGCATCGGCATGGCGGACACCGACTTCCGCAAGTACCGCGACATGACCTGCCGCTTCCCCAACGAGGGCGGCATCCTCGGGCCGACGGCGCTGCCGACCATGCAGGCGTGCCTGGTGGACGGCATGCGCCACGTCCAGTCCCTGGCCTGGCAGCAGCACGACAACTCGGTGGATGTCTGGGCGGTCCAGAGCTGGCCCGACGCCATGATCCGCGACTGGACCGGCCGCGAACCGCGCGAGATGTCCATTGAGGACTTCACCTACTGGGGCGGCCTGGTGCAGGGCGAGGGGCTGCGCGAGTACTGCGAAAATTTCCGGCGCCGGATGTTCTCCTCCGGCTGCGCCATTTTCTGGATGTACAACGACTGCTGGCCGGCCACGCGCTCCTGGACCATTGTGGACTATTACCGGCGGCGCACGCCCGCCTTCTGGCCGGTGCGCCGGGCCCTGCAGCCGGTCCAGGTCATGGTGGCGCTGGAGGGCGACCGGGTGACTGTCACCGGGGTCAACGACACTCCGGAAGCGGTGCGCGGCACCCTGCGCTTCGGCGTCTTCCGGCTCGACGGCACCCGCTGGCCGGTGGACCGCCGGGCCGCCGTGGAACTCCCTGCCAACACCGCCACCGTGCTGGCGGAATTCCCCGCGGCCAAATGGACGGCGCACGAGGCCAGTTTCGCCTTTGCCATGCTGGAAGACGCCGCCGGGACGCTGCTGGCCCGCGGCCGGCTGTTCACCGAGCGGTTCAAGGACACGGTTTGGCCCACGGCCAAGGTCACCGTCACGCTGGAGGACGGATTTGCCGTCTTCCGCTCCCCAACCTTTGCCTGGGGGGTTTGCCTGGATCTGGACGGCGAAACGCCGCTGGCCGACAACTTCTTCGACCTGTGGCCGGGCATCGCCTATCGCCTGCCCTGGCCCGGCCGCCGCCCGCCCAAAATCCTGCACATCGCCAACGCACGGGCCGCCACCCGCGGTTAGCAGCGAAAAAACGGTGGTGTTCTTTTCACGTTTTTCCGGGCCAGGCGAGGCCTTAGCGGCGCTCGCCCATGGCGGTGATTTCTTCGCGGTCGTGGTGGAGCTGGCGCAGGCGCAGGGTGGCGCAGCGCGCCGCCAGGCCGTGGCGCGGGTCGCGGAGCCGTTCGACTAACGCCACCGGGTCGGCGTGGCCAACTTTGAAGTTGACCACGAAGCAGCGGCACCAGCCCTGGTCGAGCCAGGGCAGGAGAATCTCGGCGAGCACGCGCCGCGGATCCTCGATCATGTCGCAGAACAGCCAGTCGCAGCTGCCGCCGGCCGGGCGGTGCCGGAAGGCATCCGCCTTGAGATGCTCGATGAGCGGATGATGCGCCGCCCCGGCCTTGAGCGGACCGTTGTCGACGGCCGTGACCTGCGCGCCGCGCTGCGCTGCGGCATAGCTCCAGCCGCCGGGCGCCGCGCCCAAGTCGGTGACGGTCTCGCCCCGCCCCGGCTCGCGGCCCATGATCACGAACGCCTCCTCGACCTTCAGATAGGAGCGGGAGGGCGCCTGCGGATCGTCGCGCATCCGACGCTGGCCCCAGCCGCGGAAACGGGTGGCGGCGTGGAGCCGGTTGAAATCGGTGAACCAGGCCAGCAAGCCGGTGCTGGGCGCCATGGGCGGCGCGTCCTCGGTGCGAACTAGGCGGAACACGCGGCCCATGCGCGGGGCCATGCCGGCCAGCCAGGTGTCGCGGAACACCCGCACCCGGCCGCCCAGCCCCTCGACTTCGGGGGCCGCCAGGAAGACCGCCGGCCAGCCGGCCTCATCCACGCGCACGGTGCGGAAGGCGGTGGCGAACCAGTCGCGCAGGGCGCCGGCCAAGGCGTTCACGGAGGGCGCCGCCACCACGGCCGGGGCCGCCGCCGTGAAGGTGGCAAAGCACAAGTCGGCCGCAGCCTCCTCGACCAGCGCCGTCTCGGCCGCGGCCGGACCGTTGCTCAGCAGCCAGCCCCGTCCACGGTCGTCCGGCGAATGGCCCAGGCCGGCCAATTCACGCGCCAGCGCCTCCTCAAATCCCGGTTTGCATCCATGCAACAGCATGGCCGGTAACGTAACGCGCCAAAACCCTTGGTGTGTCTCAATGGGCCACTTCCCTGCCTGACAGGTTCGCGGCTTGGAACCTGTCCCCACGATTGCTGTTGCCCCTGCGCCATTTGAAACATAAAAAAATAACACTATTATATATTATCATAATAAAAGGAGGCATCCCATGCGCGAACCCAGATTGCGGAACGACACCGAGGACACGCTCTACAAAATTTCCAATTGTCTGATCGGCAAGCCGGGTGATCTCGAATTCGATCAGCAGGCCAGTAGGCAACTGCAACGAATCGCCAACCGTCTCTCCAAGTTGTATGTCATCAAGCTAACGCTTTTGGAAATATTTCGTCGCGGTTATGTCATGCTCGTGGCGGCACCAGCGGCGTGGCCGTCCCGTGAAACCGTGGAGAACCGTTTCCATGCTTACTACGGACCGTTGGCCGAGGTGCCCGACTTCGCGGATCCAGCAGTCTTGCGCCACTGGGCAGAGCGCCTGCGGGACATTAGCCAGTTCATCAAAGACTTGGAACAGGCGTTCACCAACTGGTTGAACCGGGTAAAACACAGCGGCACGCGTTGCGGCACAAGCTGGAGCGGCCGTTTCAAGAGCGCCATCCTCGGCTCAGCTCGGCATATCTTCGCGGCAATGACCTCCAACTTTTGGGACGGCAAACCACCGTTTGGTCGTGCGCGCTCTGGGGCAGACTGGGAGAAAAGTCTCCGATGGCAATGGTTTCAAGAACGGCATCCGGCGCTGGCAGAGGCGCTGGAATTTTCGGGAAGAATCAGCGGCGCCCTATGCGTCGCCCTCGCAACCCATACGCTGTACCCGCTCCGGCAGGCAATCCACACTTGACCCATGTGGTGTCCGTCCCCGGATCCCCACCTGGCAGCACCGCCTCCGAGCTGTTGGTTTGCGCCCGGCCGTGCCCGTGCCCGCCGAATCGCCCGCCACCCGCGTAAAAACCGCTGTTTTCGTGGTGAGTCCGCGCCGGCAACAAGTGAAATCGCTGCGCCTTGGCGCCACCAAGCCGGTGGGCGCGTTGCCTATCCCCTATTGGCCAGCTCCATAACCCAGCCGTAGCCACCGCCGTGCTCCGTTTCGGGACACAACACCTCTATTGCGAAGCCGGTTTCATGCCGATTTGAACTTGGGGACAGGTTCCAATCAGGATTCCCGTGATGTTCGTTTGGCGTGACCTTGGGGCGTTGGGCGGTGCCCGGGGGGGGTCACTCTTCGTCAAACCAGCCGCGAGGGGCTGCGGATGGCGCCGGCAGGAATTCCGCAAACTTGGCGTGCAGCTTGGCCAGTTTGTCCAGATAGTAGGCGGTGTTCTCGTCGCGTTGCCCCGTCCCGGCATCGGCCAGCAGCTTGGCGTGGTCGTGCACCGTCACGTTCTTCTTGTCGCCGATGATGTAGAACGCCACCGTGTCGCCGGCGGCATAGTCGCGGCCGGAGGCCAGCGCCAGCTCGTAGGCGGCGCTGCGGTTGGTCTCGCCGGCGTCCCGCTTCGCCGCGTACTGGCGGGGGGCGATGGAGAGCACCTCGCGCTGGGCGAAATCGGCCAGCGGCAACCGGCGCTCCTGAATGGCCGCAACGTTCTTCGCGTACAGCGCCGCCGCCTCGCCGGGCCGGTTGTGGAGCAGCAGGCCGACCAGCTCGCGGATATACCGGCGCTGGAACGGTTCGAGCCCGCGCGACTTGAGCGCGGCCCCGGTGATGCCGACCCGCCCCTGGTGGTCGAGCAGCGCGTAATTCTTGCTCTTGTAGCTGAACATGGCGGCGTAGGTGCTGTCCAGCTCGACCTCGATCCCCGGCGGCAGCACCGCCTGCAGCCGCTGGAGCAGCCCTTCCGGTGCGGACTCCGCGGGCGGCGGCACGAAATAGACGCCGTCGGTGTCCATTTCCAGAATTTTCGCCCCCGCCCCCTCCAGGAAGCGGCGCATGCTCTCCAGGATTTCGCGGCCGGCGGCGGTCACCGTTTCCGCCAGGTCATAGTCATTGAAGGTGCCCTGGGCGAACCCGACATAGCCGTAAAAGGAGTTGATCAGCACCTTGAACGAGCTCTGCAGCGCCTCGAAATGTTCACGTTCGGCGGCGGCCGCGGCCTGGCGCCCCCGGCGCTTGGCATCCAGCCGGAAGGTGCGCAGGTCGCGCAGGAAGCGCGGAAACAGCCCCTGGGTGTCGCTGGCGGGCGCCAGGCCGCGGCTGACCATGATGGAGGGATAAAGGGAGGCCACGTCGGCGTGCCAGACATTTTGGAACACCCCCGTCGCGCAGGCCTCGGTCAGACCGCCGCGGAAATTCCGCGCCGCCTGGGGCCGCGGCAGCCCGGCGCCGGCGTTCAGATAGGCGGCGACCAGCAGCGCGTCGATCCGGGTGGCGGTGCCGCGCAGGCAGATGTTCTGCAGGCTGAACGGGATCAGCCGGGCCTGGTGGAAATAGCTCGGCAGCAGCACCCGGCTGAGGGCGTCGGTCTCGCGCACATCGTCCATGGCGTAGGCGCGCAGGGTGTCGGGCGCCTCGCGGGCCAGGCGCGGGATCTCGGCAGGCTCGACATAGGTGCGGTCCGGTGCGGCGACGCCGAAATAACGGGCCGCCGCCTTGAGCCCATGGCTGTCCATGTCACGGTGGCTGACATCGTACAACTGGCAGAGGAACAGCGTGTCCACCACCTGCCGGCCGTACACGTCATACCGCTGGAAGGCGGTGACCCGTTCCCCGGCGGTGAAGCGCGAGGCGCGCCGGGCCGCCGGCGCGCCGTCGCGGCCCAGGGCCAGCTTCAGCCGGTAGCGCTTGCAGCGCGCCTCCAGGTACGGCAGGTCGAAATTGAAGACATTGTGCCCCTCCAGCACGTCGGGGTCGCGCTCCCGCACCAGCGCCAGGAAGCGCCGCAGCATGGCCTCCTCCTCCGTGCCGGGGCCGGCGGCGCGGTTGACCAGGCACTCCTCCCAGCCCGTGCTGTCGCGCAGGGCGATCAGCAGGATGGCATCCTCGGCCCGTTCGGGATTGGAAAAATCGAAGCCGGGCGCGGTGTTGGTCTCGAGGTCGAACTGAAGCCGGCGCAGCTCATCAAAGCGCAGGTCCTGGAACAGCCGGGCCGGCAGCAGCGTCAAGGCCTGCTGGATGTCGTCGCTGAACACGCGGTACGGCGCCTCGGGGGCGGTGGCCGTCTTGCCGGTGGCCGTTTTCAGCTGTTTCAGCGCCGCCTCGTAGGCCGTCGCATCCGGGAACAGCACCAGGCGGTCCAGCGGATTGCCGCCGGTCAGCGGCCGCACCTCGGCCGCCGGCAGGGCCGCCGCCAGTTCGTCCCCCGCCACCAGCAGCCAGGGCCGGCAGGGCGCCTGCGAACTCCGCACCGCCCCGTCCGGGCCGCGGGTGAACAGCACGGCCCGGCCGTCCGGCCCCGACTCCACCGCCACCAGCCGTGGCAGATTCCCCGGCACCAGCGCCCCCATTTCCGATTCTGTTTTCATGAGTATACCGTCGTTAGCGCCTGACGAGTGGAATCTGGTGCAAGGTGTCCCCGGCTAGAGGCCAATGTAAGCGGCACCGCACCGCGCCGCAATGCCGGCGAAGTTTGCGCCGCAACCGGCCACGGACAGGCGGGGCCCGTTGAGCAACCGGGTTCCCTCCGTTGCGACGGCAATCGACGGCGGCCAATTGCGATCGAGAATGGTTCCAGCCACCCCCCAAAACCACCCCGGCGGCAGACCCCGCCCTGCCGCTTTATATTTTCCGTTTGAGACGCAGCCGTTTCACCAAGGACAGATGACGATGAAGACCAACCTGGATGTGCGGTACGTGGCCGACCTGGCGCGCATCGACCTGACCGCGGACGAGGCGCACCGCTACGGCGCGCAGCTGGACGCGGTGCTGGACTATGTCGGCCAGCTCGCCGAGCTGGACGTGGCCGGGCTTGAACCGACCGCCCATGCCATGCCGCTGGTCAACGTCCTGCGCGAAGACCGCGCCGGTGACAGCCTGCCCCGCGCCGGCGTGCTGGCCAACGCCCCCGCCGTCGCCGACGACCAGTTCATCCAGGTGCCCCCGGTCATTGAGGAAGAAACACCATGACCGAACTTTGGAAATTAAGCCTTGCGGAAGCCGCCGCCGCCCTGGAGACCGGGCGCTGTTCGGCCCGTGACTTGTGCGCCGGGCTGCTCGGCCGCGTCCGCGCCGCCGATGCCCGGGTGCAGGCCTTCCTGCGCCTGGACGATGCCACCGTGCTGGCCGCGGCAGACGCCAGCGACGCCCGACGCCGGGCCGGCCGCGCGCTGTCGCGCTTCGACGGTGTGCCGCTGGCCATCAAGGACAACCTGTCGGTCGCCGGCCAGCCCTGCGGCTGCGCCTCCAAGATTCTGGAGGGTTACACTGCCCCCTATGACGCCACCGCCGTGGCCCGCCTGCGCGAGGACGGCTTCATCCCCTTCGGCCGCATGAACATGGACGAGTTCGCCATGGGCTCGACCACCGAGAACAGCGGTGTCCGCCCGACCCTGAACCCATGGGACACCAGCCGAGTGCCGGGCGGCTCCAGTGGCGGCTCGGCCGCGGCGGTGGCCGCCGGCATGGCGCCGGCGGCGCTCGGCTCCGACACTGGCGGCAGCATCCGCCAGCCGGCCGGCTTCTGCGGCGTGGTCGGGCTCAAGCCCACCTACGGCCTGGTCTCGCGCTACGGCCTGGTCGCCTTTGCCTCCAGCCTGGACCAGATCGGGCCGTTGACCCGCACCGTCGAGGACGCCGCCATCCTGCTGGACGGCATGTGCGGCCACGACCCCATGGACTCCACCTCGCTCCCCGGCCGCCACGGCGGCTATGCCGCGGCCCTGGCCGAGGCGGACGTGCGCGGACTCCGCATCGGGCTGCCCAGGGAATATTTTGAGGTCGCCGGCCTGGCCCCGGAAGTCCGGCAGGCCGTGGAGAATATGGCCGCCGCCCTGGAACAGCAGGGCGCCCGCCGGGTCGAGGTCTCCCTGCCCCGCTCCAAATACGCCATCGCCACCTATTACATCATCGCCACCGCCGAGGCCAGCGCCAACCTGGCCCGCTTCGACGGCATCCGCTACGGCGCCCGCGCCCCGGACGCCGCCAACCTGCTGGAAACCTACCGGCAGACCCGCGCCCGCGGTTTCGGCGACGAGGTCAAGCGCCGCATCATCCTCGGCACCTACGTGCTGAGCAGCGGCTATTACGACGCCTATTACCTGCGCGCCCAAAAGGCCCGCACCCTGATCCGCCAGGATTTCGAGGCGGCCTACCGCGACTGCGACGTCATCCTCGCCCCGGTCGCCCCCACTCCGGCGCCCCGCCGCGGCGAGCTCAGCGACCCGCTCCAGATGTACCTGGCCGACATCTACACCATCTCGGTCAACCTGGCCGGCATCTGCGGCATTTCGGTGCCCTGCGCCGTCACCGGCGGCGGGCTGCCGGTCGGCCTGCAGCTGATCGGCCCGGCCCTGGGCGAGACCCGCCTGCTGCAAACCGCCCGCGCCGTCGAACAGGCCGCCGCCCTTGGCACCCGGTTTCCCAACCTGTAATCACGGAGTCAACCATGAAACTGCGCGTCACGGTGACCACCCACGCTGAACCAGCGGCACGGGACCGTGACTATTGGCGGCGGCAAACCCCGGAAGCACGCTTGGACGAAGTCGAAAGGTTGCGACTGGAATCGGGGAGTTTTCTTTACGAGTATCCTGCGAGACTTCAAAAGGTTGTAACGGTCACGAAAAAAATAGCGTAGCCAAGATACGGGAGTCCTGCAAAACCCCACCAGACGGATATTACAAGCAGGGCCAAAGGCCCGACACCATAACAGCCTGGGGCAACGCTTCAGGTTCACGACAAAGAAAGTTCAAGGGCTGAAGGCCCGTTCCATAAAACGCCCCTTCAGGGCTCACCGTTTTCTGGCTTCTTTTCCTGGGGCGTTGCCCCAGGCTGATATGAATGCGCGCCGTTGGCGCTCCAATTCAAAGCGTGTTTTTCGTTGCGATCTATGCGCTCTTTGCGGTAGGCAGAGAGCGATTTAAAATAAAATTCGGAATACGAAGCGGAACACCCCATGAACTACGAAGCGGTCATCGGCCTTGAAGTGCATGTGCAGGCGCTCACCGCCAGCAAGATGTTCTGCGCCTGCCCCAACCGGTTCGGCGCCGAGCCGAACACCCTGGTCTGCCCGGTCTGCCTGGGCTATCCCGGCGCCCTGCCGGTGATGAACGCCGAAGCGGTGAAGAAGACCATCCAGGTCGGCCTGATGTGCGGCTGCGCCATCGCCCTGCGCAGCAAGTTTGACCGCAAAAGCTACTTCTATCCCGACATGCCGAAGAACTACCAGATCTCGCAGTACGACCTGCCGCTGTGCGGCCCCGGCCGCCTCCCGATCGGCGGCAAGGGGTTCTCCGGCGAGCCGCTGCCCGACAAGGAGATCGGGCTCACCCGCATCCATCTTGAGGAGGATGTCGGCAAGCTCAACCACTTCGGCCGCTCCAGCGGCGTGGACTACAACCGTGCCGGCGTGCCGCTGATGGAGGTCGTCAGCGAACCGGACATGCGCTCCGCCGACGAGGCCTACGCCTACCTCACCGCGCTCAAGCAGATCTGCCAGTACGCCGGAGTCAGCGCCTGCGACATGGAGAAGGGGCAGATGCGCTGCGACGTCAACGTTTCGGTGCGCCCGGTGGGCGAGACCAAGCTGGGCACCAAGATTGAGATCAAGAACCTCAACAGCTTCCGCGCCGTGCACCGCTCGCTGCTCTACGAGATCGACCGTCAGATCGAAGCGGTCCACAACGGCGAAAAACTGCGCCAGGAAACCCGGCGCTGGGACGACGCCCTCGGCCAAACCTTCGTCATGCGCGTCAAGGAACAGGCGCACGACTACCGCTACTTCCCCGAACCCGACCTGATGCCGGTGGAACTGGACGCCGCCCAGGTCGCCGCCTGGCGCGACGCCCTGCCGGAAGTCCCGGTGGCCCGCCGCGCCCGCTTCGTTGCCGACTACGGCGTCACCCCCTACGACGCCCACGTGCTGACCCTTGAGAAACCGCTGGCCGATTATTTTGAGGCCGCCGCCACGGCCGCCGGCCAGCCGAAGCTGGTCGCCAACTGGATCATCACCGAACTGCTGCGCGAACTCGGCGAAAAGAACCTGGCCATTGAGGCCTGCCCGATCCCGCCCGCCGCCTTCGGCAAACTGGTCGCCCTGGTCGCCGGCGGCGCCGTCACCGGCAAGAGCGCCAAGGATGTTTTCGCCGAGATGTTCGCCAGCGGCAAGGCGCCCGAAGTGATTGTCCAGGAAAAGGGGCTGCAACAGGTCAATGACAGCGGCGCCATCCTGGCCTTCGTCGACCAGGCCGTCGCCGCCAACCCCAAGGCGGTGGAGGAATACCGGGCCGGCAAGACGGCCGCCCTCCAGTTCCTGGTCGGCCAGGTGATGAAGCTCAGCCGCGGCAAGAGCAACCCCCAGACCGTGCTCGCCCTGCTCAAGGAAAAACTGGGGTAGGCCGGCAGGATTGCCGATTTTCAGCCCCTCCAGATTCAAAGCAAGAAAACTTGCCTTATGTTGTGTGTTTTTTGATCAGTGGGTTTTCGTCCCGTTTTTTAACGTTAAAATCGCGCCTCAACATGCGGGGGTTTTGAGTGGCAATCTTCATGCAGGGCCTCGTCCTTTTGGTATCCGGAATGGGCATCGTTTATCTCTTTCTTGCCTTGCTGGTTTGGGTCATGAACCTGTCGGCCCAAATCATTCCGCGTTTCAACCATATCCTGCCGGACGAAGCCCCCAAAAAGCAGTCCCGCGGAGCGGGAGCCGCCGCCGCGTCGCCGCACGACGACACGATGGTCGCCATTGCGATTGCCGCCGTCGTCGCCCGCTCGTAACCCCTGCTTTTCACCCAAGTCCTCCGCCCAACCCATAAGAAACCGCACCCGTGTCAAAAAAAACAGTCAAGATCATGTGCACCGCGTTCCGCGACGGTTTTCAATCCGTTTTTGGGGCGCGTGTGCTGACCGAAGATTTCATGCCCGCGGTCAGGGCGGCGCGCGAGGCGGGCATCACCTATTTCGAAGCCGGCGGCGGAGCGATGTTCCAGTCGCCGTTTTTTTACTGCAACGAGAACGCATTTACGATGATGGACCGCTTCCGCGAGGTCACCGGCCCAGACGCCAACCTCCAAACCCTCGCCCGCGGTGTCAATATTGTCTGCCTCGACTCCGCCTCATCGGAGGCCATCAAGCTTCACGCCCAGCTCTTCAAGAAGCACGGCATGACCACGATCCGCAACTTCGACGCGCTCAACGACGTCAACAACCTGATCTATTCGGGCACCTGCATCCATGAGGCGGGACTGAAGCACCAGGTCGTCGTCACCATGATGGCGTTGCCTCCGGGCTGCACCGGCGCGCACGACCCGGACTTCTACGAGAAGACCCTCCGTGCGATTCTCGACGCGGGCATCCCCTTCGATTCGGTCTGCTTCAAGGACGCCTCCGGCACCTCCATCCCGGCCATCGTCCACGAGACCGTGAAACGCGCCCGCAAACTGCTGCCCGCAGACACCAGCATCCAATACCACACCCACGAAACCGCGGGCTGCGGCGTCATGGCTTACAAGGCCGCCCTTGATGCCGGCGCCGATACCATCGACCTCTCGCTCGCGCCGGTTTCCGGCGGCACCTGCCAGCCCGACGTGATCGTCATGTGGCACGCCCTGCGCCATTCGGAATACGAACTGGACGTGGACATCGACAAGGTCCGCGAGGCGGAAAAAGTGTTCGGCGAATGCATGAAGGACTACTTCCTGCCCCCCGAGGCCACCAAAGTGGAGCCCATGATCCCGTGGTCGCCCATGCCCGGTGGCGCCCTCACCGCCAACACCCAGATGTTGCGCGACAGCAATCTGATGGACCGCTACAATGACATGATCGCCGCCATGTCCGAAGTCGTCCGCCGCGGCGGGTTTGGCACGTCGGTGACGCCGGTCTCGCAGTTCTATTTCCAGCAAGCCTTCAACAACGTCATCCAGGGGCCGTGGAAGAAGATCGCCCCCGGCTATGGCAAGATGGTGCTCGGCTATTTCGGCCGGACGCCCGTCGCGCCCGACCCCGAGATCGTCAAGATCGCGGCGGAGCAACTCAACCTGCCCCCGACCACCAAGACGGTGCTGGAGATCAACGACGCCGATCCGGCAAAATCACTCGACGCCGCCAGGAAGATGCTGGCGGACAAGAACCTGCCGGCGACGAACGAGAACGTCTTCATCGCCGCGGCCTGCCGGGAAAAGGGGATCCAGTTCCTCGAAGGCAAGGGGGTCCTCGGCATCCGCAAGCACGTCGCCAAAACGCACGCCGCCGCCAAGGCCGCCAACGACACCACCAAGCCCGCCGGCTACACGGTGGCGGTCAACGGCAAGCCCTACTCGGTCGAACTGAAGGGCGACAAGGCGTTGGTCAACGGCCGGGAGTACGCGATTGGGGTGACCGCCGGGCTTTCGGCGGCCCACGCCGCCACTGGCCAGGAAACCGAAGTGAAGGCGGCCGTCCCCGGTCTCATCCTCCGCGTCAATGTCGCCGCGGGCGCGGTCGTCGCCAAGGGCGATGAGCTGCTGGTCATGGACGTGATGAAGATGGAAACCGCCGTGAGAGCGCCCGGTGCCGGAACGGTCAAGGCGATCGCCGTCGCGCAGGCCGACAAGGTCAACACGGGCGATGTGCTGGTGGTGATCGGATAACGCCGCCGGGGTGGGCCGTCCCACCAGTTCCCGTCCCTAAATTTTACACGTTTTCTCTTGGGAAGATCGAAGCATGAACAACCTAATCCGGATCTGGGTGGCGGTTTTGACGCTGGGGGTGACGGCAGCCGTCGCCCATTCGGCGGAGGAAACGGCCGCCGACAAAACGGCCGTGGCCCAGGCGATCCAACCGGCGACCCAACCGGCGGATGACAACGGCACCGACTGGCGCCACATGCTGGGCCGGGTGAAGGGTCTCACGGCCGCCACCGGCATCACCGGATTCCTCAGCAAAGCGGCCCCGGAGTACCTGACCAAGGGGTACCACACCCCGACCGGGTCCTTCGTTCCCGGCCACGATGTGAAAGTCATCGGCAACCTTCCCTACGGCGTCGGGCAGGCCCTGATGGTTGTCATCTGCCTCGGCCTTATTTATCTCGCGATCGTCAAGGGGTTCGAGCCGCTGTTGCTGCTGCCCATCGGTTTCGGCGGCCTGCTCGCCAACATGCCCTATGCCAACGTCGCCGCCCCGCCGCTGGTCGCCATGATCAACGGCGTGCCCAGCATCATCGAACCCGGGGGGTTCCTCTTTTATTTCTTCGATTTCGGCGTTTCCACGGGCCTCTTCCCGATCATCATCTTCATGGGCGTGGGCGCCATGACCGACTTCGGCCCGCTGATCGCCAACCCGCGCACCGCCCTGCTCGGCGCCGCCGCCCAGTTTGGCATTTTCGTCGCCCTGCTGGGCGCGCTCGTGCTGACCAGTGTGACGGGCGGTGGGGCCAACTTTGGCCTCCGAC
>JBAZJM010000050.1:0-20863 GCA_041651315.1 Lentisphaeria bacterium | reverse complement strand
GTTCATCTCATGCCACGGAATTTCGTTGATCCACACCAGGGGCCGGCCCGGCTGGCGGCGGTTCAGCCGCGTCCAGGCGGCGGCGGTCTCCCGCTGGCACGGCAGGGCGACGATCTCTGCCACCCGGGCGGCCAGCCGGCGCAGCACGTCACGGTCATGGGGGGTGATGGGATGCATGTGAAAACCTTGGTGAATGGGGATCAGACGTGATGCGTAATGCGTGAGGCGTGAAAGGATTTTGAATTCTAAAATCCCGAAAACCTTTGCAAGAGGCCGTCTTTACGCATCACGTTTCACGTCTTCACGCTCACGGCCCCATGGCCCGCCTTGGAGCATTTTTCTTGCATGTTTGTTCTATGTCTACCATATTCATGGGATTCCATTTTTGAGCATGTTTTTTTTATTGCATGTCATGTCTGTTCTTTTGATATGGACCTGTTGCAAGCATCCGTTGCCGCCGTTTTTCTGACCGGGGACCGGAGCCGGCTGGACGCGCGCTGGCAGACCCCGCAGACCTGCGACCCGTATGCCCGGCTGTACTGGGTGCGGGAGGGCGGCGGTTTTGTGCGCCATCACGGGCGGGAGTTTCCCCTGGTGCCCGGGCATGCCTATCTGATCCCCCCGCGCTGCGACTTTGCCCATGGCTGCCCGGAGCGGGTGGAGATCTGGTGGGCCCATGTCACGCTGGAATTGTGGGGCAGCCTGGACGCCTTTGCCTGCCTGCCCTGCCGTTATGAATTGGACCGCGCCGAAGCCGGACAGGCCTTTTCCCGGCAGTTGCGGCAACTCCTGGCCCTGGCCGGCCAGGAAAGCGCGACGGCCCGCCTGGCCATGACCGGCCTGATCCTGCTATTGGCGGCACCGTTTTTCCGCGTGCCGCCGACCGCGGCGGCGGCCGGCGGCGGCCTGGCCGTCCCGCAGCGCCGTTTCCTGCCGGTCCTCGACTACATCGACCACCACTTGCGGGAGAACACTCCCCTGTCCCGCCTCGCCGCCCTGGTGCATTTGCAGCCGGCCTATTTTTGTCACCGCTTCGCCCAATGCTTCGGCCTGGGGCCGGCGGCCTGGCGCAACCGCCGCCGCATTGACCGCGGCATTCCGCTGCTGTTGGGCACGGAGCGCACCCTGGACGACATTGCCGGCGAGCTCGGCTTTGCCAATGCCTTCCATTTCTCCCGGATGTTCAAGCGCGTCACCGGCCTCGCCCCCGACCGTTTCCGCCATCGCCGCCCCGGTCCCTAGCCTTAATTATTCATAGCCGTCCCATGGGATGTCATAATTCATTCCGTGCCCGCGCCCGTGCCCGAAACTATCATCCCTTCTTTCGTGGTCGAAGCAGTCCATGGGCATCCTTCTTTACGGTGTTCGGGCACGGGCACGGGCACGGAAAATGCAAAATGGGTCAGGATTCAAACAAACCGCCTTAAGCTTAGAATTTTAGGAGAAATCGCGGTTTTTAAGCACCTGTGGGACGGCTGTGGTTCTGCTTTCGTTTGACCCGTTACTCACGTTCCGGGCTCGGTAAATCCCGACTCCCCATTCCCGGCCCCATTACCCAGGCTGCCGCGGGGTCGATGACGGATGGGGCGATGTCCGATATATTTCCCTCCCGTTTTGGGGCCTCACGCCCCGCGTTTGCCGCGTTCCCCATTGTTCTGTGTTTCAGGCGAGGAGCCGCCCATGTCTTCGACGTCCACCCTTTGGTTTGACCGGCCGGCAGAACTGTTTTTTGCCTCCTGTCCGGTGGGTAACGGCCGGTTGGGGGCGATGCTGTTCGGCGGGGTCGAGCGGGAACGGCTGGCCCTCAATGAGATTTCCCTGTGGTCCGGCGGCCCGCAGGAGGCCGACCAGCCGGACGCGCACCGGGCCCTGCCGGAGATCCGCCGGCTGCTGCTTGAGGGGCGGAATGCCGAGGCCGAGGCGTTGGTGAACCGGCATTTTGTCTGCGCCGGAAAAGGCTCGGGAGGCGGCAACGGGGCGGATGTCCCGTTCGGCTGTTATCAGACGCTGGGCGACCTGATCCTGGAGTTTTCCGGCCACGACGGGGCGGTCGCGGACTACCGGCGCGAGCTGGACCTGGCCACCGCCACCGCCCGGGTGGCGTATGTCCGTCAGGGCGTGACGTTCCGCCGGGAACTGCTGGCGAGCCACCCCGCGCAGGTGCTGGCCCTGCGCCTGGAGGCCTCGGCTCCGCGGCAGCTGACTTTCACGCTGCGCCTCGGGCGCCGGGAACGGGTGACCGGCGTCCAGGCCACCGCCGAGGCGGTCACCCTCGAAGGGCGGATGAACAACGGCACCGACGGCCGGGGCATGCGCTTCGCCGCCACCGCCCGGGTCGTGCTGGAGGACGGGGAGGTGGCGCCGGGCGATGCCGGGCTTCAGGTGCGCGGCGCCTCCGCCGTGACGATCCTGATCGCCGCGGCCACCGATTTTGCGGGCGCCGCCGATCCTGCCGTCACCTGCGCCCGGACGGCGGCGGCGGCCGCCGCCACGCCCTATGCGCAGCTCAGGCAGGTGCACGTGGCCGACCATCAGCGGCTGTTCAACCGGGTGGTTTGGGATCTCCCGGCAACCGCGAACTCCGCCCTGCCGACGCCGCAACGGCTCGCGGGGTTTCATGCCGGCGCGGCCGATCCGGCGCTGGCCGCGCTCTATTTCCAGTTCGGCCGCTATCTGCTGATCGCCTCATCGCGGCCGGGCGGCCTGCCGGCGAACTTGCAGGGGCTGTGGGCGGAGGAATACCAGACCCCGTGGAACGGCGACTACCACCTCGACATCAATGTCCAGATGAACTATTGGCCGGCGGAGGTGGCCAACCTGGCCGAATGCCATGAACCGCTGCTCGACTTCATCGCCACCCTGGTGGCGCCGGGCGGCCGCACGGCGCGCGCCTATTACAACGCCCGCGGCTGGGTCGCCCACGCCATCACCAATCCCTGGGGCTTCACCTCGCCGGGCGAGCATGCCTCCTGGGGCTCCACCTGTGTCGGCGGCGCCTGGCTGTGCGGCCACTTGTGGGAGCATTATGCCTTCAACCCGGACCGGGACTACCTGGCCCGCGTGTATCCGGTGATGAAGGGTGCCGCCGAGTTTTATCTGGACATGCTGGTTGAGGAGCCGGCGCACGGGTGGCTGGTCACGGCGCCGTCAAACTCGCCCGAGAACGGCTTCCTCCTGCCGGACGGCCAGGAGGCCCACACCTGTTTGGGGCCGATGATCGACATCCAGATCGTGCGCGAGTTGTGCGGCCACTGCGTCCGGGCGGCCGAGATTCTGGGGGTTGACCCCGAATTCCGGCGGCAGCTGGCCGGCGTCCTGAAGCGGCTGCCGCCGCACCAAGTCGGCCGGCACGGCCAGCTCCAGGAATGGCTGGAGGATTACCCCGAGGCCGATCCGCACCACCGGCATGTCTCGCCGCTCTACGGCCTCTACCCCGGCGACCAGATCACCGCGAAAACCCCGGACCTTTTCGCGGCGGCGCGCACCACTCTGGAACGCCGGGGCGACGACGGCACCGGCTGGTCGATGGCATGGAAGCTTCTGTTTTGGGCGCGGCTGGGCGACGGCGACCACGCGCACGACCTGTTCCGCCAGCTGCTGCGGCCAGTGACCGAGCAAAACATTGTCATGGGCGGCGGCGGCAGCTATCCGAACCTTTTCGACGCCCATCCGCCGTTCCAGATCGACGGCAATTTCGGCGCCGCCGCCGGCCTTGCCGAACTGCTGCTGCAGAGCCACGGGGACGAGCTGCACCTGCTGCCGGCCCTGCCGGCCGCCTGGCCCGACGGCGCGGTCCGCGGACTTCGCGCCCGTTCCGGGGTGGAGGTCGACATCGTCTGGCGCCAGGGGCGGGCGACGGCGGCGGTCCTGCGCGCCGCCACGGCCGGCACGGTCACCCTGCGCGTCCAGGGGGGCGGCGGACTCCGCCGGATCACCCTGGCCGCCGGCGCGGCGCAAACCATCGAACTGTGAGGCCGGACACGCTAAAGCGTGAACTCAAACTCCAGTCGCGGGGTGCAACCCCATAGCCATCAGGTTAAGGTTTTTCAAGCGTGAATTGACCGGTGTTCAGGCAGGGCCAAAGGCCCGATTTTATAATAGCCTGGGGCAGCGCCCCAGGTTTGCGAGAAGGAGAAAGAAAGGGCTGAAGGCCCGCTTCATGAAACGCCCCTTCAGGGCTCAAACGTTATACGTCGCCTTTCCTGGGGCGTTGCCCCAGGCTGGTATGAATGCGCGCCGTTGGCGCTCAAAAACGGCTTAACCTGATGGCTATGGGCGTGTCGCCCGTGGAGGGGGGGGTGCCGTGGCAGGCGAGGCCGAGGAATGCCCGGCCTTTCGTGAGCTGAATGGGGTGTCAATGACCTCCCGGCGGGCGACCAGCCCTTTGCCATACGATCCCGATCCCGAGACCGACCCCGAAAACAGCCGGAGGGGGTATTGGCTGAGGGTGCCTGGGTCATTTGCTGGATTCACGTGTTAGCTTCTGTTGCTGAGATCCTTGTGGCACTGCTTGGGACTCCCCGGTCAGCAGGTCATTCGCGGCCAGGACGGCAAAGATATAGCTTGCCGCCCCCGGCATCACATATTCCGCCTGCTGCCACAGGAAGGGGAACCCGGTTTTCAATTCCGGGTAGTCCGGCTGGATCATGGCGGTGCCGCTGCTTTCGCCGCCGGGGATATAAAACCATTGGCCGCGGTTGGCGCCGTACGCGGCGGTCATGGAGCGGGCCCCCACGCCGGAGACAAACGACACGTCGGAACCGGGGTGGCACCCCAGCACGTAGTTCAACACCGACAGGACCTGTTCCCGGTCGAACAGGTCCGGATAGGCCTTGCAGAGGTAGTAATAGTCGACGGCCTTGGCCTGGAGATCCCAGGCGATGCCCCAGATGGGCGTGTTGAAGGCGACCTGGAACGGGTTCTGGCTCACCTGTGATTTCAGGCTCTTGCTGCGGGCGGCCGCCGCTTCGCGCGCCTTGACCTGCAGGGCCTCGTCCCGGATGACCTGGCGGGCGCGCCAGAGCAGGGGAAGGTGGTTGGCGAGGTTCGCCTCGACTGCCGGGCGCAGTTTGACGAAATGGGCGCGGTAGAGCGGATCCCGGGTGGTGACGAGCAGCTCAATCGTGGCCTCGATTTCCCGGTCCTTCAAGCTGCCCGGGGTGTAGGCGCCGGGGAAAGACGCGGGCTGGTGGCTTTGCTCGTGGCTCCAAATGGTCCGGGCGGTGGCCAGGCATTCATCGGCCAGGGCGTTGTTGTAACCGCGCAGGACGCGGCTGGCGGCCGCGAAGACGGTGGCGGCGCGGTATTCCATCGTGGAGTCGCGGGAGGTGAAGACCCAGCGGTCGTCCCGCCGGCCAGAAAAGGCGCCGGCGGGGGAGGCGGCCTCAAGATCCCGGTCATAGGCGAAGATGGTGGCCGGGGGCGGCGTCCGGGCCAGGGCGGCCTGGTACACCCGGCCGTCGGTCATGGTGGCGGCGTCGCCCATGTGGCAATATTCCTGGCGGGTGGGGGCGATGATGCCCAGCTGGCAGTGGCCGAACGCGCGGTAACCGGCCAGGAGGGTCAGCAGGCCATGCTCGATCTGCTGCAGGATGTCGGGCTTGCCGTCCGGCTGGTGGAGCAGCACCAGCCGTTCCTGCTGGAGGATGGTGGTCTGGTCGGTGGCGACCCCGAAGGCCTCGCGGGCCAGGATCAGGGAATAGAGGGTGGTGGCCTGGGAGCCGGCCGCCAGGTCGTAGTCGCCGGCATCGTGCCAGCCGCCGATGTCCAGCCCGGGGATGTGCTCATAGGCCTGGTAGTGGGTGTCGGTCGGGCCCTGGCGATAATCGTCAAAGTGATCGTGGTTGGGCGGCGCCTGGAGCGCATCGTCCAGATGGCAGGCGCCGTGCCAGACCTGGGCGCGGTCGCGCACCCGCAGGTGGCACATCTGCACGGGGAAGAAAGTTTCGAGTGTCGGCTGCCAGACGTCGGACTGGTAGACGTTGGGGTGGATCTTGAACGGGGCCGTGGTCTGCTGCCCGTAGCGGATCTGGTATAGTCCCGGCTCGCGGACGGCGGTGAAGTCGAACACCAGGTACTGGTAACGCAGGAACAGCCCCCACGGTTCCGGCCGGGCCGCGAGCACCTCGCGCCGGGTGCCGTCGGGTTCCAGTTTGACCAGGACGGCGGTTTCAACGGTCGTTTCGCGGGGTTCGAGTTCGATGATGGCGCGCTTGGCCTGGGCGGGGTGATAGCCGACCTGCGAATGCGCCAGCACCGGAGCGCGCTTCCAGCCGGGAATCACGTGGGGGGTGATGATCCATTCGACGGCGCCCGCCTGGCGGTCCGTGGGCAGCTCGGACCACAGGGTGTACCAGCCGATCTGGTCGGGATACCGGCCATCCATCAAGGCCAGCTTTCCGGTGACCGCTTCGACCGTCAGATGGGCGGCCGGATCGTCCGGCGCCACGTCGAGCCGGCGCCCCTCCGCCAACGGTTTGGCGGTGAAGCTGCCCGTCGCGCCGGAGGCCAGCGGGCCGTTGAACTGCCGGGGGAAAACCCCCGGCTCCTGATCCATCAGCCAGCCCTTGCCGAAATAGGCCGGCGGGAAGAGTTGCAGGGCAAAGCCGAGCCGGCCCTTGAGTGCCGCCGGCAGGGGCTGGTCCAGATCGACGGTGACGCGGAACGACGATCCCAGCGGCTGGACCTGAATCTTGTAGGTCACCTGGGCGGCCGGATACGCCGCCGAAATGGTGACCCGGCCGGTTTTCGCATCCACCACGCGCTTGGCGCCGGTCGAAAAGTCCGGGATCTGGAAGAACTCATTGCGGAGCATGAGATCGCCGTTGGTCGCGATGCGCTCGCCATGGAGGATGATTTCAAGCCCGCCCTGCTTGCCCACCGCATAGTCGTTGTGGAACAGCAGCACCGAGAGCCCCGGCGCCTCGAAATAGTCGCGGGAATTGAGGCGGGTGGTGTTCTGATACTCCGGCGGCGGGGGGACGGCCGGCGCGGCAGCGAAACCGGCCGGCCCCAGCAGGGCGGTGGCAACGGCAGCGGCCAGGCACCACCCGGATCGTCGCCAGACGTTTAACGGAACAAGCATGGTCGTTTCCTTTTTTTATCTTAAATTTCCAACATCGAACACACAACGTCCAACATCCAATGTGGAAGATTCGGCGTTGGACGTTGAATGTTCGTTTTCCCGTCCCAGCGGGACGGGGCGGGAATAGGCAGGGGCTTCAGCCCCTGTTTTGCCCGCCCCCCATTTCGCGTGCCGTCAGGTACGCGGCGAATCGCGGCGTACCTACGGCACGCCATCGTTATCATTTCCCGGAACAGGGGCTGAAGCCCCTGCCTATTGTCATTCAGTCCCTCCGGGACGAAGCCGCCCCCAAACCCCGTACTTGTGCCAAACTCCAGGCTATTATAAAATCGGGCCTTTGGCCCTGCCTGAACACCGGTCAATGCACGCTTGAAAAATAATATAGCGTTCGGGGCGTGCTTGTGGCCCGCCATTTTTGGGGATGACCGGCAAGACGGAGCCACGGTGTCGTGACCGGCTTACCTGACGCCGAAACGGTATTCCGTGACCGAGCGGTAGACCTCGCCGGGGCGCAGGATCGTGGATGGAAACCGGGGCTGGTTCGGGGAATCGGGGAAGTGCTGGGTCTCCAGCGCCAACGCGCCGCGGGGGCAGAGAGGCTTGCCGGACTTGCGGGAAACGGTGCCGGCCGGGAAGTTGCTGCAGTAAAACTGGAGGCCCGGCTCGGTGGTCCACACCTCCAGGCACCGCCCGCTGCTTTTCTCGTACAGCACCGCGGCCCGGGCCAGCGTGCCGTCTTGGTGGTCAAGCACCCAGTTGTGGTCATAGCCGTTGCCGAAGCACAGCTGCTCATCGTCGGCGGTGATCCGCGCACCGATGAGCTGTGGGGTCGTGAAATCGAAGGGGGTTCCCTTCACCGGCACGAGTTGTCCGGTCGGGAGCAGTCCCTGGCGGACCTGCGTCATGCGGCCGGCGAACAGCGTCAGCTCATGGTCCAGTATGGTGCATTCGCCCTCGCCTTTGAGGTTGAAGTAGGCGTGCTGCGTCAGGTTCACCGGGGTGGCCCGGTCCGTCGTCGCCGTGTATTCAATGCGCCAGACATTGCCGGCGGTCAGCCAGTAGCGGACGGTCACCTGCAGGTTGCCCGGATACCCCTGGTCGCCGTCGGGGCTCAGCAGCGTCAGCTGGACGCCGACGTTCCGGCCCTCGGACAACGGCTCGCCGCGCCAGACCCGGGCGTTGAACCCGGTGGTGCCGCCGTGCAGGTCGGCCGACAGCCGGTACGCGGTGCCGTCCAGCGTGAAACGGCCGCCGGCGATCCGGTTGGCGTAACGGCCGACCAACGAGCCGAAGTAGAGGGCTGGGTTCTGTTCATACCCCGTGACCGTGTCACAGCCCAAGGTGACGTCCGCCAGCCTGCCGGTGCGGTCCGGCACCAGCAGCCGCACCACCCGGCCACCGTAATCGATCACCTCCATCACCGCGCCGCCCGCCCCGGTCAGCGTGTACTGCCGCACCGTCTGGCCATCCCGCGTCTTGCCGAACGGCTTCACGACCACCGACGGTCCGCCCGCTCCCGCCGGCCTCGTCTCCACCCCCGGGCGCTGGCAGCCTCCGGCCACACACGCTGCGGTCACGCACGCCGTCCAAAGGCCCCAGCTTGTCGGTTTCATGCGCACACGCCTTGTGAAATGAGTGGGACTCGGGGGGACGGCCTGGGGTCACCTCGCGCGGAGGGACAGTTCCCCACGCCTTCCGCCGGCTGCAACCGTAGCCTGCCGAAATCCAGTTGGCCATCCGCGCCGCCCTTGCATCTGACATAATCTGACATATAGTATGCTAGAAAATGACAGCAGCGGCCCGGCCAGCCACGGGAGCGACGGCAGAGGTGCGACACCAGATGAAAAGCGTTTCGGTGATCAAAGAGAATCAGAGTGAACAGGTGGCCAACGAGCTGGAACGGCAGATCGGCACCGGCCTGCTGGTGCCCGGTCGGAAGCTGCCCAGCTTCCGCGAGCTGGCGGCGCAATTCTCGGTCAGCCGTCAGGTGATCGAGTCGGCGTTCGCCCTGCTGGAGGAACGGCACCTGATCATTCGCCGCCCGCGGGTGGGCATCTATGTCAATCCCGATGCGTTCAGTCCCAGCAAACGGGAATTTTGCCTGTTGCGGCTGCTGAATGATGCCCGCAATTCCGATTATGTGGGGCAGATCCTGTCCGTTTCCGACATGGTCATCTGGCGGGGGTGCAACCTGTCCATCCGCTCGATTTCCGACCGCAACTATTCCCGTGGCATCCTGTTGTATGAGTTGGAGAAGTTGCGCCAGGCGCATGTGGATTGTCTGCTGGTCTACAATCCCAGCCTGCGGGAGGAGGACATTCCAGAGTTCGAGAAACTGCCGTTTCCGGTGGTGTTTCTCGGCGACAGCATTCCAGACGCCTGCATGGGCCGGGTGGCGAACCAGATTGTCGAGGAGACGGCCGACCGGGCCAAGGCGATGGTCGCGGCGGCGGCCCATTACGGTTACCGCAACGCCGTGCTCGTCGGTGAGCCGTTGGCCCAATATTACTGCCAGGTGATGAAGGCGGCCGGGGCGGCGGCGGCCAGGGAGGCCGGCCTGGGGTTCCGCTACGTGGAACGGGCGCGGGAAGAATGTGATACCATGGCCGAGCTGGCTCTCCTGCGCCGTCAGTGCGTGGCGGAGATTCTGGCCGGGGGCAAGACGGACATCCTGCTGCTGGACGGTCACCGGCAAATCGGGCTGTTTGTCGACGCCCTGGCCGCCAAGGGGCGGGTCGTCGGCCGTGACGTCGGCATCCTGTCCGACAGCGAAATGTGTCCCGGAACCATTTACCTGAAAACGGATTACGCGGCCATGTCAGTCGAGATTCTGCGGCTCATTTCCGCGCTGGCCGCCGCGCCCGACCGGCCGCTGGGGCGGGTCGTCCTGCCCGGTTTCATCACGCGCACTCCGCTAAAAATTGATGTTGAGGCTCCAGCCGTTTGTCTGGAGAAAGGGATACGCCATGCACGAAAAGCGTAACCGTCATGTTTTCACGCTGATCGAGTTGCTGGTGGTGATCGCGATCATTGCCATTCTCGCCGCCATGCTGCTGCCGAGTTTGGGCAAATCACGGGAAGCGGCCAAGCGGATCCAGTGCGCCAGCAATCTGCGCCAGATCGGCACGGCTTCGCTGATGTACATCGGCGATTATAACGGCTGGACGGTGTTCGGCGGCAATTGGGACTGGAATCCCGCCGGTCCCTGGTTCCTCATTCTGCAATGGCATAACTACATCGCCAACAGCAAGTTGTACAATTGTCCGTCCAACGCCTACCCCTATTCCGAAAGCTGGGGTTGGGGGAGCATCGCCTACGGCCTGAACCGTGAGGGATTTGGGGGGGGGCAGGAATATCCTTACCCCCAGAAAGAGGCGGCGATTACCCGCTTTGGCAACAACTCCCGGCTGATCTGGTACGCCGACAGCACGCCCGGCGCGCTCCAGGGCGGCAGCCCGCCGCTGGTCACCTACAACATGCCTTGGCCCTATGGTGGCAAAGACGCCTGGTATACAACCTATCTCGTTCATACTGGCGAAACCGCCAATTGCACCTTCTTTGACGGCCACGTGGAATCCTTGCGGGTAAAGGAGATCACGGATCGCGGCCACTGGACCCCGTACTTAAGCGGCGGCGTGTTGACACAATAATTCAGAAAGGAACACAACGAACATGAACAGGCTTCTTTTTGCGTTTGCCGGGATGTCGCTGATGGGGGGATGGGCGGCCTTGGCGGCCGCCGGTGATCCCAACCGGGAAATTTTCCCCATTCCGCGTGTTGTTAACTATCAGGCGGTGACCGTTCCCGTGGGATCAGCGGTGACCCTGATCGCGGATCCGGCCTTTGCCAAAGAAAAAGTCCGCATGATGGCCGATGATTTTTCGATGTATCTGGCCGAACGGTACGGACACCCGCTCCCGGTTGCCATCGCCGCCGCCCCGGCCGCCGCCGGGGTGACGATCCACCTCCTGCGGTTGGCGGACGTCAAGGGGGCATTGGCGGACAAACTGTTTGCGCCGCCCTGTCTTCCCGCCAGGCTGCCGCAAGGGCCGCGCCGGGCGCAGGCGTTCCTCATCCGCAGTTTTCTGGCGGATCGTTCTCCGGCCATCTATCTGGTCAGCGAGTCGGAGCAGGGCCTTTATTATGCGGTGATGGCCGTGGCGCAGCTGGTTCGCTTTGAGCCGGGCGGGCCGGTGCCGGGGTACACGGTACGCGGCGCGGACGTCCTGGACTGGCCGGCGTTTGAGGCGCGCGTGACCGGCGAGCCGCGGCCGAACGAACACGCCCCCGTTGCGCTGCAACAGGCCGCCATCCGCTTCAAGGCCGGGCTCCTGCGTTCCACCCACGGTTGGAACGGCCAAGAAAGCGATCCCAACAGTCAGCACCCCTATTCGCTGGCCCGCTGGCTGAAGGTGGGCGGCAATTATTACGCCAGCGGGCCGGACTGCCAGCCACCGCTGACCCCGTACAACTGGTCCGATCCAGACGTCGTGAAAAAACACGCGGAACGCGCCGCCAGTTTTGCCGGGCGCCCCGGCGACGGTTCGGTCTGGTGGCACGACGGCACCGACGCCGGTTGGTGGCATCTTTATTTGGACGCATGCTGGGCCAAGCGTGACGCCGTGGACCGCAAAAACTACCCGACCGACCCGACCCCGGCCCGCGCCGACGCCACCCGCTTCACCGCCATGTTCCAGGCGATCCAGAAGGCCAACCCCCAGTGCGACATTTTCTTGACCCTGCCCTGCTACTACGACAACCCGGAGAACGACCAGCTCCCACGCATCGGCCTGTTCCGGGACTACCTGCGGACGGTGGGCGCCTCCGTGCCCGCGAGCCTGAAAGACCAGGTTTGGTTCATTCTTGAGGAGCGCTCTCCCGCCAGTGTCGCGGCCTACCAGAAGTATTTGGGCACCAAGGTCTGCAACTTCCGCTATTCGGAGTGCTGGCACGGCAGCTCCTGGGAAACCAACTACAGCTCCGCCAAGGACTTGGACGGCATTGCCGACGCCTTCATGTTCGACGAATGGAACGAGCTGACGTTCGTGGTGGCGGCGCAATATCTGTGGAATCCCGACCTGCCGACCGATGAGGCCTGGATCCGGGCAAACGTGGCGCCGCGGGCGGCCCGGCTGCTGTTCGGCGACGCCTGGAAGCCGATGCTGGATTTCACCCTGCTCAACCTCAACGGCCAGAATCTGGTGCGGGAACGGGATCTCAAACAGCTCCTGAAAGAACAGGAACGGGTGGCGCAGGCGGAGCAGTGGCTCGATGCGGCGGAACAGCGGATTCCCGAACGCTGCCTTCATTCCCGCGAGATCGTCACCGGCAGCAAAAAATGGGTTGCCGACCTCAAGAAAACCATCGCGGGCAACCTCGACCTGGTCCGCCAGCAGATCCCGCTGGAGAAGGCCACCATCCGCTCTGACGTTCCCGGCATCGCGGGGTACGACAATCTCAAGGGCGCCCTGCTCGGCCAGTGCCGGTGGATGTCGCCGAAGACCCCCGGCCCGCACTGGGTGGAAGTCACGCTGCCGCAACCTTATCTCATCAATCAGATGTGCGTGGTCATTCCCGGTGACTGGGGATATTCATGGGTTGACGCGGAAGTGCAGGCGGAGGTGTTCGGCTCCTGGATCAGCGTCGCCAAGTTCGGCAAGGCGGAAGAGCGTCCCTTGAACTGCGCCTTTGACGATCTGCGGACCGCCAAGCTGCGCATCCTCCTGCACACCGCCTACGATTGGGACAAGAAAACGCGTAGTGATCTGCAATTTAATGGGTTAAAGCTTTTTGGCACCCCGCTTCCCCAAGACCCGCCCGGCGTCGAGCGTCTCGACGGCCGCTGGCAGTTCCGGCTCGACCCCGCCAAGCAGGGCGTCACGGAGGCGTGGTTTGCCCGCCGGGAATTTAAGGACGGCTGGACTGGCATGCCCGTGCCGTCTTATTTCAACTACAGCGGGCTGCCTGGCACCGCCTCCTACAACAACGGCTGGGCCTGGTACGCCCGCACCTTGACCATTCCGCCGGCCTGGAAGAACGGCGTGGTCAAGATCCGCTTCGAGGCGGTGGACGACGAAGCCGATGTCTGGCTGAACGGCACGCTGGTCGGCAAGCACCACAAGACGAACGATCCGACCGACATCCATTGGTTCGAGGCGCCGTTCCTCTTTGACGTTTCGGCCGTGGTCAACCGGACCGGGCCGAACACCCTGGTGGTCCTGGTCAACAACCTGCAGGGGCCGGGCGGCATTTGGAAATCGGTCCTGATCCACCAGGGCGACGGCCCCAGCCTGGTCGCCAAGGACAAGAACACGAAATAGGCGTTCCCGGTTCAGATCCCCAACCAACAGGAGAAAAACATGAGAAGCCAAGTCACCCGTCCGTCTCCCCGCGTTTGCATCGTGTCGGCCCACCTGAGGCATCGCCTGAAAAAATTAGGTGCCGCCATGGCTCTGGTTACCGGCATGCTCGGCGTCGGCACCGGTTCGGCGGCGATCGTTTTCCAGGACACCTTTACGGGGGACGACGGGACGCAATTTGATTCAACTAAATGGCTGGTAACAGGTTCTGGAACGGCGTGGATTCAAAACAACCAGGGGCATATCAGCAACAACGGGCAATGGAGCAATTCGTGGGTCTACTCCAAAACAGGGGCGGATTTCCTGAATCCCCATTTGTACCAGTCGGTCGTGTATTCGGGCACCTTTGCCGGGAAAGATGGGTACTATGATGAAGGCTACTTTGGGGTGCTAAACGCGGTGATTCTGGCGTATGGGGCCGCCACCCATGCCGACAAGTTGCTCCTGAATCTGTCCGTTGGTTCAACGAACGTGGGGACGTTTTATGTCGATGCCACCACAGCGCCCACGTTTACCATCACCCTGACCCCGACAACCTATACGGTGACCATGTCCAGTGTCATCGACGGCGAATCCAGCTACACGGGTTTCCACGGCTTGCTCTCAAGCACGTACACCGGTGGCGGCCTGTGGTATTTGCGCCATCAAAACAATACGAGTGGAACCAATTCCATCTATTTTGACAACCTGACCACCGAGGTCATTCCCGAACCCGCCACCCTGGCCCTGCTGGGGCTGGGCGGCTTGTTGGGGCTGCGCCGGCCGCGCCGCTGAGCCGACCGGCCGCGCCTCTCCGCGGGGTGCAACCCCGCGCCTACAGGACGGACCCGGTTTCCTGTAGGCACGGGCGTTCGCCCGTGGAGGGGGGCTGCCGCGGCAGACGGGGATACGGTTATAGTATCCGGCTATGCGTGTTGCGGCTTCCATGACTGAGCTCAACGCCGACGGCGCCTTTGGCGCGGTCTGCGTGGCGGTGGGCGTGTTTGACGGCGTGCACCGGGGGCACCAGCGGGTGGTGGAGCGGCTGCTGGCCATGGCCCGCGTGGCCGGCGCCCGCCCGGTCGTGGTCACCTTCGCGCCGCATCCGCGGTCGGTGTTGCATCCGCATGCGGCCCCGGCGCTGCTGGCGGCCCCGGCCCAAAAGGCGCGCCTGCTGCGCGAGGCGGGGGTGGACGGGCTGGTGCTGCTGCCCTTTGACCGGGCCATGGCGGCGCTGCCGCCGGAACCGTTTTTGGCCCAACACCTTCAGGCCGGGGGCGTGGCGGTGCGCGGCATCTGTGTCGGCGCCGGCTGGCGCTTCGGGGCCGGCGGGGCCGGCGACGTGCGGACCTTGCGCCATTACGGCCGGTCCTGGGGGTTCCGGGTGGCCGCCGTGCCGGAACTGCCCTATTACGGCCGGCCGGTGTCGAGCACGCGCATCCGCCATGCCGTGGCGGCCGGCAACCTGGGGCTGGTCCGGCGGCTGCTGGGGCGCGATTACGCCGTCGAGGGGACGGTGGCCCACGGCCAGGGCCGGGGCGGGGCGGAGTTTGCCTGTCCGACGGCGAACCTGGTGCCGGCCGACCAGCTGCTGCCGCCATCCGGCGTCTATGCGGTCGAGGCGCGTCTCGATCCGGACGCGGCGGGGGCCGGTGCGGCGGCCCGGCCGGGGATCGCCTACATCGGCCGGGCTCCGACGCTACAGGCCCAGGGGGCCGGCCATGCCCGGCCGGTCCTGGAAACGCATCTCTTCGACTATGCCGGCGAGTTGTACGGGCGCACGCTCGAAGTGGCGTTTTTGGAATTCATCCGGCCCGAACAGGTCTTTCCCTCGCCGCAGGCGTTGCGCGAACAGATCGTCTGCGACACTGCCCGCGCCCGCGAGGTCACCGCCGCCGGCGTGGTGCCGGCCTGATGGCGGGGGGCGGGAGTACAACGGCGCCATCACGGACGTACACGGACTAGCACGGACGCTCACGGACCTTGCCGGCGGCGCCCATGCCGGTGCGGCTACTGGTCCGTGTCAGTCCGTGGATGTCCGTGCCAGTCCGTGGGCACCAGAAAGCCCGGCGGTCAGGCCAGGTCTTCGCCGCGGAGCCACTGGGCGAGTTCCTCGCTGATGGCGCGGACTTCGCGCACGGTGGCGGTGCCGCCGTCGGGCAGGGTGACGTGGTCGCCGGCCTTCTTGCTGAGCAGCGCCTCGCCAAAGGGCGACTTGAAGGAGAGGAAACGCTTCTCCGGGTCGCCGTCCCACAGGCCGAGCACGGTGAGGGTCTCGGTGTGGCCGTCGGCGAATTCCAGCACGGCGACGGAGCCGGGGATGACGTTCTCGTCGACCTCGACCGAGCTGAAGTCGTACGGTTTGATCTCGTGCAGCTCCTTTTCGAGCTGCAGCCGGCGGTTGCCGAGGAAGCGCTGCATCTCCTTGGCGTACTTGTATTCGGCGTTTTCGCGCAGGTCGCCGTAGCCGCGGGCGTGGGCGATGGCGCGGCTGTTCTCGGGGATCTTGACGTTGACGATCTCGTCCAGTTCCTGGTGCCGCTGCCGCATGCTGCGGGGCGAGGTGACCAGGCCGAGGGCGCGGACCGTGGGGGCGCCGGCGCGCTGTTCCACCAGGCTCTTGGCGTCGGGATAGTGGCGGACGATGCGGATCAGCAGGCTCTGGCGCTCGCCGGCGTCGAGGGTCGGGGTGTAGCGGGCGATGTGAACCAGGGCGCGGACGGCGTCGGGGCTGCCGTCATGGAGAAGGAAACGCTGGAACTTGTCATCCTCGAGGATGAGCTTGCGCAGTTCCTTGAACGCCTTGAGGTGGCTGCCGCGGACGGGCAGGGCGAGGGTCTTGAAGAGCAGGGTGGCGTTGGCAATGCTGTCGCGTTCGGGCTGCTTGCCCTTGTAGAGCCACAGGGCGGCGTCGGCGGTGAGGTGGTGGCGGGCGATGTCCCGGCGCAGCCGGTCGCGGAGGTGTTCGATCCCCTGGTCATCGGCTTCCAGCGCCTTGACGCCGGTGGTCCACAGGCGGAGCGGCAGGGAGGGCATGGTGTTGGCCAGCCACTGGGCGCCGGGCACGGCGACGGTGGCGGCGAACCAGGCGGGGAGCAGTTTGGCGTTGAGGTCGTCGGTGACGGCGGTGAAGAGGACGGCGTCCTGCCAGGCGCCAGCGGTGCGGATGCCGTCCGCGGCGAGGAAATGGCGGATCGGCTCGGCGCCGTCGGACAGGCGCCAGAGATGGGCGACCGACTGGGCAAAGAAATGGGCGATGTCCCGGCGGCCGGCCCCCTTGATGAACAGGTCGGCGATGGCGGCGAGGTGATGCTCGCCGATCTCGATTTCACCGGCCTGGGCCAGCAGGTCGGCCAGTTCCTCCAGGTTGCGGGCTTCATGCCAGGCGCGGGCGCCGCGGCGGGCGGCGGCGGCCTGGGCGGCGGGCACGCCATGGCCCTGGCGCAGGGCGGTGAAGGCGGCGGTGGTGAGCAGCCCGGGCACCAGCAAGGCCTCCAGCAGCGCCTCGGTGAGCTTGGCGGCGGGCACGACCGCCTCGGCAAAGGTCTGGCGCAGCCCTTCCCAGTCGAGGGCGGCGTTCCACGCCTGGCGCTTGCGCAGCAGGCGGTCCGCGTAACTGCTGGCGCGGATCAGGACCAGGCTGTCGAGGGCGGCGTCGAGCGGCAGGGTGCGGGCGGTCGGGGCGAGGATGGTGACCGTGCTGGAAAATCCGTCCACGGCTTTCACCGTGCCCAGGCCGTGCACCGGATGATGGCAGAGCAGGCCGGCCTTGAGCTGTTCCATGGTCTCCCAGCGCTGGCGCACCTGCTCGGTGGGCACGGCGGTCTGGTTGAGGCCGAGGCCGCGCAGCAGCCCGGCGGGATCGGGATAGTCGGCAAAGGCGCGCCGGGCGGCGGCGGCGGCCTGGTCGCGGAGGCGCGGCGATTCATGGCCGGAGGCGAGCAGTTCCAGCAGCAGCGCCTGCTCGTCCGCGCCGGCGGCGCCGCCGGCCAGACCGTCGAGGACGATCTCAAGGCCGTTGTGCCAGGCCTCGCGGAAGGCGGGCGGCCACAGCTTGATCAGGCGCGGCCGGGCATCGCGGAGGCGGCCGGCCAGGGTGCGGAGGGCGGCGGGTTCATGGTTGGCGGCGGCCAGAAAAAGGTCGTCGGCGGCCGCGGGGGGGAGTGCGGACTCGGTGGCTTCGGCAGCTGGGGTCATGGGAGGGGCGGGGGCTTTCGGTTTTCAGAGCGCGTTCAGTCGCTCATGGTTGACGGGGGCCTGACGGATGATCTCCGGGATTTCCTGGGGAGTCCACGGCCCGGGAAGGTAAAGGATGCCGGGGGTTTCGCCGGGGACGGGGGGGGCGACGCGGAAGACGCCGCGGCACCAGCCGTCCATCATCACCGCCAGATTGTCGCCGGTCAAGTTGCGGCGCAGGTCCAGCCACAGGTTGGCCCCGGTGGGATCCAGGGTCAGTTCCAGTTCCACGCGGCCGTTGAGGGTGACGTTCCGGATGCTGGCGATGTTGACGGAGGAGAGCAGGACCTGGGTGTAAATGAACAGCGGCCGGCCGGTGGACGTCTGGACCTCCCGCACGTCCCGGCGATGGGCGTCGGTGGCCGGGGCGACGCGGTAGAGCTGGATGACGTGGCCCGGCGTTTTGGCCAGCCCGGTCCATTCGGGCCAGTCCAAGGTGCCGCAGCCGCACAACAACAGGCTGAACAGGCCGGCCAGCAGGCCGGCGGCAATGAGGCGTTGGAATGGCAGCATAAGGGTTAGGCGTCGCCCAGCTTGCGGTAGAAGGTGGCCAGGCTGATGCCCAGCAGTTCGGCGGCTTTTTCCTTGTTGCCCCCGCACTGGTTGAGCACCATCTGGATGTAATCCCGCTCCTTGGCGCGCAGGAAGGATTTAAGCGAGGAGCCACGGAACTGGTTGGCGGCGGTTTCGTCCTGGGCGGCGGTCGGGGTGTCGGCGGCCGCCGCCTGGACCGGCACCGGCATGTCGAGCAGGGTGATCTGGTTGTTCTCGCACAGGGCGCCGGCGCGCATGATGACATTCTCCAGCTCGCGCACGTTGCCCGGCCAGGCATACCCCTGCAAGGCACGCATGGCCGCCTTGTCGATGGTCACGTCCTTCTTCTCGCGCTCGTTGAGCAGGCCGAGGAAATAGTTCGCCAGCAGCGGCACGTCGCCGGTCCGTTCGCGCAGCGGCGGCAGGTCGATCGGAATGACGCTGAGCCGGTAGAACAGGTCTTCGCGGAACAGCCCCGCCTTGATCTTGGCCTCCAGCCGCTCGTTGGTGGCGGCGACGATGCGCACATCCACCGGCACCGCCTTAGTGGCGCCGATGGCCATGATTTCCCGTTCCTGCAGCACCCGCAGCAGCTTGGACTGCATGCTGCCGGGAATGGAGCCGACCTCGTCCAGCAGCAGGGTGCCCCCTTCGGCCGTCTCGAACAGCCCCTTCTTGTCCTTGTTGGCGCCGGTGAAGGCGCCCCGGACAAAACCGAACAGCTCCGACTCCAGCAGGGTTTCCGGAATGGCCGCGCAGTTGATGGCCACGAACGGCTTGTCGGTGCGCCGGCTGTTGTGGTGGAGGGCGCGGGCGACCAGCTCCTTGCCGGTGCCGCTTTCGCCGAGGATCAGCACGGTGCTCTCGGTGCGGGCGATCTTCTCGATCATCTCGTACACCTTGAGCATCTTCGGGCTGTCGCCGACCATGTTGTAGTGGAGGTTGGTGCCGCGCAGCGTCTCCTTGAGCGCCTCGTTCTCAACCAGCGTCTGCTCATAGGTGAGGGCGTGCTGCACCGTCAGCAGCAACTCGTCGATCTTGAACGGCTTGCAGATATAGTCGAAAGCGCCGTTCTTCATCGCCTCGACCGCCGTTTCCACGGTGGCGTAGGCGGTCATCATGATCACCCCCAGGTGCCCCTGGAGCTGCCGGGCCTGGAGCAGCAGCGAGATGCCATCCATCGGCCGCATGCGGATGTCCGAAATCATCAGGTCGAACTTTTCGGCTTGCAGCAGCCCCAGCGCCGTGGCGCCGTCAGGGGCGGTCTGGACGCCATACCCTTCGCGTTTCAGCAGGGCCTTGAGCACCTCGACGATGCTCAATTCATCATCCACAATAAGGATTTTAGCTTTGTCGGCCATAATGACGCACACCCCCGAACAACACTGCGGGTCTCCTCTGCTTGGTACCGTAAGGCGTGAGGGGATGTTTGCAAATTTGAGACAAGGCTGGCATGTCCGGTTAGGCGGTGTACATTGCCCCTCATTTTTGTTTTCCGGGAACGAGGTCACAGGGGAACCTACCATGAGTGTTTGGACGACCACGATTTTGGCCATGGCTGCTCCGGCTGCCGGTAACGGCGGCGCCCAGGGGCAGCCGGCGGGCTGGCAGGGGATGATGGCCGGCCTGATGCCGATGGTGCTGATCTTCGCGATCATGTACTTCCTGCTCATCCGGCCGCAGCAGAAAAAGGCGCGGGAGCATCAGGAGCTGATCAACCAGCTCAAAGCGGGCGACCGGATCGTCACCAACGGCGGCCTCTTCGGCACCATTGTCTCGGTCGGCGACCGTTCCTTCCAGCTGAAGATCGCGGACAACGTGGTGGTTGAGGTGTCCCGCGCCGCGGTGGCCACGGTGGTGACCCAGCAAAAGGCGTGACGCGACAGCCCGAAGGGTGAGTTTGGCAGGGGCGCGGCCAGCAGCGAATGGCGGTCCCGATTCCGCAACATGTGAAGGATCTGAACGGATGAACAAGACGGCATTGTGGTGGCGGGTGGCCTTGGTGACGGCGGTCCTGGTGGGGTGGGCGTATGCCCTGTTCCCGGTCAAGGACCGCGACTTCATGCAGACCTTCGAGAAGTTGGCCAAGCCCCGGCTCGAAGTCCTGCAGAAGGCGGGCGACAAGGAGGCCATGGCCCAGTATGAACGGGTGCTCGCTGAGGCCCGCAGCCTGCTGGCCGACAAGCAGGTGCGCGCCCCCTATCTGGCCATCAAACAGGCGGCCAGGGGGGCCCCGGGCCATCCCGGCATCGCGCTTCGCACGTTCATTGATGTCCCCGGCCAGAACAACGCCTCCAATGATCTGGTGCTGAGCTACGTCCGGCGCGAGGCCACCGGCCGCATCCGCCTGGGGCTCGACATCCGCGGCGGCACCGAGTTCGTCATCGGCTTCAACGAGGCCGATGTGCCCAAGGAAGCCACGGTGGCGGACATCCGCAAGGAAGTCCAGGAAATTTTGGAGCGCCGCGTCAATGCCCTGGGCGTTGCCGAGCCCGAGATCAAGCCGATCGGCCCGACCTCGATCTCGGTGCGCATGCCGAGCGTGACCGAAGACGACAAGCTGGCCATCCGCGACCTGCTCAAGCAGGCCGGCAAGCTCGAATTCCACATCGTCCACCCGGAAAACCAGCGGCTGGTCGCCGACTACCAGCGCGCGCCGCAGAGCTTTGT
>JBAZJM010000049.1:0-20920 GCA_041651315.1 Lentisphaeria bacterium | reverse complement strand
CAGCCCTTTCTTTCTCCTTCTCGCAAACCTGGGGCGCTGCCCCAGGCTATTATAAAATCGGGCCGTTGGCCCTGCCTGAACACCGGTCAATGCACCCTTAAAAAACCTTAACCTGATGGCTATGGGCCGGCCGCCCGTGCCTCACCAGTCCACGCCGAGCATGGCGCAGTTGATGCCGCTGCCGATGCCGAGCATGGCCAGTCGCTGGCCGGGTTGCAGGCGGCCGCTGTCGGCGGCGCGGGCGGCGGTGACCGGCAATGAGGCGGAACCGCAGTTGCCGAGGCTGTCCACGGTGGCGAAATCACGGGCAGGATCGAGCCCCAGCGCCTGGTACAACCGGTCGCGGTGGACGCGCCCCACCTGATGGGTGCAGACGATGTCCGGCGTGGTTTCGTTCCAGCCCAGTTCGCGCTTGAAGTCGGCCCAGGTGGCGGCCGCGGTTTCCACGCCGCGCACCAGCAGTTCCTCAGAGTTGGTGCTCATCAAGGCCCCGCCGTTCCCGGCGGCATCCCCCTGGCAGAGATGGTTCCAGGCGGTGTTGGCCCGGCAGGCGCCGCCGAGCAGGCGGTGACCCGGCCGGGCGGGATCGCGGCGGACCAGCAGGGCGGCGGCCGCCGCCGAGCCGATGGTCAGCGAGGCGAAGGCGTCCTTGCTGCTCTGGCGGGTCAGGGTGCGGTCCTCCAGCAGGCGGCGCAGGGTCGCCTCGAACAGCGGCCGTGAGTTCTCGCCGGAGACGATCAGGGCGGAGCGGAGCTGCCCCAGTTCGATCATGCCGGCGGCCACGATCATGCCGGAAAGCACGCCTAGGCAGGCGTTGGACAGGTCGAAGTTCAGGGCATGCCCACCCAGGCCGAGCTGGTGGTGGACCACGGTCGAGGTGGCCGGCTCCAGAAAGTCGCGACACACCGAGCAGTGGAACAGGGCGTCGACCGCCTCTGGAGCCAGGGCGGCCCGCCGCAGGGCGTCCCGCCCCGCCAGCGCCGCGGCATCGCTGGGACGGAACCCGGCCGGCCACAGCCGCCGTTCGCGGATGCCGGTCATCAGCTCCAGCCGTCCCTCGGGCAGGCGCAGCCGCTCGTACACCGGTTTCAGGCGGGCTTCGATCTCGGTGGACGTCACCACTTCCTCGGGCAGGGCGTAGCCGAGCGCCGCTATGTCGACCTGTTCAAATCGCATCCGGGTACTATACGTCGTTAGGCTGAAGCTTTTTAGGCTGTGGGTACGCCGCGAACGCGGCGCCACTCCTGGGCACGGGAGTGACCGGTCAAAATCCATTACCCCCTGGTGATTGGCCGGCGGGAGTGCGGCTCTTGACAAGGGTGTTTCTGCATCTATATTGTAATATTTACAAGAAACAATAAAGATTTACAATTCCCCATGAGCAAGCCAGTAAAAGTCAATATTCAGGCCCTGGCCAAGGCCACGGGATTCTCCACCGCCTCCGTCTCCCGGGCCCTGAACAACAAGCCCAATGTCCGCAGCGATGTCCGCGAAAAAATCCTCGCGGCGGCCCTGCGGATGAACTACATGCCCTCCTCATCTTCGGTGGTGGCGAACCGGATTCCCCTCTTCGTTGAGGACCTGAACAATCGCGAACTCGGCAACTATGAAAACCTGCTGATCTCGCGGATCGCCAAGGAGCTGACCGGCAAGTCGGCCTTCATGGAGCTGATCTCCCTGCATGAGGGATTTCTCTTTGAGAGTGTCTACGCCAAAGCCGGCATCGCCATTGTCTATCTTCCCAGTACCGTTGCCATGGTGTCTGCCGGCGCCAAGTTCCCGATCATCACCATCAACAATCCCATGCCGGGGACATTGAATGTCTTTTCCGATCACTTCGCCGGGATGTATGACGCCACGAGGCATCTCATGGCGAAGGGACACCGGCGGATCGCCTTGTTTGCCAGCGAAGTCAAGACGTGGGGCACCTGCGAGCGTTTGAACGGCTACCGGGCGGCCCTGGAAGAGCAGGGCATTCCCTTTGATCCGGCGTTGGTGGGGACCGATTCGCCCAACATTTTCGTGTCACTGGCGACGGTCATGAAAAGCGCCCCTACCGCCATCATTGCCGCGGGCGAGGATTACGGCATGGAGATCAATCACGGCCTCTATCTGCTGGGGAAAAAGGTGCCGGACGAGATTTCGTTGCTGGTTTATGACGATTTTTTTGCGCGTTACGCCACTCCGCCGCTGTCCTGTCTGGCGCCGCCGTTCGCGGAGATTGCCCGTATCGCGGTGGAGCGCGCCGTGGCCGTGACCCGGGGGGCCGAGTTTGTCCCTGGCGACATCGTGCTGAAAAGCGCTTTGGTCGAACGCAGCTCGGTCCGGCAATTGCAATAGAATCAATGAAAGGGCGCGATCATGAAAAAGACCGGTCCGTCATTCACCTTGATTGAACTGCTGGTGGTGATTGCCATCATTGCCATTTTGGCGGCCATGCTGCTGCCGTCGCTTGGCAAGGCCAGGGAGATGGGCAAGCGCGCCGTCTGCCTGAGCAACCAACGGCAACAGGGGCTTATTTTCCTGAGCTACCTCGAAGCCTACCATTATTATCCCTGCGGTTACAAGACCGGTTCCGTGGACACCGGCAATACGGAATGGGGGCCGCTCCTCTACAAGGCGGGTCTGATTGGCTTGGCGCCTGTCCCCAATTCCACCAATAACATGGTTGAAACCAGCGCCCAGGGCCCCGGCACCTTTCCCAAGGGGATTTGGCGCTGCCCCGCCGAGACCGCTCCGGCCACCTACGACTGGTGGTGGACCCAGACGCTTTACGGCATGAATGGCAACTTGTTCCAGGAATGGTTCCGGCCGGAGACCACCGTCATCAGCCCGTCCGTCACGGTTCTGATCGGGGATTCCACCTATGCCACGGGAAGCGGGGTCATGGTCTACCGCCCCTCGTATGGCCTGGGGTCCGGGTTGAGTTTCCGCCATGATTTCAGCCTGAACCTGCTCTACTGCGACGGCCATGTGGCGTCGCGCCCCCAAAACAGCCTGACCGATTTCGAAATGACCCGGCTCGAATAAGGACTTGATTGGCATGATCATCCGGAACCTGTTTTTTTCTGCCGTTTTTGCCTTGGGTAACGTGCTGTCGGCCGACGACTTCAATTTCGGGCTGCCGCTGAAGTGGGAACCGTGGGCCACCTCCGATGCCGAATCTCCCGCCGTTTCGCTTGCCAATGACGCCGCGGAGGGGGACGGCTCTCTCCTTGTCCGGTTTCCAAAAAGTGGCGAGACCTCACTGATTGCCCGCACCGGGCTGGCCATGCCGCAGGGCGGCGACGCTCTTTCCCTGTGGGCCAAACGGGTTTCGGGCGCGCCAGCCTGCTATCTGCTCTTGGAGGAAGACGGCGATGTCTTCCGGGCGGTCCTGCCCATTCCCGACAACGGCCAGTGGGCGCACGTGGTGGTGCCGTTCAGTGATTTCTCGTATGAATATTCGGTGGCGAACAGTACCGGGAACCATGTGTTCGAACCGTCAAAACTGCATAAACTCATGATTTGCGCCTATCACGCGCCACCCTTTAGCTTTCTGCTCGATGCCGTGGAATTTGTCAAGATGCCGCCGGCCAAGGCGTCGCCGCCGCATCCCAAGAACCTGCTGCGCGGCGACACCAGCTTTGAGACGGGGGTGGCGGGCTGGACCTCCTACCTGTCAACCGCCACCTATCAGACGGATTCCCACACCGGGGCGGTTGGCGCCTCCAGCCTCAAGTTTCCGCCGGAGACGGGGGGCGCTTCCAATGGCTGGCAACTTGACCTAATCAAGCCGGGGCGGCCCTATACCCTCTCCTTCTACGCCAAGGGAACCCAGGGGGAGGCGCTGACCTGCACGGTGGTGACGGAGAATTGGAAGTATCTGGCCGCGAAACAAGTCCATTTGACGCCACGGTGGGCCCGTTACGAACTGGCCATTCCCGGCCAGACCGGCCCGGAAACGCCTTATCTCTCTTTCGGGAAAGGCGCGGGCACGGTGTGGCTCGACGCCATCCAGTTGGAGGAGGGGGAACGGGCCACCCCCTATGAACCGGCGGATCCGGTCAGCCTCCACGCCACCAGCGGTGCGCCCGGCGACATTGTGGTGCAGCGGGAGGCGCCGCTGGCCGTGGAGATCCGGCTCTTCAATTCCCGTTGTCCGGCGTCCGCCTTGCCCCTGTCTCTTTACTGTACCAGTTCCGAGCGGTCCACCGGCCGTATTTTGGAACGTACCCTGACCTTGCATCCCGCGCCGGGGCAGGGGGCGGCGGTCCGCCTGGAGCTGCTGCCCCGGATGCGGCCCGGTTACTACACGACCCGGCTGGTGTTGCGCACCCGCGCCGGCGACCTGGTCAACGTCTTTGACTGTCCGGTCGCCGTTGTGCGCCCGCCGCCGGCCATCGAGCCGCGGGATAGTTTTTTCGGGATGCATCCGAATTACGTTCCCCTCGACGCCCTCCGGGATATCGGCGTTCGCTGGCTTCGCCTGCCGCACTCGCTGTGGCAGGCGGCCGAACCCAAGCGCGGCGAATTCCAGATGGGAACCGCCAACGACCTGCGGGCGCGCGGCTTCGAGTGGTATGCGTTGCTGATGCTCACGCCGTTCCCCGGCTGGGCCACGGGGGCGGATGGTTTGCCGACCTCGCCAGATCTGGTTCGCGGGTATGTCGCCAAGGTCGTGGAGAACTCCGCCGGCGCGGTCGGCTGCTATGACTTCCAAAACGAGCCTGACCTTACCCTTGGCTCCGACAAGGCCAAAGCCGCTCGTGTCTATGCGGCGCTGTTGAACGCCGCGCGGCCGGCGTTTGCCGCCGCCAAGGCACGGGTGGCGTTCGACGTTTCCGGCGACGGCCTTGCGTTTGCCCGGGCGGTTATCAAGGACGCGCCCGGCGCCTTTGACGTCTTTGCTCCGCATCCATATACCAATCCGCGTTACATCGGCCCCACCGGCATGGCCATCAGTCCGGAAGCCGGCGGACTGAAAGAGAAACTGTTGGAGGCGCTGGCCATCCTCAAAACGCATGGTCTCACGAAGGAATTGTGGATCGGCGAACTGGGGTGGGCTTTGGACGTCAACGCCGCTTGTGACAGTCCGTCGGCCGTTCGCCAGGCGGCCTATCTGGCGCGCGCCCATCTCCTGGCCCGTTCCGTGCCCGAGTTGAAACGCCTCATCTGGTTTACCTCTTTGGGGCAAATCGAGGGCGGACATTACGAATACGGCGTCTGGCGCAACGAGGAGGGGATCAAGCCGTTGCCGGCGGCCGCCGCCTATGCCAATCTCGCCAACCTTCTCGACGGCGCCGTGCCCTTGCCGCCCATCGCCGATGGCGACGTCAAGATCTACGCCTTTAAAAACGGTGGCCGGACCGTGCTTGCCGTGTGGGATGCCTCTGACGCGGACGACCAGGAACCGTTGCCGGTCGAGATCCCGCCGGCGGAGGCGGAATTGCGCACCTTCACCGGCGCCCCGACGAACGTGCTGTCCATCGGGGCGGCGCCGTCGTTTGCCGTGGTGGCCGGGAACGCCACGGAAGCCGTGGTCAGCCGCATCCGGGCCGCCGTTGCGGCCCGGCGTCCAGTCGCTCTTGCCATGGGGCTTCCAGACCTCACGACCCTTGCCGTTTCAATGCGCAATTGTCTAAGTGCCAAATACTCCGGTACTCTTGATGCCAGCGTGGAAGCGGTCGCGGGCACCCGGGAAAAGGTGGTGTCCGGGCGTCGTTTCGAGATCCCGCCGGACGGCTGTGCCACGATGGAGGTCGCGTTGCCGGCGCCGTTCACCCGCGATGGCGGTACGGTCGTTTTTGAGCTTCATTCTGCCACGGGCGGCACGCTTGCCCCCATTCGCAAAACCGTGCCTTCCCTGTTGCCATGCCCCTTCCGGCGGGCGGGGGTTGCCTTCCTTGACGCGCCGCTCCCCGCCAGCGGCCTTCTGGTTGCCGACCGGCGTGAACAAGTCCTTCCGGCCGACCCCACCATCGGCTGGAACGGCCCGCAAAACCTCAGTGCCAAGGCTGCGATCTCCTGGGATGCGCAATACCTCTATTTCATGGCGGACGTCACCGACGACCGGCATTGCCAGCCGTTTGTCGACGGCAACCTGTGGATGGGGGACAGCATCCAACTGGCCATTGATGCCCGCAATGACGCCCAGCCCAACCGGGGCTATGACAACAACGACAGCGAGTACGGCGTTGCCCTCACCGCCCGCGCCGCCGCGCTGGTCTGGCGCTGGCAGTCGCCGGCCGGCGTCCGTTCCGACGGCGAGGTGGCGGACTGCTTGGTCAAGGTGACGCGCACGGGCACCTGCACCCGCTACCGGCTCGCCATTCCCTGGCGCAGCCTTGGCATCCAGCCCAAACCGGGCACCGTGTTCGGCCTCAATTTCATCGTGCCGGACAATGACGGCTCCGGACGCAATTTCTGGATCGGGATGGCCCCGGGCATCGCCGAGGCCAAGCTGCCCGCGCTCTACAACAAGTTTGTTCTGCAGAAGGACTCGACCGCCCCCTAAACCTGCAAACACCAAGGAGGACCAAAGCCAAAACAGTCTCACGCAAATGCCATCCTGATCCCCAACCCCATGATCAAGGCAATTTTTCTGGAGGAGTTTTACCATGCAGATCCACTCAACTAAGTTCATGTTCGGCGTGATGACCGGAACGGCGCTGGCGGTGATGACTCCGGTCCTGGCGACGGGAGCCACCGTTTACAAGTTCGCGGCCGGCTTTAACGGAACGTTGAAGCCGGACGTCCAGCCGGCGGGATCCGTGGCGCCGGTGGCGACGGGAACGGGGGCCGCCGTGAACAGCAGCACTTACAAGTACGGCACTGGCAGCCTGCAAGTGCAATCCGATGCCACCGGGGCGATCCGCTACGATTGGTCCGCCGTGCCCGTGACCGGGTGGGGGACGGTCGGCCTGTGGTACAATCCGAGCTACACACCGTCGGCCGCCACCGGCAGCAACACCTTGTTTCAGGCGGTGGCCGCCACCAGCGGCGATGGCTGGACCTCGGGCGTGAGCCTGTTCCGGAGCAACAGCACGCTTACCCTGGCCTTGAATTGGGATTATGACTGGTCGTTCGACTCGGTCACGGCGGATATTTCCGGCTGGACTGCCGACAGTTGGCATTACATCGAGTGCCAATGGGCGTTGAAAGGCAGCACCGAGCTTGCCATCTATATCGACGGCGTGCGGACGGGATTTTATACGGTCGGGTGGGCGGCGCCCCTGACCAAGACGATGCCGAACCTGTATGTCGGTGGAAATGCCGGCGGCACCTTCAGCGGGGCCAACGGCTATCTCGATGGTTTCTGGTACAATAACGACGCCAACCCGACGAGTATGACCTGCGTCGTTCCGACCATGGATGTCCCCGAGCCGGCCATGGCGGCGTTCCTCGCCCTGGGCGGCCTGGCCTGCCTGCGCCGCCGCCGGTGACGGCGTAATTCGGCTTTGCCAAATGGTTCTACGGGAGCCGCCCGGCTTCGGGCGGCCGGGGGCGTCTGTCGCGTCGCAACCCTGCGGAAGGCCGGGACAGGCACGCTTGCCTGTCTCACCTTCCCGATATTGTGTATTCGTCGTCGTCGTTGTCGTACTCGATTCGATGACGACAACGAGCACGATAACGGCCACGATTTTCACTCTAACAAAGTAGATCTTTAACGCCTTTTATGGAAAGTCGTAGTAATATGTCGTGCAACATGTTGGTGGCATTGTCGCTGGGGTTTTCACTGGCCGCGCCGGCTTGGGCGGAGGAACGCTGGCCGATCGATAATTTCAATGCGGGGACGCGGGAAAACTGGAGCGAGTGGTGTGACGGCGCTTCAAAAAGCCCCCTCTTTGAGATTTGCGACGAGGCCGCCGAGGGCGCCCATGCTCTGCGCCTGACGTTCCCCTCCACCCGTGAAGTTGCGCTGATTGCCCGGCGGAACCTCAAGGTTCCCGCCCAGGCCAATGCCTTGTCGCTTTGGGTCAAGGGTGACCAAGGGGTGCCGACATTGTGCTTGATCCTGGAAGAGGACCAGAAAACCCCCGGCGGCGCGGACTGTTACCGCACCGCCTTTCCGGTGATGGCCGACGGCGGCTGGCATAAGGTGATCCTTCCGCTGCAAGAGTTCGGCTACATGTCGTCCAAATTCGGCAGTGGCAAGCCCGGCCATCAAATGGACAAGGCCAAGCTGGACAGCATCAATTTTTGCGTCTTTGACCGTTCCCCCAAGTTGTTTTCCGTTTTGGTCGACAACCTGGAATGGGTCAAGACCGATCCTCCCGAACCGGCGGCCGGGGGCGGAACCCGGAATGTCCTGCCCTTTGACACCAGTTTTGAGACGGGGTATTGGCCCTGGGCGTGCAACCAGGCACCGGTTTCGCCCTCAACCACCAATCGTGACGCCGCGTTCGGCAAATGCGCCTTGCTTCTGCCGCCGGGCGGGATGACCACCGGCTGGCAACCGGGACTGTTCAAATCCGGCCAGCCCAGCGTGCTGTCCTTTTATGCCCGGCGGATCAAAGGCAACGGCACGCTTGGAGTGTCGGTGACCACCAGCGGCTGGGCCACGGTCGTCAGCCATCGTTTCGAGATCGCGGCCGACTGGAAACGCTACCAATGCGCCATCCCCGCGCAATCTCCGGCCCTGGTGGCGTCAATCGGGATCGGCGCCGAAGCCAACACCGAAATCCTGGTTGACGCCATGCAGTTGGAAGACGGAACGGCCGCTTCCGAATATGTCCCTTCTGAACCGGTCAGCGTGGGCGCCTCCACCGGCGAACCCGGCGAAGTGGTGCTGAACGACCGGATCCCCACGCTGACCGTCGCGGTTTGCAACGCGGCGATTCCCGCCGAACGGCTACCGTTGTCGCTGAGCCTGGGGATCGCGGCGTTGCCCGGCCCGGAGATTTTGCGGCTCAACGAGACGCTGCCGTTGGCCCCCGGCCAGCGCTGGGAGAAGAAATTGCCGCTGCCGCAAGCCGCGCCACCGGGCTACTATCCGGTCAAACTGGCGGTGCGCGACCGCCAGGGCAAAATCGTGAAGGAATGCGAAACACCGTTTGTGGTGACGACGCCGGCCAAGCAGGGCCCCATCAAGGACGGCTATTTCGGCATCCATCCGCATTGGATCAATCTTCAGGCCTTACAACGCATCGGGGTGAACTGGGTGCGGTTGAGCACTCCCGGCTGGGATTATCTCGAGCCGGAACCCGGCAAATTCACCCCCTTCACGCCGGAGGACTACCATCAATACGGCATGGGCCGGCTCACCTGGATCGGCCTGGCTGGCGTCCCCGGCTGGGCCAAGGGGCCTAACGGCCTGCCGGCCAAGGCCGAAAGCGTCGTCCCGCTCCTCAAGCATGTCATGCCGGACTTCAACCCGGTCTCCGATTGTTACGAGTTCTACAACGAGCCTGAAATGACCCTGGTCGGCGGCCCCCACAACGTCACCTTTCAGGAAGCGGCCGATTTTTTTGCGGCCCAGCTCAAGGCGGCGCATCCGGTCATCAAGGCCTCGGGCAACCGGCTGCTGGTCAACATGCACGGCCCTTTTGCCGAGATCGTGTTTTCCAAGGCTGCCGACTCGTTCGATGTCTACGGGCCCCACACGTATACGTACCCGCGCTATCTCGGCCCGTATGGCGGTTACATCGCCGGCCCGGAAGCCGGCCAGGTCCGCGAGCAACTTCTCGCCGCCAAGAACCTGATTGCCAAATATCACGGCAAGCAGGAAATTTGGATCGGCGAACTGGGCTGGGGGTTGGATGACACCGTACCGTTCGACAGCGAATGGGCCTGGCGCCATGCCGAGTTCCTGGCCCGCGTTCATCTGCTGGCGATGACCGTCCCCGAAGTCAAGCGCATCATGTGGTTCCTCGATATCGGCCAAACCGAGGCGGACCGCTATGCGTACGGCATCTGGCGCGACGGCGGCCGGCCCTTGCCTTCCGTTGCCGCCTATGCCACGCTGACCCGCATGGTTGGCGAGGCCACGTTCAAGGAGTTCCCCGCCAACAGCGACATCAAGGTGGCGGTTTTTGAGAAAAACGGCCAGGCGGTGGTCGCGGTGTGGAACGGCATGTCGAAGGACAACAGCGATCCGCTCATGGTGCCCTGTCCCGCCGCCGGCGTGCGCGCCGTGGGGATGACCGGCACACCGCTGGCCGCCGATCCGCAAAGCGGCCTGTTGCGGCTGGCGATCAACGGCTCCCCCATATACCTGTCAACGGACTGGCACAACAAAGACCGGCTGGTTCGACAGTTGCTCGCCGGCATCAAGAACAGCTGGCCGATCCAGACCGATGCCGCTGCGGCGGATCTCAACACGCTCCGGTTGCGTTTCGCCAACAATCTGGACGAACCTTGGCAGGGTGAAATCTCCCTCAAGCTCGGCGCCCAGTCCAAAACGGTCCCGCTCCTGCTCCGCGCCAATGAAAGCCAGGAAATGAAGGTCCCTTGGCCACGGCCCCTGCCGCTGGCCGGCGGCACGCTGGGGATGATCTGCCGCCGTCCCGGCAAGCCGGAAGTGCGCATCAGCCGCGGGTTGCCGCCGCTGCTGCTCTGCCATCGGGTGAAACTGGACGATTGGCAGACCTACGATTTTACCCAACGCGATGACCTGATCGTGCTGGACAAACGCTCACAGGTGTTGCCCGCCGATCCGTTCGTGGCCTGGCACGGTCCGGAAAACCTTTCGGCCCGCATTTTTACCGGATGGGACAAACAGTACTTCTATCTGATGGCGGAAGTCACCGATGACAAATTCTGCCAGCCGAACCGCGACGGCTTGCTCTGGCAGGGCGACGGCCTCCAGTTTGGCTTCGACACCCTGAACGACGCCACCACCTATGGCGCTTACGACCAGAACGACTATGAGTTCGGGTTTGCCCAGACCGGCGCCGCCACCCAAATCTGGAGCTGGCAGGCCGCGGCCGGCCAGTCGTCCAATGGCCCCAAAAACCATCCCCGCCGAATTGAAAAACGTCCCGATGGCAAGTTGCTTTACCGCGTGGCGATCCCGTGGAGCGAGTTGGCTCCGTTGACGCCGGTGGCGGGCAAGGTGTTCGGCTTTAACCTGGTGGTCAATGACAACGACGGCGCCGGAGTGAATCACTTTATCTGCATGTCCCCGGGGCTGGCGCCCGGCAAACGTCCTTCGCTGTTTCCCAAGATGGTACTGGCCAAATAGGCCGGCGAGGTGCGCGCGCCGACCGCTCCGCAAGGGGGGCGGACCCTGTATGGGCGTTGTGTGCCGCCAGCCGGGTCAGGGTTGCGCGGCCAGCCAGCGTTCGGCCGCGATGGCGGCCTGGCAGCCCTGGCCGGCGGCGGTGACCGCCTGCCGGTAGGCATGGTCGACGCAGTCGCCGGCGGCGAACACCCCGGGCACCGCGGTGGCCGGACCGGGGCCGGGCAGCCGCAGATACCCCTCGGCGTCGGTTTCCAGTTGGCCGCGGAAGGCGCCGGTGCAGGGCGCGTGGCCGATGGCGACAAACAGGGCGTTGCACGCCAGTGCGGACTCCGCACCGGTGGCCGTGTCGCGCAGGCGCACCCCGGTGACCTTGCCCGCCGCCGGATCCAGCACGTCCGCCACTGTCGTGTTCCAGTGGATCTCGATCTTGGCGTTTTGCCGCGCCCGGTCCTGCATGATTTGGGAGGCGCGGAACTGGTCGCGCCGATGCACGATATGGACGCGCGAGGCGAACCGGGTCAGGAACAGCGCCTCTTCCAGGGCGGAATCGCCACCGCCGGCCACCGCCACCGGCACGTTGCGGAAAAAGGCGCCATCACAGGTGGCGCAAGACGAGACGCCCTTGGTCTTGAGCGCCGCCTCGGAGGGCAGCCCCAGCCAGCGCGGGGTGGCGCCGGTGGCGATGATCAGCGCCCGGCAGGCCAGCGGCTCGCCGCCGTCCAGGGTCAGGGTGTGCGGTCCGCCGTCCGTGCGGAGTTCGCAGGCGGTGACCGCGGCACTGTGGAACCGGGCGCCGAAGCGGGCCGCCTGTTTCTGAAAGGCCTCCATCAGGTCGTAGCCCTGCACGCCGTCGGGGAAGCCGGGGTAGTTTTCCACGAGCGTGGTCTGGGTCAGTTGTCCGCCCGGCAGCGTGCCCGACAACACCAGCGGCGCCAGTCCCGCCCGGGCGGCGTAAATGGCCGCCGTCAGTCCCGCCGGCCCCGACCCGATGATGATGAGTTGTTCCATGATGCGCCGGCTCCGGTTCGATGGTTTGCAGGGTAGTATATCACCGGCAATCGGGATGAGGTGCTATATTATACACTGTTGATCCGTCTCTGGAACTTGGGTGTTTGCCTGCAAGGGTTCCTGGTACGGGCGTTTTTTGGAAGGCAAAACCAAGTCGTGACCGATTTTTCCCCTGTTGCCAGCGCTCATACGTTCCATATTCCGGTCATGGGCACCGGATTCACCATCGACACGCCGCTCAAGGTGGCGCGGTTCGGCATCACCTCCGTGGTGTCGCTGGTGGATCATCTGCTGATCGAGCAGGTGCGGGCGTATCACTGCCGCGAGGCCGGCGAGCCCTACGAGCCGATTTCCCCGTCTTCCCCGGACAGTCGGGCGCGGATGATCACGGCCTACCTGGACCTGCTGGACCGGCTGGTGGCGCGGCAGTCGCGCCGCCTGCAGGCGGCGCCCTTTGAGCCGGGCAGCGAGATCACGCGCTATTTTGAGATGCTGCCCGAATCCGCCCCCAAGTCGCTGTACCGGCGGATGCTCGAGGAGCCGGATGCCGCCGCTCGGCAGCGGCTGCAGGAGCAGTTGCGGCCGTTGGCCGTGCCCGGCGGCATCGACGTGAACATCATGACCAAGCTGGAAGCCTACAGCGGCACGGAGGTGGACCGGACGGCGCCGGAGACCAACGACGCCATGTCCGCGTTGCGCGGCTTTGCCATGAGCAGCCTGTCCTCGGCGGTGGTCTTCTCGGCCGGGCTGAGCCGGCCGCTGTACAGCTATGCCGCGCGGTTCGCCGATTTCCTGCCGCAGGGCGGCCGGCCGCCGCGCAAGCGGATCATTTTAAAGGTCAGCGATTTCCGTTCCGCCATGATCCAGGGCGCCTTTTTTGCCAAGCACGGCCTGTGGGTGTCCGAGTTCCGCGTCGAGTCGGGGCTCAACTGCGGCGGGCACGCCTTTGCCACCAAGGGGTTGCTGATGGGGGCGATCCTGGCCGAGTTCCAGCATCATCATGAAAGCCTGAAGGCGGAGCTGCTGGGGCATTACCTGGCGGCGCTGAAGCACCAGGAAATGGCGCCGCCGCCGGACTCGGCGCTGGCTGTCCGCATTACCGCCCAAGGGGGCATTGGCACCGCCGAGGAAGACCGTTTTCTGCACCGGGCCTACGGGGTGGACGGCACCGGCTGGGGCACGCCCTTCCTGCTGGTGCCCGAAGCCGTCAACGTGGATGAGGAGACGCTGCGGCATCTGGCGGCCGCCGGTGCCGCGGATGTGGAGATGAGCAACAACTCGCCGTTGGGCGTGCCGTTCTGGAACCTGCGTACCTCGGCCAGCGAAACGGCCCGGCGCCAGCGGATCCGCGACGGCATCGCCGGCAATGTCTGCCGCAAGGGGTTTGGCCGGCTCAACACCGAGTTTCCCGGGGCTCCCGTCTGCCTGGCGTCGCGCAACTATCAGGCGCAGAAGCTGGAACAGCTCGCCGCCCAATATCCCGGCCAGCCCGTGCCGGCCGCCGAAATCGAAAAGATCGTCACCAAGGCGTGCATCTGCCATGACCTGGCCGGCAGTGTCAGCCGCGCCCTGGGGTTTGATCCGGCGGCGGTTCCCGCCGTCTGCCCCGGCCCCGACATTGCCTGGTTCCACCGCATCGCCTCGCTGGAGGAGATGGTCGGGCACATTTACGGCCGGCTGTCGCTGCTGGCGGGGGGCGACCGGCCGCACATGTTCATCACCGAGTTGCGCCTCTATGTCGCCGAACTGCGGCGCCAGGCCGATGCCGCCTCGCGGGACATGTCCGAACGGTTCCGCATTTACCGGCGCGATTTCCAGGCCAACCTTCTCTCCGGCATCGACTATTACCGGAAGGACGCCGCCCGCTTCCTGGAGGAAAAGAAAGCCCGCTTCCTCCAGGACCTGGCCGCCCTCGAAGCCGAGGTGCGCGCCCTGGCGGTGCCGATGCCGACCCTGACGCCATGAAGCAGCGAGTGGCGGCGCCCGAGGCCGGTGCGGCACGGGCCGGGGAACAGGAGCGTTCGCGATGGCGTTGAAACCGGTGGTGCTGACGGCGCAGGGACTTCATTTCCGCATCGGAACCCAGGTGCTGCTGGACGACGTGTCGCTGACCCTGCACGAGGGGGAGTGCGCCGGCCTGGTCGGCCGCAATGGTGCCGGCAAGACGACCCTGCTGAAAATTTTGGCCGGCGCCGAACCGCCGGACCGCGGCCAGGTGCAGCCGCGGCGCGGCCTGCAGGTCGGCTGGCTGCCGCAGGAGGCGTCGCTGGACCTGGACGCCACGGTGCGCGACGCCATCCTGGTTGGCGCCCGCGACCTGATTGAGCTGCTGGCACGCTATGAGCGGACCCCGCACGATTCACCCGACGCCCACGAGCTGGAAACCCGCCTGCACACGCTCGACGCCTGGAACCTCGACGTGCGCCTCAACGAGCTCATGGACCACTTGGAGGCGCCGCCGGCAGACCGCCGGGTCGGCACCCTGTCCGGCGGCGAACGCCGCCGCGTCGCCCTCTGCCGCGCTCTGATCGGCCGCCCGGAACTGCTGATCCTGGACGAGCCGACCAACCATCTCGACACCGATTCCATCGAATGGCTGGAGGCCTGGCTGCGCCGTCATGGCGGCGCCTGCCTGATGGTCACCCATGACCGGTATTTTCTGGACCGGGTCTCGACGCGCATCCTCGAGCTGGGCAACGGCGTCCTATGGTCCTGCGAGGGCAATTACCGCGCTTATCTGCAGGCCAAGGCGGAGCGCGAGGCGGCCGCCGGCCAGGCCGAGGCGCGGCGCCTGAGCTTTCTGCGGCGCGAGCTGGACTGGATCCGCCGCGGCCCCCAGGCGCGGACCACCAAGTCGCAGAGCCGGGTGGACCGCTTTTACACGGCGGCCAACGATGTTCCGCCGGAAGCGGAGGGCGACGTCGAACTGATCATTCCGCCGCCCCTGCCGCTGGGTAACAAGGCGGTGGCGCTGGAACAGCTCACGGTCAGCATTGGCGGACGCACCCTTTGCCGCGACTTTGACCTGGTCATTCCGCCCGGCGCCCGCGTCGGTGTCATCGGCCGCAACGGCGCCGGCAAAACGACCCTGATCCGCACCCTGCTCGGCACCCACCCCGCGACGGCCGGCCGGGTGGTGGTCGGGGAGCGGGTGCGGTTCAATTATGTCGACCAGCACCGGCTGCACCTGAACAACGACAAGAGCGTGCTGGAGGAGATTGCCGATGGCAAGGACTACGTCCAGCTCGGCGACGAGCGGGTCGGCGTCTGGGGCTATCTCCGCCGCTTTCTGTTTGCCGACGACCGCATCAACACCCCGGTGGCCCATCTCTCCGGCGGCGAACGCAGCCGCCTGTTGCTGGCCAAGATCCTCAAGGACGGCGGCAACTTCCTCATTTTGGACGAGCCGACCAACGACCTGGACCTGGCGACCTTGCAGGTGCTGGAGACCGCCCTGGCCGGCTTTGCCGGCTGCGTCATGCTGGTCAGCCACGACCGCTATTTTCTCAACCGGGTCTGTACCAGCATCCTGGCCTTTGAGCCGGACGGCACGCTGTTCTACCAGGAAGGCGACTACGACTATTACCGCCAAAAGCGCGGCCACGTCTGGCAGGTGCCGGCGGACTCCGCACCCGCTCCGGCGGCCGCCCCCGCAACGGCCCCTGCCAAGGGGAAGTCCGTCCTGAAGTGGAAGGAACAGAAGGAGCTGGAAGGGCTGCCGGCGGCGATCGAGGCCGCCGAGTCCGAGGCGGCGCGCTTGGAAGCGCAGTTTGCCGAGCCCGACTTTTTCCAGAAGAACGGGCCGCGGGTGAAGGAGTTCACCGCCCGGCTCGAGCAGGCGCGCGCCGAAGCCGTCCGCCTCTATGGACGCTGGGCCGAACTGGAAGCGAAGGCCAGCGCGGCACCGCCCCGGTGAGGGAGGCGGCTAGGCGGGCCAGGGAGGCACCGATCCGTCTCCAGCGGCTGGCCGGCAATATCCGGCCAGGTCCCGCGTTTACCCGGGTGGGGACGTGGGCGACTAGCACGCTGAAGGGTGAACTCAAACGGGGTTGAGTCCGGCCTTTAGGTTGCGCATCCCCCAGTTATACTGCGTCATGCAGCGGCCGTAATGACCTACAGCCCATAGCCTAACATGCTACAGCCCTGCGAGGTGTGGCGGCCGGGCACCGCCGAGGCTCAGTTGGCCTTGACCACGCGGACGGTGTCACGGGCGATCATCAATTCCTCGTTGGTGGGCATGACGACGGCTTTGACCCGGCTGTCCGGCGTGCTGATGACCGCCGCGGTGCCGTGGACATCCTTTCGGGTCTCGTCAAGATGGCAGCCGAAGATGGTCAGGCGCTCCATGATGCTGCCGCGAATGGGAACTGAATTCTCGCCGATGCCGCCGGTGAAGACAATGGCATCAACGCCGCCGAGGCTGGCATAATAAGCGCCCAGATAGGCGGTCAGGCGGTAAACGAACATTTCCAGGGCCAGTTTGGCCTTTTCGTTGTCGCCGGTCGCGGCGTCGAGGACGTCGCGCATGTCGCCGCTGCCGATGCCGGCCAGGGCCAGCAGGCCGCTCTTTTTGTTGAGCAGGGTGTCCACTTCGTCGGCGGACATGCCCAGCTTGATCATGGAAATCACCACGGCGGGGTCCATCAGGCCGCAGCGGGTGCCCATGACCAGGCCGTCCAGCGGCGTCAGCCCCATGCTGGTGTCAATGACCTTGCCGTTCTTGATCGCCGCCAAGCTGGAGCCGTTGCCCAAATGGCAGATGATCATCTTGAGCTGTTCGGCGGGAACGCCCAGGAATTCAGCCGTGGCCTGGCAGACATAGCGGTGTGACGTGCCATGGAAACCATATTTGCGGATGCCGTATTTCTCGTTGAACTCGTAGGGGATGGCGTAAAGGTAGGCGGCCGGCGGCATGGTCTGGTGGAAGGCGGTGTCGAATACGGCGACGTTTTTCACGCCGGGGAAAACTTTCTCACAGGCCTCGATGCCGGCCAGGTTGGCGGGATTGTGCAGCGGGCCCAGGGGAATGCAGTCGCGGATGGTTTGCCGGACCGCTTCATCCACCAGCACGGAGCGGGTCATTTTGCTGCCGCCGTGGAGGACGCGATGGCCGACGGCTTGGACGTCGGAAAGGGAATGCAGCACACCGCATTTGGGATCCACCAGTTTTTCGCAGACCAAGTGCAGGGCGTCCTCGTGGTTGCGGACGGCGGCGGTTTCTTTGAGCTTGAGGCCGTCATGTCGCTCGTATTTGAACTGCGGCTTGTCCAGGCCGATGCGCTCGACCAGCCCCTTGGCCAGCACTTGTTCGTTGCCCATGCGGTACATGGTGAATTTGAGGGACGAACTGCCGGAATTAATGACGAGGACTTTCATGGAAGCGGCTCCGAATATGTCTAGGGAGTGGGGGTGCGATGGAGGTGGCCGGCGGTACGCGTACCGGGTGGCGGCACTGGCCGGGGAACTGGATCAAGGTTGTTAATATATTCACATCCCGGCCGCGCGGCAATCGCGGGGCGGCAAAAAAAACGGCCGCGCCGGAACTGGCGCGGCCGTTGTGCGATCAAGTTGGGGGCACGCAAAAGGGCGCGGCGAAGTGTTATTCTGCGGCCTTCGGCGTCTCTTCAGCCGTCTTGGCCCTGCCTGGATGCTCCATCTTGCCCCCCTTGTTGTGGAGGCGTTCGCAGCGGATGCCATCCTTCTTCATCTTTTCCATATAGGTGTCCGGGTCCGCCTTGAACTTGGCGACGCAGTCCTGGCAGCAGAAGTAGACCCGCACCCGTTTGTAGGTGGTGGACACGTCCTTGTCGATCGGGTCGCCGTTGACCGGGCAGAGGGTTTGCTTTTTCCACTGCTTTTTCTGCTTGGCCTGGTCGGTGGCGTCGGTGGTCTTGGCCTGCTCGACGGCGGCGGCCTTGGCGGGTTCGGCGGCCTTGGCGGCGGCGTCTTCGGCCCGGGCCTGGGCGGCCACGAGGGCGAGGATGGCCATGGTGCTGCCCATCCAGGTGATGCGTTTCATGTGAAAAATCCTTCTGGGTTGTCCATCTCTGGGGCTCGGCGCCGGCCACTTGCCGGCGGTGTTGAGGGAATTGGACAGCCCTGGACGGGGAAGGTTCCCGGCTCCGGGGGAACGGCGTTTGTCAGAGCCGGGAACGCAGCGCCACTCCTGGGCGCGGGAGTGACCGGTCAAAGTGCCAACTTCCAGCGGTTGGACCGTTGACCCGTCACTGGCGTTCCGGGCCCTGATGGCCGCCGGCCGCGGAGGATGTGCCGTTCACCGGCCTTCCCCGGACCCTTCACGCGCGCTTGCTCTGGACCTTTTTCTCGTAGGCGGCGAGGGTGTTGAGCCAGGCGGAGCCGGCGGCGATGCCGTGGCGCTGGCAGTAGGCGTCCCAAACGGCGCCGAAGGGCAGCGTCTTGGCCTCCTCCAGCAGCGCCAGTTTGGACGCCTGGTCGCCGCGGGCGGCGGCGCTCCGGATGAGCGCGGCCGGCTCCAGCAGGGCGGCAAGCAGCGCCTTGCGGGTGGCGCGGGCGCCGATCACCCAGGCGCCGACCCGGTTGAGGCTGGCGTCAAAATAGTCGAGGGCGATGCAGGCCCGGCCGAGGGCGTTGCCGCGCGCCAGCTCCTGGAAAACGGCGCGGGTGTCGTCGTTGAAGAGGACCACATGGTCGCTGTCCCAGCGGATGCCGCGGCTGACGTGAAGCAGGAGCTGCTTCTGGAAGGTGAGGATGGCGGAGATCTTGTCGTGGATGGTTTCGGTGGGATGGAAATGCCCCATGTCAAGGCAGAGCAGGGCGTTCTGGCGGCTGGCGGTGTAGGAGAGGTAGAACTCATGGGAACCGACCACGAAGTCCTCGCTGCCGATGCCGAACAGTTTGCCCTCGACGGCGTCCAGGCAGAAGCGCTTGTCGAGCTTGAGGGCGAACAGCTTGTCGAGCTGGGCGGCCAGACGGCGGCGGGGCGCCCAGCGGTCGGCCGGGCTGTCCTTGGCGCCGTCGGGCAGCCAGTGGTTGATGACGCAGGGGGCCTTTTGGGCGCGCCCCATCGCCTCGGCGATCTTGCGGCAGGCCAAACCGTGGCGCAGCCAGAAGCCGGCGATCTTGGGGTCTTCGTGGGACAGGGTGAAGCCGGACGCGGCCATGGGATGGGCGAAGAAGGAGGTGTTGAAGTCGAGGCGGACGCCGAGTTTTTTCGCCCACTCCATCCAGCGCTTGAAATGGCGGGGCTCGAGCTGGTCGCGGCCCACGCGCTCGCCGTCGGTTTCAGCGTAGATGGCGTGCAGGTTGAAACGGACGGGGCCGGGAATCATCGAAAAGGCGGTGGCGGCGTCGGCGCGCAACTCGTCGCCGGTGCGGGCGGCGCCGGGATAGTTGCCGGTGGCGGCCAGGCCGGAGCCGGAAAGGTCGGCGGCTTTCTCAAAGCCGCGCACATCGTCCCCCTGCCAGCAGTGCAGGGACACCGGCACGGTGTCGAGGGCGGCCAGGGCGGCCTCGACGTCCACCCCTAGGGCGGCGTAACGTTTTTGCGCGGCCGCATAGGCGGCGTTGACGGTGGACGGCGGGAGAGTGGGTAAGGCGGAGGCCATGGCTTGTTTCCTCGGGAAGGGGGGTTATTCGGAGAGCGCTTTTTCGACATCCTGGTTGTGTTTGTCCTGAGCGGCCTGGACCCGGCGCACCGCCGTTTTCTTGACCTTGAACGGCGTATACCCGGTGGTGAAATCAACGGCCTGGCCGATCTCCCCGCCGACGCCGCCGACACCGACGGCTCCGGCCGCCCGCTGGCCGGCCCGGCCGGTCTCATCCGGGACGGCCGCGGGCCGCGGCGGGGCGGCCGTGACCGGGGCTGCGGGCGGCGGCGCGGCCGGGGGCGGCGCGGCCGGCTTCATCAGCAGGGAGAGCAGGATGGCAACCAGCACGATGACGAAGACAATGATGAGACTGCGCATGGGCGAGGCTCCGGGCCGGCGTTTGGAACGTTCCAAAAGATAAGAGTCCGGCGCCGACTGTCAAGAGCGCCGCGCATGACATTCTTGTTGGTTGGGAACCCCTTTTTCCCAAAAGGTGGCCCCAACATCATCCGACAAAACTGTCACACACCCGCGCCGCGGCAGGGGGAGGCTGGCACCGGGGAGGGGACAGCCCGGGTGTGGGCGATAGCCTCTGTTGAACGTTCCGGTCGTGTCTGACCTCATTTGAGTGGGATGATCGAACGTGGGCACGGAAAAAACCATAGCGAACCGGCACTTCGCGCTCAACGGAGCGGCGCTCGCGCTCGCCTCTTGCACTCGATCAGTGATATCATATGCGCGATGCTGTTGCGCAACTAACCGGCCGTGCGGCCGGATACTACCCGATAACCTCAACCGAAACGACGTTGCGGGTCAGGCAGTCGCCGCCGACGTAAATCTCGAATGTCCCCGGTTCCACGACATATTGGCCATCGCCATTATAAAAACCAAGCTCATCTTTGCCGAGGTCAAAAATGACCCGCTTGGTTTCTTCCGGTTGCAGCTCGATTTTCTGAAATCCTTTTAGCTCCCGCAACGGGCGCGTCATGCTGGCAACCACATCACGCACATAGCACTGGACAACTTCCTGCGCGGCAGTATGTCCCGTGTTTTTGATGGTGACTTCCACCGGGATTTTACGGCCTTGCTCCAGGTCGCGCCAGGAAATGCGGGCATCAGCATGAAGGCCTGAGTATTCAAACGTTGTATAGCTAAGTCCAAAGCCAAACGGATACAGGGG
>JBAZJM010000048.1:0-21006 GCA_041651315.1 Lentisphaeria bacterium | reverse complement strand
CGGCTTCCTCGGGAATGGCGAAGCGGCGGCAACGCTCGCGGGCGGCGCGGCGGCCATGCTGGAGATCGTCAAGGCGAAACACTGGGATGACCGGCTGCAACTGTTCCTCGCCGCCGATCCCGGGTCCGGCCGCCTCGCCGATCAGGCCGCCTGTTATGACAGTTTCGTCCCCTACATGTGGGGCATGATCCAGGACAAAAAATATCTGGAAGCCTTCAAGAAATTCACCGATCCGGCCTGGTTCTGGGACGACTTTCCCCTCTGCACCGCCGCCAAGACCTGCCCGATGTATTTCGGCGGCGCGGCCCTGGTCGGCCCCGCCTTCGCGTCTCCGGCCCAACCGCATTATTACAATTGCAGCTGGAACGGCCCCACCTGGCATTATTCAAACAGCCTCGCCGCCGAAGCCTTCGGCCAGGCCGCGCTGGCCGCCCCCGAGTGGCGGACGAAATGGATGGAATTCTTCCGCGCCTGGACGGAGCTGCATTTCCAGTACGGCGACCGCACGACGCCGCGCGCCTGCGAACACCACCGCCCCGAGGACGGCGGCCGTTGCGCCAACACCACCGACTACTTCCACAGTTCTTGGATCGATCCCTTCATCCGCTACGCGTGCGGCATCACGATTGCCGACGACCTGAAGACGCTGGCGTTCGATCCCTTCCAAACGGCGGATTTCGAGCTGGCATCAGTCCCCGTGGCCGGCCGTGAATGGACCTTTGCCCAGCGCAACGAGGCCGGCCTCCGCACCTTGGAAATCCGCGATGCCCAAGGGGCGATCCTCGCCTCCGACAGCGCTCCGCTGAAACTGGCTTTGGCTTAAAACGTGACCCAGGCACTCGTGCCTGTGAAAACGTCAAGCAGGCAATCCTGCCTGCGTGTCTGGCAGGAACGCACGGTTATTTATGGCTGGAGAATCGGAACAGTAGTATCCTGTTTGTTTGGAACTGCATGCGAGAGCATGCCATGGAGTGCGGTGAGGATCACCGCCTTGGTTTTGGGCGCTGGAAGCGCCCCCGTGGCGAACGGTGGAAGGCGGCTCCGCCGCCAACCACGGCGGCATTCCATGCCGCACTCCATGGTGCAAGGCGCGTACCATTGCCATAACGACAGCCCAAAATTTTCAAACAGGACTATTGAAAGCACCTCCTGAAATCGGTAATTAGATGCCGGCGGGGAGCTTGGCGGCCATCATCTTTTTGCGGTCGATCACCTGCCCGTCAACGATGAACGTGCCGTCGCCGACGGCATGGACCCGGCGCGTCTCCCGGCGCGCGGTGTCCAGGTAGGCGGCCACCGCCGCCAGCACGATGATGTTGTGCCGGCTGACGATGTCGGTCACCCGGCACTCAATATTGGCGACGCACTCCTTGATCAACGGCGCCTGGACGTGTTTGCCCCTCACCGGCGTGAGCTTGAACGTGGCGAACTTGTCCGTGTCCGCCCCGGAGCAGGTCCCGATGCCGACCACCGTGTCCAGCAGGTCCACGGTGGGAATGGCGATGACGCACTCCTGATTTTTTTGCAACGCCTTGAACGAGTGGTTCCACGCGCCCGTGGTGATGGCGAAGACCGGCGTGAAATCCAGCACCATGGTCCAGGAGAGGGTCATGATGTTGTCCCGGTCCCCGTCACGGGTCGTCACCAGGACCACCGGCCCGGATTCCATCAAGGTAAATGCCTTGCCCAGTCGCATCCTGCGCATGAACGCACCTCGCTTGGCCGCCACCCACCCCCCTGTGGCCAAGGTAGCACCGTTTCTGGCATGCGGCAATTGTGCCGCGGATTTCGCGGATCCGCGTGGATAAATCCACGGATTGCGCCCCACCTGGGAGCGCCGAGCCCCAGCTCGGCGTGTTACCTTTCGTGTCGCCCCCAGGTGCCACCAGCCGTGGCGTGCGGTGGGGATCACCGCCATGGCCTTGGGCGCTGGAAGCGCCCGCCGCCGCCGCTGGAAGCCGCTTGGCCGCGGGCGGACAAAGCCACCCCGTTTCCAAAGCGCGGCAACGCCTCTGCCGCTCTTTTTACGGTTGCCGTTTGTCACGGCGAAACAAATAAACGAGGAATGATCCCAACCCGCTGAATCTGAAACCCGGGTCCACGTAATGCTCGATCACGTAGAACGCGAAGTAGTAGGCGCGGCAGAAACACCAGATCACCAGCGCCAGCAGCGCCGCCATTTTCAGTGTCGGCTGCTCCAGCCAGATCAGCCCCGCCGCGGTCACTCCCAGTAGCACGAAGAGCAGGCCCTTCAACTTGATCCAAAGCGGTTGGCTGAGGTCTTTCATTGTTTCACCCTGAAGAGCATGAAGCACATGAAGGAAACCGGCAACACGGCCTGCCCAAGCGCAAGAGGAGGGATGGTCTTGGCATTGGCTGGAACAACCGTTGCCGGAGCGTCGTGGCCACAGGCCGTAACGGCAAAAAACGCCCAGTGCCACCGTTCCCAAGGCATGGCTGTTATACAGGGGTGACATCGCCTTTTCCCTCGTTGTGGGGGGGAACCACCACCATTGCCAACTGGTGGACGTCAACACCTCAAATTCACGCGCAACGAACCATAGCACAAATCATGGAAACGGCGGCAAGGTTAACCCCCCAATGGACGCAAGTCTGTTCCGCCATCGGTTCACTTAGAGAACACGCCTATGACGTACGACCGCCACGGCCCCAATGGTCCAATAGAGCCCAAGCACGGCGGCGCCGACACCAAGCCGCCACGACACCTGCACGTGCGCGGGAAGTCGATCGATCCATTCCGGCGGACTCGCCAAAAGGACGGCCGCCAGCAATAAGCCGGTCAAGCCCATGGCAGCAGACACAATGTATGCAGCAAGCTTCGGCCGGCGCATCAACAACCACGTGCCGCCACCAAAAATCGCCAGTGCCGCGACGCTACATGCGGCACACCAGCCGTAGTCGCCGCGGGAAAAAAGATCGATGGCCAGCCAAAGGGCGCCGCCAAGCTGCCCACCGGCAAATCCGCCGATGGCCGGACACCGTGTTTCCCGCTGGGCCAGAGATGGTAATGTGAGTGGAGTCGTTTCAGGCTCTGGCGCCGTTTCGAGGAAAACGACATCGTCACGGGCAAGGTCAATGCCTTTCTTGAACAAAACATAGAAAGTGATGGCGGCGGCGAGTTCCAAGATGGCAATGGCCACGCCCATGGCGAATCCTGCGCCAGGCAATGACCGCCCCCATGCGATCATGCACAGCGCCCCGCCGATGGCCAAGCCTAACGCTCCGGCAAAATTCCACCATAGGCGGCGCAAGGATAGTTCCGATTCCTCAAGCGGTTCCGCGGCACGCAATACGTCATCGTTGGCCGCGAGAAACCTCGCCCGCCGGTGGCCGCTGACGATGAAAGCCGCCAAAAGGACAAGGTAAACGGCCCATCCCCCCAGCGAAAATGCCAATAGGCGGATGGAATTGCCCCAAAGCGTGGCCCCACACAAACATTGATAACCCAAAAACACGTGAAGCAGGGCGTACATGCGTGCGCTGCTGCGCAACGCATACCGTCTTTGCAGCAAGGTACCGCTGTTACGAATGGCCGCCCACATGCCGAAGAAGCCTCCCGTCATCCCAATGACCGGACCGGCTAAGCTGCTCACGATGGCGGACATGCCACCAATGCCTTTGGCGGCCGCCCCTCCCTTGGCCGCTGCCACAGCGACGCCGGTCAAGGCTCCCGGCACAACCGGCAGGGGCAGCGCCGCCATGACCGCGAGCGTTAACGCATCACCGGGACGGGTTTCGTCAACGGTTTTTTCGACAAGGGCCACCCGATCCTTCAACATTTCACGACCGCGTGTCAGCCGCTGCCGGGCGCACTCCTCGGAGATGGTCAGTAGTTGCGCCACCTGGCGCGTACTCTGATTTTCGCGGTAAAACAGGACCAGGGGTTCCCGGTAAAGTTCTGGCAACTGGGCCAGCGCCTGCCACGTCACACGTTCCCGATCCAGGCGCGTGGCGGCCGGCGCGGCTTCCAACAAGGCCACGGGCTTGGCGTCCAAACTCTCCGCCGCATGGAGGGGGTCATGGCCGCGGCGACGCAACGCATTGCGCGCCAGGTTGCGCGTAATGGCAGCCAGCCACGCCCCCAGACGCGCGGGTTCGCGCAGATTTCCAAGCCGGCGCCACGCGGTGAGGAAGACCTCCTGGGCGATGTCTTCGCTGAGCGCAAGGTCGCCGGTAATCGCATAGGCGATTGCCGCCACCATTGGCTGATGCTGTTTCACCAGGCGCCCGAACGCGTTCGGGTCGCCGGTGACGGCACGCCCGACATCTTCGCCAACCGTCTCCATGCTTATACCCATGCCCTAATCCTCCAAGTTTTGCGCTCATGTTGCAAGACACGGGATGGGGCAAAATGTGACAACGGGCATTTGCGTTGTGTGAACACGCCATTGAATTGGGCGGCGTATCCCACCAGCAACGGGACTATGCCGCTCCGCTACCCGCGGCGGGCCGCCGGTTCAAGTCGTATTCCAACTGGCGGTCGCAGGGCTCGCGGGCCACGAGGCCGGCCTGGATTTCCAGGGCATCGACGCACCCCATTGCCTGATAAAACGCCTGCGTTTCGGCGGCGGAATGCGCGGAAATATAGAGCTTGGACGCCCCCGCCCGACGGGCCGTTTCACCGATCCGACGAAACAGGATTTTGCCGATGCCGTGGCCGCGATGTTCGCACGACACATGCAGACTGGACAGTTGTAAATAATCCTTCCGTGCCCCCAGAAAACCGCCTTCAAGCGAAGCAAAACCGATCAGCTTTCCCTGGTCGAACGCACCGTAGACCGTACCGCCGGTTTGAACGGTCTTCCGCAGGCATTCCACCAAAAACCGGTATTGTCCGGCATTCCAGTTTTCGGTAAAAACTACATCCTTTAGGCGCCATGTACCATCTTCATTCCGCCAACATTTTGTCACTTCCTGATACCGATTAAAGTCCTTGAACGGCACACCGTCCAAGTCGGCCAAGCTCAGTTCTTTAATGATCGGATGGCTCTTCATGGCGCCTAACGTTTTCCTTCAGGCGGTAGTGACGACATACAAATAACGCTTGTGCAAGCCGTCTTCAATTGATTTTATGATACACTTCGCTTCGCCAAGACGATTATCATAAATAAACAAGGCGTCTTCTTGCTCAAACAATGGCTTGAGTAACGACAATAGTTGTTGCCGCTTTTGTGCGTTCCGATAATCCAGCGCGGTCAGGTCCCGGGTTTCAAACGGCAAGACGTTGCGCCGCAAGGCGTCAGCCAGCGGCGTTTTGTCCGGCGGCAGACACTGTTTCGGAAACTCCGCCGGGGCGACATGGGGTTCGCGGCCGTAAGAAAAAAAGATGGCCATTTTACCGTTGGGGCGAAGTGCCGTCTTTAAGGTTCGAATGGTCGCGGCATAGTCTTCACTGAAATACAGGCTGTCAATCAACATGACCAGGTCAAACGTTCGTGGACTAAGTTCAAGTTGGTTAATATCACCGACCATGAATTTCATACGACCTGATTTTGCCGCCGTCCGTAATTGTGCGTCTTTTATCGCGAGCGGGATATAATCGATACCGGTAATATGCGCGCCGGTGCGGTCGGCAAGATATTCGGAAATCATGCCGTTTCCGCATCCCACGTCAAGTGCATTAGTATCCGGGCCGAGTCCGGTAAGCTTAATCAGCAGTTCCAGTTGTTCCAAATCGGCGAAACCATGCTGTGCCAAATCCTTGCCGAAAGCGCGTTCGCAAAAAAGGTGATGCGCCTGGCTGTGGCCGACCCGGGAGTAGTACGCTTCATAAAAGTCTTTCATGTGCGGCGCCTGTCAAAAAAACCGATAATTACGCTACGGATAAAAAATAATGTATCCTGGTGTTTGAGATTGGGAAATCAACGGCGTACCGAGGAGTGGTTCCCGCCCGCCTTGACAGAAGGCGGCAATGCTTTAACTTGTCACGCTCATAACGTACCAGGCAGAAAAACCGCGCCATGATGAAATTAATTTTTGACAAAATGAGCGCCGTCGTGGCCGCGCAGATTTCCCGCTGGATCTATCCGGAACCGTACTCAATTTACAACCTGGGAAACAACGACGCTTGCCACCGCGAATTGCTCGGTGGCTTATATTTTTCGGCCCATGACGAAAACGGCACTCTTTGGGGCTATTATTGCGTCGGAAAAGCCGCTCAGGTTCCGGCCGGCGGGGCGTTTGGAGTTTACGACCCTACGGACAGGACGGATATCGGTCTGGGGATGAATCCGTCGTTTTGCGGGTTGGGTCGGGGTGCTGACTTCGTCACTCAGGGATTGACGTTTGTGCAGGGCGAATTTTCCGTGACCCGTTTTCGGTTGACGGTGGCGTCATTTAACCTGCGCGCCATTAAGGTGTACGAGCAAACCGGGTTTACGCAAATGGCGTCGTTTGTGCGCGTATCAAAACCGGGCAAAATGAAATTCCTGGTCATGGAGAAAGGAGTCGGTGGCGATGGACTGGACCATGAGACGGCTGACCGCCGCGGAAGTGGAACCGGAAAAAACCGCTGACGGCATCCATCCCGCGCCGCCGGCCTGTCGAATCCCGCCGCCTAGGATTATATCGTTGCGGCAACACCCGGAACAGGTGGAACGGTTCATCGGCTTCTTCGTCCGGCACTGGCAAAACGAAGCGGTTTATCGCGACTGCCTGACCGCCTGTCTGAAGGCCTCTTCACCGCTGCCGCAATGGTACTTGCTGGTGAACCACGCCGATGAAACCATTGGCGGCGCCGGCTTGATCACCAACGATTTCATCAGCCGCATGGATCTATGGCCATGGCTGTGCGCGTTGTTCATCGAAGAACCGTTTCGCGGCCATGCATTCGGTTCCCTGCTGGTCCGGCACGCCAGAGCCGAGGCCGCCCGCCTCGGGTTCGACCCGTTGTATCTCTGCACCGACCATACCGGCTACTACGAAAAACTGGGGTTTGAGCATATCGGCAACGGCGTCCATCCGTGGGGCGGCCATTCCCGCATTTACCGCGCCAAGCCTATATCTGAATGGCTCGCGCGAAACGGGTAGGGCGGTAGGACGGGTAACGTGTGCCTTGTTACTCGTGGGTTTGGGGGAGCCGCCCGGCCACGGGTGGACAACACCGCGCCATTTTCCACCATGAAAAGCATGAAGACATGAAGGAAACCGGCCGCACGGCCTACCCAAACGTAAGAGGCGGGGTGCCCTCGGTTTTTGCTAACCTGGTAATGCTTATATGACCGTTCATTTTTGTCTCTGGTCAGCGCCTAACTCCCGTTTTGTTTTTTCATCAAATACTTGTTGGGCTGCCATGAGACCGTCCATCGCCCGGACAAAGCCGACGATTGGCGCTAGCTGCAACATCATCTCAACGATCTCTTGCTCCGTAAAGCCCAAATTCAGAGCCGCCTTTACATGCACTTTCAGTTGTAATGGAGCTCCCAAGGTAACCATGCCGGCAATCGTAACGGCTTCTTTTGTCTTGATGTCCAAGCCAGGTCTCGCATATATCTCTCCAAACACAAACTCGAGCAGATACCGCGTGAAATCCGGGGAGATAAGCTTCATCTCCTCGATGACAGCACTGCCCGCTTCGCCCTCCATTTCCAATAGCTTCTTCAGCCCCTCGTCATACCTGGAAGATTCCATTTGCCCTTCCTCTATGAGAAGATTGTTGCTGCATGGTGCCTTGTGCCCAACTTAGCAGGATGATGCGCTGTATTGCCAGCGCATCATCCTCGTTGAACAAGCCCTGCGCGGCGGCTTGGGTTGATGTCTGGGGATTTATCCGCCGTTGTCATCTCGGTTGCGGCATAACTTTACCGGACGGCGGAGTAAAAGGCAAGCTTCTGGCATGAAACGGGCGGCGGGAGGGATTTAGGGACGGGTAACTTGTGCCTCACCATGAAGAGCATGGAGCACATGAAGGAAACCGGCGGCACGGCCTACTCAAACGCAATCGGACATCCTGACGACGCGTTTCCTGCGTGGCCTTCCTGTTCTTCATGGTGAAATTGAGGATTGAGAACCGGTGGTTTGGCCGTTTGGGGGATTATGGATGGGCAACGGGTGCCTAATCCCCATCAATTTGACGAGATGAAGCTGATTGCGGAGGTGTGACCCCAATGGCTACGGCCTACTCAAACGCAATCGGACATCCTGACGACGCTTTTCCTTCGTGGCCTTCCTGTTCTTCATGGTGAAAAAGAGGATTGGAATATCGGGGACGGGTGAATTGTACTCCCGATGTTACAAGTACTTTACTCGTCGTCGATGATGTCTAACCCGTTGTCCCGGCACCACTGCTCAATGGCGCGGCGTCGCGCCGCCGCCTCAAAATCGTACCACGCTTGAAGCTGGCGCCGGTCTTCAAGAAATTCCTTGAAACGTCCGTAGGCACCGGCACGTTGGAATATCCGGTGCATGGTTGCCGTTTCGGCCGGCAACCGCTCCTCAATGAACCGGAAAACCAGGTCGCGGCCAAGGTCTAGCGTGTTCTTGTGCGGCACCTCGTAACAGTGTGGCCAGGCGAGGTCTTCCGTGATCTCACTTTCGCCGGTCATGGCGGAGGCGTAAAGAAACCGGTCCGCCGACTTGTCATATACGGCGCGGTTGGTTCCATATGGGGCGTCACCCACATAGTAGAACGCCGCTTCAAGGTCGCTGTAGTTTGGCATGCCGTTTACCATAACAAACCGTTGCTGTTCCGCAATCGTTGACGTCGCGGCAACCGTCGGAGATTCCAGCCCAATCTGGCCCGGTCCGCCCCTTGCCATTCGCCGCTTTTCGTTTCTTGTGTGTTTGGGGAGCCGCCCGGCCTCGGGCGGACAACGCCGCGCCATTTTTCACCATGAACAGCATGAAGCACATGAAGGAAACCGGCGGCACGGCCTACTCAAACGCAATCGGACATCCTGACGACGCGTTTCCTGCGTGGCCTTCCTGTTCTTCATGGTGAAATTGAGGATTGAGAACCGGTGGTTTGGCCGTTGGGGGGATTATGGATGGGTAACCGGTGCCTAATCCCCATCAATTTGACGAGATGAAGCTGATTGCGGAGGTGTGACCCCTCGTTTTCCCTCGTTTTCCCGCGAATGCAAGACTTGTAACGTTCGGTAAGAAGTTGGCTGTCCATGGATCGAAACATAAATAGCCCGGGCAAGCCGGACAACAACCGTTACATAGCACGGAAATACTTGGTTCCGGCTTGGCCGGGCTAGGCGTGAACAAGACGGGATGAAACAAGGCGGTTGAGGCTTACGCCGGCTTCGGCCGCTTCCACCGTTAAATGCCGGTGGACTTCTGGCGGCACACGCACCATGAATTTGCCGGAGTAGCACCGGGTCATGATCGGTTCTGGCACGGGTTCACCGTTGGCGCGCAGATCGGCCACCGCCTCCGCTGCCGCCTGGACAATGCCGTGCGTGGCCGCTTCCGGCGTCTTGGCCAGCCAACTCATGGACGGCAGTTCGGCACAGAGACCGACATGCTCGTGGTCTTCTTCCGACCAAATCACCCGGTAGGTATAACGAAGATAAATGGTGTCGGTTTTCATGGGGTATGGATTATGGCGCATCTGGTTGCTGGATTTTGGCAATGGCCTTGAGCACTTGCCGGACTTGGTAAGCTTTGGCTTTTCCCCCGGCGTTTTGGATGTTGACACGGGGATCTCCGGCCCAGGGTGTCCGGTAGACCTGATGGCTGGTCCCGGCTTGGCGGGGCGGTCCGAAAAAATGTGCGCAAACCTTGCTCAATTCAGAAAACCGCACGGCTGCCGGCGTCTTCTTCATCAGCGCAAGAATGGCATCGACCGTGGGCATACCGATATAGTATCACTGTTGATATTACTTTTCAAGGGAGAGCGTAAAGTTGTTGTCCTCGGCGTGTTGCCTTCCGTGTCGCCCTCAGGTGCCACCGGCCATGGAGTGCGGTGAGGATCACCGCCATGGCTTTGGGCGCTGGAAGCGCCCGCCGCTGCCGTTGGAACCGCCCGGCCGCGAACGGACAAAACTACCCCGTTTCCAAAGCGCGGCAACGCCTCTGCCGCTTTTTCACGGTTGCCGTTTGTCACGGCGAAACAGATAAACGAGGAATGATCCCAGCCCGCTGAATCTGAAACCCGGGTCCACGTAATGCTCGATCACGTAGAACGCGAAGTAGTAGGCACGGCAGAAACACCAGACCACCAGCGCCAGCAGCGCTGCCATTTTCAGCGTCGGCTGCTCCAGCCAGATCAACCCCGCCGCCGCCACTCCCAGCAGCACGAAGAGCAGGCCCTTCAACTTGATCCAAAGCGGATGGCTGAGATCTCTCATCGTTTCACCATGAAGAGCATGAAGCACATGAAGGAAACCGGCCGCACGGCCTACCCAGACGCAAGAGGAGGGGTGACCTCGGTTTTTGCTAACCTGGTAATGCTTATATGACCGTTCATTTTTGTCCCTGGTCAGCGCCTAACTCCCGTTTTGTTTTTTCATCAAATACTTGTTGGGCTGCCATGAGACCGTCCATCGCCCGGACAAAGCCGACGATTGGCGCTAGCTGCAACATCATCTCAACGATCTCTTGCTCCGTAAAGCCCAAATTCAGAGCCGCCTTTACATGCACTTTCAGTTGTAATGGAGCTCCCAAGGTAACCATGCCGGCAATCGTAACGGCTTCTTTTGTCTTGATGTCCAAGCCAGGTCTCGCATATATCTCTCCAAACACAAACTCGAGCAGATACCGCGTGAAATCCGGAGAGATAAGCTTCATCTTCTCGATGACAGCACTGCCCGCTTCGCCCTCCATTTCAAGTAGCTTCTTCAGCCCCTCGTCATACTTGGAAGATTCCATTTGCCCTTCCTCTATGAGAAGATTGTTGCTGCATGATGCCTAGTGCCCAACTTAGTAGGATGATGCGCTGTATCGCCAGCGCATCATCCTCGTTGAACAAGCCCGGCACGGCGGCTTGGGGGGATGTCTGGGGATTTATCCGCCGTTGTCATCTCGGTTGCGGCATAACTCTACCGGACGGCGGAGTAAAAGGCAAGCTTCTGGCGTGAAACGGGCGGCGGGAGGGCTTTAGGGACGGGTAACTTGTGCCTCACCATGAAGAGCATGAAGCACATGAAGGAAACCGGCGGCACGGCCTACCCAAACGCAAGAGGCGGGGTGACCTCGGTTTTTGCTAATCGGGAAATGCTTAAACGCAAATTATGTCATCATTTTTTGCGTCTAAGGCCATTTTAATCACAATAATTTTATGTTTCTACTTGCTCTGCAATTAGTTGCTTGCGTACGTCCCCAGTGTGATTTTGATCACGTCCGTTAAGCCATGAATCGAAATCGACATAATCGTGATCATTACGGTTTACCCATAACTTCATTTTTCCAGTGTTTTTCTCCTTGGCGTAGTCAATATACGGATACAGTCCTAAATACTCTTTTCCTAAATAGTAACTTGACTGCGTATCAACGATTGGAAGAATGGTTGTTCTAGTATTATGTCCGTCCTTGTAGCCTAATTCCCAAGGCATCCATTGTGATTTATCAAATTTAGGTGTCGTTGCAAAAAGCAAACACTTACAATTTCTCATACGCATTCTCAACACATCAGCCGTTTTTGCGGAAACGCTTTTACGATCCAACTGTGGATCATCACGCCAGTCAAGGTATATCTGATAACCCAGATGCTCTATTAACATAGTCACTCCCAAAACCAATTCTTTGTCATCGAAAGCATGTGATAAAAATATATCAAACTCTTGACCACTTGCTTGCTTATTTACATGTTCATTTAGAATTACGGACGCCGTGCGCGAAAAATTAACAGTACGCCGGGAAAACGCCAAGACCTCGTTTGTTTGAATTAGCGCCATTACTCCACCCACCTTTCAAAGTTGTTATAACCATCGTTGGATACCCAATCGTATACAGAAAAACACTGTGACAACATGATATACGTGCCGCGCAAATTACTGGGTTGCTCTGGTATATCGAAAGAATTAAGCTTACTGTATATCACCCATTGACTTCCGTTGAACTCGTACGGTGTTGCCTTTTTTCCATCCGGACTAACAAGAATGCATAAAAAATCAAAGGGATTTGCCCCGGAATGCTTTATTTGCTGATCTTTACCTTTTACAGAGTTGATATGAATACCAATAATCTTATTTCTACGTTCAACACTTTTTAATATTTCATAACGAACCCAAGGACGAGCATAAGTATTAGTCCCAATTAGTACAGCTGTAACTGACGTTCGCTCTAATTCTGAATTGATCATGCGTTTTAGTGCCAGGTCACCCTTCTTTTTTGCCTCCTCCCAGATTGAAGCATCGTAATAACCAGCTTCTTCAACTCCTTCAATAACATTGTGTTTTCGCACTACATTAGCCCGAAAGTCAATGACGTCTTGATAGTGGAACGCAAAATAAACACGCTTCGCCATAACCTTACCCTTTCTGTAGATACTGAATGAGTTCCATAATTACAGAAATCAACTCGTCAGGAGTTTTTGTTTCATCGCCAAGCGTCTTTAGTTTCTTAGAAACGAACTGTGTTTTTTCTTTTGGAAAATAGTTGGCAACATTATCATTAACATCGTTCCATAAATCTTTAGCCATGTAGCCAGTTGCTCCAATAGGAATTGGAATAACTCCAAGTGCACCACACTGATCAAATTCACGCCTCATTCCATCCGCAAGCACAATTTTATCTGTTTTGTCTCGTTTATTTCCAAAAACAAAAATGGCCAAACCTGCATGAGAAATCATCGCCTTACGATATTCATCCCATAGGCAAGTTAGACTTTTGCTGCCAGTTGCAACTTGTGGGAATGGACGCATGACTATTTCATCATCCGATATTGTCTTTCCATCATTATCTAAAAATGAAAGTGTACCATTGATAACAGCGCTACCAACGCCAAGCCCAAAGCCGGTTATTACTCTATTTTTATTTTTGGCAATCGTATAACTTAATTTATGAATAAACTCTTGTGCCGTATTTTTGCTCCATTTACCGTACTCCTCAGCCGAGCCTGAAACAAATATCGAATACTGTTTATATGACGCCGCGATTTTTTCAAGCAAAATAGTAATGTCTGAATAGTCATTAACAAGGACTGTTTTGATTCCTACCCGTTTCAAGTCTCTAATAAAGTATTCCTGTTTCAGTTGCCTATACTTAAAATCACATGCTTTTTCATTTGGCACTTTTGCCACTTTTTTAAGGATACAATAATGCATTCTCTGGTGCTTGTCGTATTGAGCACGCACGCGACTTAGTATGTAATCAATGTTTGGGTCTGTGAAACTAAAGCCCAAAAATAGAAACGTTTTGGCAACAAGATCACCTCTCAACGCGGCAACGAACTGGCTCATCTTTAGCGGATATGCTTCGTAATCGTCCTTATTAATTATAGTTTCAGAAGGATGATCGATATCGCCATGCATTTTATATACAATAACGTCACGGTCTGGTCTTGTTACAGAAAGTTGGTCAATAGAGTATTTAATATCAGCAACTTTTTTAGCATTTTCCAGCGCTTTCTCTATTAATTTATCGTAGTTTGTTGTCCAATACGTTTGAATTGGTAAATTTGCTAGGATTTCATGATTTTTTGTCGGAGACTTAACGATGCAAAATTCGGCCATTATTTTCTGCGTAAGCGCCGATTTATTACCAGCGGATTGATTACAGTGGTACTGTGCCACCGTTACAAGGTCTTTTTCCTTATCTGGATCTAGTCGTAGGTCTTCGAATATGTCTTTGAGAAGTCCTTTCCAGTCAACATATCCAGATGCCACTGAAAATCCAGCGCCAACGAAAATCGCAGAATTCTTGTTGCGTAATTCTAATGTATATTCTCGAATTAACTCGGCTTCATCTATTGCCTCACTGCTCATAACGGCATCTCCAATCGTTTAGGTTATTTGGGGTGATCTATACTGGGAAATTCTCCTAAATGTGGGACATGATCCGGCTTGCCATTTCTCGGTCATCCGTGCTCATTTGCAGCCTCTGTAAAGCAACCGGCATAACGGTGGTGACTTTAGCCCGGTGATGCCTGGATGGCAAGCTCCTTGCTGCTGGCGATTGGCTTTGCCGCGTCCTCTTGGGCCTCGGCGGCCATGGCCGGTGGGCGGGAATGGGGGGGGGGCGATGCCAAAGGGGACCAATGGGATGGATGGGACGAAGGGGACGGATGGAATGCCCCCCCCATGCCGGAGAGCAGTGGGCGGCGCCTGGCCACGGGCGGAGAGGGGGGCACCGGGTTCGGGGGACGGCCAGGCTTTGACCGCCTGAAGGCGGAACTCCGAACTGGGGCGGGGCTTGGGACTTTGGCAAAGGAAAAACTTGGGATTCACCACGAAGACACGAAGGGCACGAAGCTAAATCGAAGGTTTTTTTGAGCTGTAGTGGCCATTGAAACACCAAACAGGTCGCGTGCGAGGGGCGAGCGCGAGCGCCGCTGCGCTGAGCGCGAAATGGCTGTTGGTTTTATGGCCACAAAAGGCACAAGAAAATACAGTAGGAAAGCGGTGTCGAGCCACCGCCACTCAAAAGGTTCCGGCGGCGCTCCGGAAGCGGTAAATGCATCCTTGTTAGGGGGTTTCAAAAATAACGAGATTTTTCCACAATTGGGAGCCGCCCGGCCTCGGGCGGACAAACCCGTTATCGTCGGAGACGCGCACCATCGGTATTGACAGACGGTGGCTCAATAAAGAAGGACGGAACTGGTGTGACGCCGTCGTTGTCCGCCCGAGGCCGGGCGGCTCCCGGTCTTGAAATAACGCCGACTTTGCCTTGTGGATTTAATTTATCGAGCATCAAAAAGCGGCAAAGGAATTGCCGCACTCCAAAACGGTGCCAACCCTTCTTCCAAGCTTTTGATATTTTGCGGATTCCGCAGGCCGCTTGATGTGACAGACCATGGCAGGGGTAGTGGGGCGGCCTGCGGAATCCGCAAAACGTACAAAAGTTTTGGGAAGGGGGATGCAGAGCGAACATGTGAGCGACCCGGCGGAGCCGGGGCTGCTGAGCGCGGAGCGCGGGGGGAGCACCCTTTTTCAAAAGGGTGGCCCCAACATCCTTTCTTACTTTTGCTTTCGTCCGGTGGCGAGGGTGGCGGTGAGGGTGGTTAGGGCGAGGAGGGCGGCGGCGGCCGCGGCGGTGCCGGCGCGGTTGTTCCAGCGGGCGTCCAGGGTTTGGAGGCGCACCTGCATGGGGGCGCCGTCCTGGACTTGCAGTTCGCGGAAGAACGTGCGGCAGCGTCCCTGTTCCGGCACCGTAATGCGGATCGGATTGAGATCCGCCTCGGCCGCGGCCTGCTGGTCGAGGATCTTTTCCGCGACCTTGTTCAGGCTGCTCTGTTCCTCGGCGCCGAGCGACTGTTCCACCTGGCGGCTGAAACTGGCATTGAACTGGCCGCCATTGAACGCCAGGTTCTGCTTCTGCGCGTTCTCGTCGGCGTTGTTGCGCTCGATCTTGAGCACATTGCGGCGGTTGGCCAGGCCGACCACGGCCTGCTGGCGGACCACATTGCGGAACTGGATGCGGGCGTCCTCGTTGAGATCCTGCTGGCCCTGGGAATAGGCGATGGCGGACTGCAGCGCCTGGCGCGCCTCCAGTTGCTTGCCGGCCTGGAAATATTCCGTGCCCTGCTGCATCACCTCTTCGGCCTTGCGCGCGTTCAGGGTGACCCGCGCCTGGTTGTCGCGGCTGTACTGGTCGGTGCTGAAGCGCACCACGGCGCCGCCGGTGTCCGGGCGCGGCCGCAGCGTGCCGTCGGCGCCGTAATAGCGCAGATTGGGCGGCAGGTAGAACGTCCATTCCACGTCGGTCAGCGGCAGGTCGAAGCGCGGGCCGTCAAAGGTCAGGCGGCGGCCGGCGGCGGTGGCGGCGCCGCCGGTCAGCAGTTCGACCGTGGCGGTGGCGGCGCCGGGGTCCAGGGGGACCAGGTAGGCGCCGGTTTCCAGCAGCGGCACGACGGCCTTGCCGTTGACGAACGCCGACCACAGTTCCTGGCCGGCGGGCAGGGTGACCTTGAGGGCGCGCCGGTGGTTGACGTCGAGGGTGAGTTCGGCGCGGGTGAGGGTCTGGAAGTCGTTGGAGACCACGGTGGCCAGGCGCATCTGCCGCACCTTGGCGGAGAGCACGCCGGCGGTGTCGTGGCGTTGCACCTCCAGGGGCAGGGCGGCGTCCGGGCGGACGGTTTTGGCGCAGAGCACGGCGCCGGCCAGGTCGCCGGCATTGAAGCGGCCGGGAATGCCCCGCGGATCTTCCAGGGTCATGCCCTCCGGCAGCGCGCCGGGCTTCACCTGGAGGCGTTCGCCGGCGAACAGGACGAGCCAGCTTTTCTGGGCGTCGACGTCCAGGGTGCGGAGGGGGGCGAGGACCGGTTCGCGGACGGGCGCCTGCCAGGCGGCCTCCAGCCGGTACTCCTTTTCCGCCTTGCCGGTCAGTTCCACTTCCCAGATCCCCTTGGCGGGGTCGGTGTTGCGGACCTGGGCGATGTTGCGGCCGGTGACGGCCAGGGCGGCGCCGGGCGCCGGCGCTTGCAGGCGGAACAGCTTGACCCCGGCATGCTCGATGATGTAGAGGACGACGGCGCGGGCCTTGACCAGCCCCTCGGAGAGTTCCAGGCGCTGGAGCAGTTCGCTGCGCACCACCGGGGCCAGGGTTTCCGTTTTCAGGACGACCCGCCAGTCCGGGCGCAACAGCTTGAATGCCAGCAGCCCCGGCTGCTCCAGGCCGAGCTCGCGCGGATTGAGGTCGCTGACGCCGTCCCGGCGCGCCACCGTGAAGCGGACGCCGCGTTCGCCGGAGAGGATGACGGTGCCGGTCTGCTTGTAGGCGTCGCGGACGGTCACCCGCGGCAGCAGCAGCTCGGCGGCAATGCCCTTTTCCTGGCGGCTGAGGACCAGGTTGAGGCGGCGGTCACCGAGCGCCTGGCGGGTGAAATGGACGATCAGGCCGCGGCTGCCGTCGGCGTCCTTGATCTCGTCCCAGTGGCTGAGGTCGTCGCCGGTGAGCGATTCCACGTCGAACTGGGGCGGCAGGTCCAGGCGCACGGAGAAGAGGCCGGCCTTGGCGATGGTGAGGGCGAGGGTGGTGGAGAGCTTGACCCGCTCATCCGACACGTCGACCTGGGCGCTCTCGTCGACGCGCAGTTCGGGCAGCACTTTTTCCGCGGTGACCGTGAGGCCGGCGTCCGCCTGCTGGAAGCGGTAGGCGCGCTTGATCTCGGGCGCGGCGGCCTGGAGTTGGGCGGGGCGGTCCGTTCCGGGGGCGGGGGGGGCGAGCTGGAAGTCGCCGGTGTTCATGCCGGTGGCACCCCGCAGGTCTCCGGCCCGGATCTGGACCGCGTCGGTGGCGGCCAGGGCCAGGGTGCCGCGCTGGCGCGAGGCGCCCTGGACGGCCAGCGGCGCGAGGGCGGCCTGGTAGGGCAGGCTTTCCTGCGGCATTTGGGTGACCACCGTCAGCAGGTAATCGCCGCTCACCGGCCGGTTCAGCAGCACTTCCAGGCGCCGGGTTTCCGGGTCGAAGCGCCAGGTGCCGACATCGTTGCCGCCGACGGCGGTGACGTTCATCGCCTTGGGCACGTTCAGGGCCAGCGCCTGCAGTTCGCCCTGGGCGATCTGGAAGCGCACCTGGCTGGTCAGCACGACCAGGCCCGGCTGGAATAGCGCCAGGGTGTTGGTTTCGGCGAAGAAATCCGCCTTTTCCAGGCGGGTGTTGCGCGCCTGCGGGGTCCAGACCAGGTTCAGGACCGGTTCGGGGCCGGCCACCAGGTCGCAGCGGGTGGCGCCGTCCTGGACGGCGCGGTTCAGGAGGACGGCTTCGGGGGCGCGCACCTCCCAGCCGGTGCCGGGCAGCCGCACGGTGACGGTGTTGGTCCGGTTGGCGGGCACGGGGAGCGCCAGGCTCCAGGCGCCGCCGGTTTCGCGCACCGGCGCCAGGAAGCGGACGGTGGCCTGGGCGGGGCCGTCCCGGAGCGGTTCCAGCCAGTAGCCGGCGTCATCGGCGAGCAGCCGCAGGCGGGCCTGGTCCAGGTCATAGCTGTCGAGCACATTGGGCTTGGCCAGCAGGCGGAAGCGCTGGCCGGCGGTGCCGGTGAACGACACGGTCATGCTCACCGCGGCGTCCCGGGCCGCCTTGGGATCGCGGGAGGTGACGTCGGGCGCGGTCACGGCCAGGGTGACGCCGTCCATGACCGGCACCGGGGCCGGTGCCGGCGGTTCGGGGGCCGGCTGGGCCGCGGCGGCGGCGGGGGCCGCGGCGCCGAGCCAGAGGCCGGCGGCGAGCAGCAGGCCGAGCACGCCCAGGCCGGGGGCGGGCGGCGGTGCCACCGGCGGGGTGAGTTCCGGGGGCAGGGCGAATGGTGGCGGCGGCGGCGGGCGGCGGCGGAGGCCGGCCCGGGCGGCGGCCCGCAGGCCGGCGAGCCACAGGGCCGCCACCGGGGCCGCCAGCAGCAGCCAGGCCAGCGGCAGCAGGCACGGGCGGAAGCCGGCCAGCCCCCACACCAGCAGCGCCAGGGCGAGCCCGGCTAGGAAGCGGCTCCGGCCCCGCGTCCGTTGCAGCAGCAGGCCGGCGGCGGCCAGGGCGGCGAGCAGCAGGCCGAGGTTCACCGCCAGCACAAAGGCGTCCGCGCGGACGGTCACCCCCGCCTTGAGCAGGCTGTCCGCGAGGATCACCGGCTTGGTCAGGGACAGGGTGTGGAGCGGTTCCAGCCCCGCCGGCTCCCCGTAATGCCGGTACAGGGGGCGCCCGGCGGCCAACGCAGCCAGCAGGACGAGCACGGCCAGGCCGCCCGCGAGCCACGAGCTCCAGTGCCGGGCGCGGCCGCGCCGGTCGTTGAACACGACCAGCGCCGCCAGCGGCAGCAGCAGGAACGGCAGCACGGCCAGCAGCGGCTTCCGCTGCAGCAGGTTTTCCAGCACCCGGCCGGTGGCGGCGGCCAGGGCTTGCAGGCGGTTCGGCGCGGCGGCCTGTTCCGGGAGCAGGTTGCCGCCGGCCGGGGCGATGGTGCACTGGGCGGGGGCCTGGAAGGTCCAGCGGGCGAACACCGCCTTGGCGTCGGTCGTCGGCGCGGTGAAGGCCAGGCGGCGGCGCCAGCCGATGGCGCCCTGCTGTTCGGCATAGGTGATGACCGCGACGGCCGCCAGGTTCGGGTCGCGCCGGCGCGCCAGGGGCACCAGGACCATGCCCTTGCCGTCATCCAGCGCCTGCACGGTGCGGCCGTCCACCGTCACGCTCCACAGCTTGGCGCCGGCGGGCAGGGCGACGTGGAAATATTGCCGGGAGCTGTTCTTGACGTAATAGGTGGCGGTGGTGACCGCCTCGCCGGCCTCGCTGATGCGGGTGGCGAGGGTCTGGTGGTCCGCCACCTGCTGCGGCAGCGGCAGGGTGGGGTAGCGCTTGATGACGGCCCGGACCTCATGCGCGTCGCCCTTGGCGGTGAAATACTTGTAGCATTTCAGCACCGGATCGTTGACCAGCAGCAGGTATTCCGGCGGCAGTTCACTATTGGACAGCGGCAGCACGGTCGCGGCCGGCTTGGCCGCCTCGCGGGCGAAATCGGTGCTGGCGGGGCCGGCCAGGGCGAGGTACCCGGTTTCGCTGGCCGTGTCGAGGGTGCGGATGCCGCCGAGCAGGATCTCGCCCGACGCGGGGATCGGCTGGTCATAGGTCACCAGCAGCGTGTAGTCGCCGGCGACCCGGTCCTGAAGCTGGACGGTGTAGGTCTCGCCGTCCTTCTGCCAGGAGCGCACATCGCGGCCGGTGAACTCGACGTTCTGGCAGCCGGGGGGGACGCGGACCCGGAAGCCGCGCACCGGGGTGCCGCCGATGCCGTAGGTGATCGAGCAGGAGCCGTAGACCGCGCCCTCGCCGAGGGAGGCCAGCTGGAACAGCTCCGCGTTCAGCGCCGGCGCCGCCTGGTCGATCCGGAAGGTCACCCGCCACTGGGCGTCCTTGAAGCGGAAGGCGTTCTGGGCGTTGGCGACCCGGAACGGCAGGGAGTTGGGGCTCACCTCGCGCACATTTTCACTTTGCTCGGGCTTGAGGCGGACGCCCGGCTCGGCGCGGCAGACCAGGCAGCCGCGTTCCGCCTTGGCGTTCTGGACCCGGTACAGGGGGGTGGCGAACTCGGCGGCGTGGTCCGGCAACTGGCGCTCCAGGCGGACCTCGACCAGGGCGCGCCCGGTGGCCGCGTCGCGGAAGGCGAGGCGCAGCAGGCGGCGGCCGTCCTGGTCGCGCACGTCGTAGTCGGCGAGCTGGGCGCCGGTGACATTGGCCACGGTCCAGGCCGGATCGGTCTCCAGCACGATCTCGCGGGCCGGGGCGTCGCGGATGTCGAACTCGGTGGTGGCGGCCAGGGTCAGGGTGTTGTTGTCCAGCCCCAGCACCAGGCGGTGGTCGGCGAACAGGCCGGTGACGATGTCCTCGGCGCTCAGCTCCATCTGGCACGGCAGGTTGGCGTATTGGTAGGCGTAGGCGCCGCGGCCGGGCATGGCGCGGGCGGTGGCCGAACTGCCGGCGTCCGGGGCCGCCACCTGCGGGAAGGCGGCCTGGTCGACCTGGGTCAACCCCGTCGCCTTGGTCACCAGCAGCTTGATGGCGGAGTCCGCGCCGAGCAGCAGGAAGCCGCTGGTGCGGATCACCTTGCGGGGGGTGAGGAACGGCAGCGCCGCCTTGGCCGGGAACGCCGGCAGGGTGACTTCGCCCTCGACCAGCAGGGTGTAGGCGGTGTCCTGGGGGCGGTTCAGGGTCACCGTCAGCAGGCGGTCGGCGGCGGCCTGGCCGGGGACCGGCGCGCGCAGCCCCCACTCGCGGATGTCGGCGCCGCGGACCTGGGTCACCTGCAAGTTGGCCGGCACCGCCAGTTCCAACTGTTCCAGGGTGCCCTGGGCGATCCGGTATTGCAGGATGGTGTTGAGCTGGAGCGCGCCGACCCGGGCGATGGCGACGGTGTTGGCGTCGCAGGCGACCATCAGCTCGCCGTCGAGCCGGCGCACC